>NC_020059.1:175000-482750 GCF_000330885.1 Rhizobium tropici CIAT 899
CATGAGCAGGTTGAAGGTTGGGTAACACCAACTGGAGGACCGAACCCGCATCTGTTGCAATAGATTGGGATGACTTGTGGCTAGGGGTGAAAGGCCAATCAAACTCGGAAATAGCTGGTTCTCCGCGAAATCTATTTAGGTAGAGCGTCTGACGAATACCCCCGGGGGTAGAGCACTGGATGGGCTATGGGGACTCACCGTCTTACTGATCCTAACCAAACTCCGAATACCGGGGAGTACTATCAGGCAGACACACGGCGGGTGCTAACGTCCGTCGTGAAAAGGGCAACAACCCTAACCTCCAGCTAAGGTCCCCAAGTCATGGCTAAGTGGGAAAGGATGTGAGGATCCCAAAACAACCAGGATGTTGGCTTAGAAGCAGCCATCATTTAAAGAAAGCGTAACAGCTCACTGGTCTAGTCAAGGGTCTTTGCGCCGAAAATGTAACGGGGCTGAAGCCATGCACCGAAGCTGAGGATTCCTCTTTGAGGAGTGGTAGCGGAGCGTTCCGTAAGCTGATGAAGGGGTACCCGTGAGGGGCCCTGGAGGTATCGGAAGTGCGAATGTTGACATGAGTAACGATAAAGAGGGTGAGAGACCCTCTCGCCGAAAGACCAAGGGTTCCTGCTTAAAGTTAATCTGAGCAGGGTTAGCCGGCCCCTAAGACGAGGCGGACACGCGTAGTCGATGGGAACCACGTTAATATTCGTGGGCCTGGTGGTAGTGACGGATTGCTTAACTTGTTCACACTTATTGGATTGTGTGGGCGGGGACGCGGTTCCAGGAAATAGCTCCACCGTATAGACCGTACCCGAAACCGACACAGGTGGTCAGGTAGAGTATACCAAGGCGCTTGAGAGAACTATGTTGAAGGAACTCGGCAAATTGCACGCGTAACTTCGGAAGAAGCGTGACCCTTATATGCGCAAGCATGTGAGGGTGGCACAGACCAGGGGGTAGCGACTGTTTACCAAAAACACAGGGCTCTGCGAAGTCGCAAGACGACGTATAGGGTCTGACGCCTGCCCGGTGCTGGAAGGTTAAGAGGAGGGGTGCAAGCTCTGAATCGAAGCCCCAGTAAACGGCGGCCGTAACTATAACGGTCCTAAGGTAGCGAAATTCCTTGTCGGGTAAGTTCCGACCTGCACGAATGGCGTAACGACTTCCCCGCTGTCTCCAACATAGACTCAGTGAAATTGAATTCCCCGTGAAGATGCGGGGTTCCTGCGGTCAGACGGAAAGACCCCGTGCACCTTTACTATAGCTTTACACTGGCATTCGTGTCGGCATGTGTAGGATAGGTGGTAGGCTTTGAAGCAGGGACGCCAGTTCTTGTGGAGCCATCCTTGAAATACCACCCTTATCGTCATGGATGTCTAACCGCGGTCCGTTATCCGGATCCGGGACAGTGTATGGTGGGTAGTTTGACTGGGGCGGTCGCCTCCGAAAGAGTAACGGAGGCGCGCGATGGTGGGCTCAGACCGGTCGGAAATCGGTCGTCGAGTGCAATGGCATAAGCCCGCCTGACTGCGAGACTGACAAGTCGAGCAGAGACGAAAGTCGGTCATAGTGATCCGGTGGTCCCGTGTGGAAGGGCCATCGCTCAACGGATAAAAGGTACGCCGGGGATAACAGGCTGATGACCCCCAAGAGTCCATATCGACGGGGTTGTTTGGCACCTCGATGTCGGCTCATCGCATCCTGGGGCTGGAGCAGGTCCCAAGGGTTTGGCTGTTCGCCAATTAAAGCGGTACGTGAGCTGGGTTCAGAACGTCGTGAGACAGTTCGGTCCCTATCTGCCGTGGGTGTAGGAATATTGACAGGATCTGTCCCTAGTACGAGAGGACCGGGATGGACATATCTCTGGTGGACCTGTTGTCCTGCCAAGGGCATAGCAGGGTAGCTATATATGGAATGGATAACCGCTGAAGGCATCTAAGCGGGAAACCAACCTGGAAACGAGTGTTCCCTATCAGAGCCGTGGAAGACGACCACGTTGATAGGCCGGGTGTGGAAGTGCGGCAACGCATGAAGCTTACCGGTACTAATAGCTCGATTGGCTTGATCGTTCCCATTGCCAGTGCTCATCAAACAAGTTTGATGAGGCAATAGGATGTAGGCAGTAGGCAATAGTCGCCTCTGCGTAGCATCCAAGACGTGTTCAAATAAAAAAATCCAGCTTCTCAAAATGTCCATGCATAAGCATGAACAACAGGCCTCCGTATGGGCGGCTGATGTCCCCTTCGAGCGACGAGCGAGAAGGAAAGGCATATCAGCCCAGAAAGAGCAACTTGTTAGTCCATGCGTTCCGCATGGACTAACAAGTTGCGCTTTGCCGACCTGGTGGTTATGGCGGGGTGGCTGCACCCGTTCCCTTTCCGAACACGGCCGTGAAACGCCCCTGCGCCCATGGTACTTCGTCTTAAGACGCGGGAGAGTAGGTCGCTGCCAGGTCTGCCAAACGCAACTCAGGCTAAATCGATGAAATCGATTTATGCCTCCGGGCTAAATTGCCAAGCAATTTATGCCTCCACGCTAAACCGCTTCAGCGGTTTATGCGTCACAAAATCTTCTCGTCACACTCTGAAATACGGCCAAGCCGTGTTACAATAGGCCGCTAACGCGGCCTTTGTCGCTTCTGAAAACAGATGTTCAAGGTGGGTTAACCCCGAAAAGGTACCCGCCTAACACGAGACAAATCCTGCGGATTTGCTCGGATGACGCAAGTTGGTAAACCAACTTGCTGTGGTGAGACAAACTCTGCGAGTTTGCTCACGCGCGATAAACCGCTCTGCGGTTTACGCTGGTGACGCGGGGTGGAGCAGCCCGGTAGCTCGTCAGGCTCATAACCTGAAGGCCGCAGGTTCAAATCCTGCCCCCGCAACCAAACTTTCCAATCACAAAGATCAGATATCCAGCGCGCGAAGCCTCAGCTTCAATCGCGATGCTAGACCAGCGGGTGCCTCTTATCCTTCGGGCTCCAGAATACAGCATTGCTCCGGCACCGGCGCGAGCACCGCGCTGCTTCCAGCAGCCATCGGCTCCGACAAGGCGCCATTGGCGACGATAGTGCCGGCCGCCGTCTCACATTGATATTGATAGGCGCGGCCGAGATAAGTGCGTGTTCCCAGAACCGCAGGCAAGCCGTTGCCTTCGCGCCGAACCGAAAGCCCATCCGCGCGGCAGCCGAGAACAAAACTGTCCGGAATCGGCCCGAAATCATCCTGCGATAGAATGATCCTTGCGCCGCCTGTGACCTCGGCTGTGATGGAGGCGTCTTGGCGCTCGACGACCTTCAACGGCAGCAGGTTTTCGAAGCCGACAAAACGGGCGACGAAGCTGTTGGCGGGCTTGCGGTAGAGGGTCTCGGGCGTGTCGAGCTGCATGATGCGGCCGGCATTCATGATGGCGACGCGATCGGAGATCGAGAAGGCTTCCTCCTGATCGTGCGTCACGTAGAGCGAGGTCGTGCCGTTGGCGCGCTGCAGCTGGCGGATCCCGACGCGCATGTCGATCCGGAGCTTCGCATCGAGATTGGAAAGCGGCTCGTCGAACATCAGGAGCGGCGGCTCGATGACGAGGGCGCGCGCCAGCGCGACACGCTGCTTCTGGCCGCCGGAAAGTGCTAGAGGCAAGCGGTCGCCGAGGCCGGAAAGACCGACACGCTCCAGCATGGCGGTGGCCTTTTGCCTGCGCTCTTGCGTCGGCATGCGGCGCTGCTTGAGGCCGAAGGCGACATTCTCGAGCACCGTCAGATGCGGAAAGAGCGCATAGTTCTGGAATACCAGGCCGATATCTCTGGCGTGCGCCGGCAGCGTCGTTAGATCGCGATCGCCGAGCTTGATCGTGCCGCTCGTCGGCTGCAGGAAGCCGGCAACGAGCCGCAGCGTCGTCGTCTTGCCGCAGCCGCTCGAGCCGAGCAGCGAGACGAGCTCGCCGGCCGCGACGGAAAGCGAAAGATCCTGCAGGACGGCGGTCTTGCCGTAATGAGCACTGATGGAGTTGATGGAGAGCGATACGGTCACGAGCGGCTACTTTGTCAGGAAGGTGAGGCCCAGGGTGACTTCGACGATCGCCATCACGGCGACGGTCACGAGCATCAAGAGCACGGAAACCGAGGCGATGGTCGGGTCGAAGAACTGCTCCATATGGGCAAGAATCTGGATCGGAAGGGTGGAGATGCCTGGGCCTGTCAGGAAGACAGAGACCGAGACATCGTTGATCGAGGTGATGAAAGCAAGAATGAAGGCGGCAATGACACCGGCTCGGATATTCGGCAGCACCACGGTCAGAAACGTCTTCAGGGGCGGGCAGCCGAGGCTGATCGCGGCTTCCTCGATCGAGAAATCGAAACTTGCGAGGCTGGCGCTGACGACGCGCACCGAATAGGGCAGCACCAGCAGTGCATGGCCGATCAGGAGGCTCGGGAAGATCGGCAGCCCGAGCCCGATGGTGATCGATTTCATCAGCGAGAAGCCGAAGACGATTTCCGGAACGAGGATCGGCAGCACGAAGAGCGTCGAAAGCCAGCGCGGCAGCTCGACCCTGTAGCGGCTGATGGCGTAGGCCGCTGGAATGCCGATCAGCAGCGAAAGTGCCGTTCCGAGGAAAGCGAGCTCCAGGCTGGTGATTGCCGTCGTGCGGAAGGCTTGGACCTGAAAGATGTTTGAGAACCAGTGTAGCGTCAGGCCCTGCGGCGGGAAGGTGAGATAGGTCGTGTCGCTGAAGGCGGCGCCGATGATGATGACGAGCGGCGCCAGTAGGAACAGGAAGACAAGGGCCGTGAAAGCGATGAGCGCGGGATGGACCGTTCTTGCCATGGTCATACCGCCATCGGGTTCAGCCGTCGTGCGAGACGACTCATGATTGCGACAATACCGATCGTGACCACCACCATGATGGCCGCGATCGTCGAGGCGCCGACCCAGTCGAAGGTGACCATGGCGCGCTGATAGAGAAACGTGCCCATCATCATCTGCTTTTCGCCGCCGAGCAGCTGCGGCGTGGCATAGGAGGTGAAGCTGCCGGTGAAAACCAGCACCGCGCCGACGATGAGGCCGGGTGTTGCGAGCGGCAGGATGACCTGGCGAAAGGTCGCGGCCGGCGTCGCGCCGAGCGAAGTGGCCGCCTGAATAAGATCCTGCGGTATGCCCTCGAGCACGCCGACGAGCGTCAGGATCATCAAAGGCACGAAGAGATAGACCATCGCGACGATGACCGAGCCTTCGGTATAGAGCATCGAGAGCGGCTCGCTGATGATACCAATCGACAGGAGAATAGTGTTGAGAATGCCGTTCTTGCCAAGAATGATCAGCCAGGCAAAGGAGCGCACGACAACGCCGGTCAACAGCGGAAAGACGGCGGCGATGATCATCACGCTCTTGGCGCGGCCCGGCATCTGCGCGATCACATAGGCGGCGATGAAGCCGATAAGCAGCGAGATTGCCGTCGTAACGAGAGCAACCTCAATTGTCCTGAAGAGTACAGTTCGGCGAAAACCGCTGGAGAAGAAAGCGACATAGGGGGAAAACACCCCCTTGGGTTCGCCGAAGGTCGCCGCGATTGTAATGACAACGGGAACGAGCAGGAAGAGCGTTACGGCGAGGATCGCCGGCGTCGCCAAACCCCATTTCATCAAATGCTTCATCAACTAAATTCCGTGAGAACGCCGCGGGAGTGTGCGGCATGCCCTGTTACATGCTGAAGATTTCGTTCCAGCGATCGACCCAGTCCGATTGCGCTTCGATCAGCTTCTGATAGTCGATCCGGCTGAGCTTGGCGATCATCTCGGCGCCGTAGGTCCAGAGCTTGGCCTTTTCCGGTGGCAGCGCCACCTTGGTCGAGACCGGGGCATCGACGCCCTGTTCGGCTTCCGCCTGCTGAACATCCTTCGACAGGACGAAGTTGATGAACTGGTGCGCAAGCTCGACATTTTCCGAGCCCTTCGGAATATTGACCGTGTTGAGGACGGCGATATCGCCCTCTTTCAGGTTAGCCCAGGCCATCGTCGGGACGGCCGCGCGCAGGGATGACAGAACGAAGTCCTGCGTTATCGCCACCTTGGCCTCGCCTGTCGAGATCAGGTTCACCAGCTCGGAGCCGGTATTGTAATTCTTGACGACATTCGGCTTCAGCGCCTCGATGGCCTCAAACGCCTTGCCGGCATCGGCATAGGGATCGGCGCCTGCATGCTTGCCGGCTTGGAGCACCGTCAGCGGCCCACCCGTCGTGGTGATGCCGGGAAGCGAAACTGCACCCTTCAGGTCGTCGCGCCACAGATCGTTCCAGGAGGTGATCGGCGGGTTCACCTTCGCCGTATCGTAGACGATGCCAATGCGGCCGATCGTGTAGGCGGGGCCGTAATTGCCTTGCGGCGCCTTGGCGATATCGTAGAGATCGGCAAGGTTCGGGATCTTGCTGCGGTCGACTTCCTGGAAGAGACCCTGCTGGATGCCGAGCTGCGAATAGCTGTCCGTGAGATAGATGACGTCGACGCCCTTGCCGCCGCGCAGCTTCAGCTTGTTCAAGCGATCGGCATTGTTGCCGGTTTCGAAAACCACATCGCAGTCGCAGATCTTCTTGAAAGGCTCGATGATGTTGGCCTGCATCTTCTCGCCATTATAACCCCACCAGGAAACGGTCAGCGTTTTTGCCTGGGCGAAGGCCGGCATGGCTGTTGCCGCGGCAAGGAAAGCAAATCCCGCGACGCGGGCAAGGGAGAGGCCTTTCATTCTCGAAATCCTTTTGGTGAGTGAAATCGGGCATATGTTTCAAGCTTCTAGGATACTATTTTTCGAGCACTGGCTTTACAAGCCCAACAAATGGGCAGGGTAGTGGTTTTTGCCTTTCATAAGATGAATATCCTTTGTCGTCGTGCACAATGCTGGCTTATTGAAGTGCCTGAGATCATTAGGCTCCCCTGACTCGATTCGATCGGCTTTACAGGCTCGTGCGTCGTCTTTACCCTCGGCTGACCGATTTCACTGGCAGGCATGCGTCTCATGACATCCCCGAAAACAAAGCTTCCCGACGATCTGCTGATCAATGCGGCGGACGACGTGTTGATCCGTCAGGATCTGACGTTGACCGCGCTCGGCCGCCGGCCGGCAGATCGCCTGCTGCGCGTCGGCAGGCTTTTGGATGTGCATAGCCGCAGCTGGCTGGAGGATCAGGAAATCGTCATCAAGGGCCGGCGGATCGCCTATGTCGGTCCGGCCGGCAGTTATCAGGGCGAGGTGAGCGTGCGCATGCACGAGCCGCATCTCGCAGCGGTTCCCGGTTTCGGCGAGGCGCACAAGCATATCGAGAGCTCGCATCTGACGCCGGAATGGGAAGCGGCCTTGGTCATGCCGCATGGCGTCACCTGGACTTGTGAAGCGAGCCACGAATTCTCCAACGTCAATGGCGCCCGCAATCTGGAATTCTGGCTCGAGGCCCGCCGCCGCGGCTCGCCGATGAAGATATTCCCCCTGCCGGGATCGGCCGTTCCGCCGACCGCTTACGAATGGGGCGGCGGTCATTTCGGCTATGACGAGCAGAAGTCGTTTCTGAGTGAAAGCCTGATGGTCGCGGGTCTCGACGAGGTCATGGACTGGCCTTCGGTCAGCAATCCGGAGAATCCGGCTTACGATCGTCTCTGGGGCATGATCAGGGCCACCTTCGAGCAGCGCGGAGTGGTCGAAGGTCATGGCGCCGGCCTGCGTGATCTGCCGTCGATCAATGCCTTTGCCGGCGCCGGCCTCGCTTCCGATCACGAAGGCTGGTTCCTCGACGAGATCTGGGAAAAGCTGACGCATGGCCTGTTCATCGAGCTCCGGCCGCATTCCCTACCCGAGGTCATCAAGGGCCTGATCGAGAAAAGCCTGTCCGACTGGTCGCAGATCGCCTTCGTCACCGACGATCGCAGCGCCAGCGATACGCTGAAGATGGGTGCGACGGATTATAATGTCCGCCTGGCAATCGAGAACGGGCTGGCGCCGGAAATCGCCATTCAATGCGTGACGATCAATCCCGCTCGCCACATGCGCCTGACTCCTTGGGTCGGCTCGATAGCGCCCGGCCGCTTTGCCGATATCGTGTTGCTGGACGATGTGAAGACACTGTCGATCGCCAAGGTCTGGGCGGATGGCAGGCCGGCATCCGAAGGCAAAGCCTTCGTCGGTGTTCGCCCCGAGATCGACTGGCCGGATTGGGCAACGCGGACGGTCCGCATTGATCGGACCGTCACGGCAGAGGATTTTCGCATTGCCGCCCCGTCGGATGCGGCGACGGCCAAGGCTGCGCTGCTGCGGCCGTTCCACTGGGCCGATGATTTCATCACCATGGATCTGCCGGTCCGCGAGGGCGCCGTTGAGCGCGATCATGAACGCAACGTCACGAAATTCGCCATCGTCGATCGTTTTTCCGGCGAGGCCAAGGTCGCGCGCATGTTCTGGCTGGGCACGGGGCCGCGCACGCCGGATACCGCGCTCGGCGCCACGCTCGGTCACGATAAGCACAATATCTGGGTGGTCGGCTCCTCCGATGAAGCCATGGCGCTGGTCGCCAATGCCCTTAACGAGCAGCAGGGCGGCTGGGTGCTGGTCTCGGGCGGCAGGATTCTCGCCCGTGTCCGCTACGAAGTCGGCGGCCTGATGACCGCACGCTCGGCCGAGGAGCTGGATGCGGAGATGCAGGCGCTCTATAAGGCCGGCGCCGGGATCGACTGGATGTATGAGCCGACCTTTTCGCCGCGCTGGTGGCCGGGCTTTCCCGAACGGCTTTCCTTTGCAACGCTCACCTGCGCGCCCTGGCGCTGGGTGCTGGTCGCTCCCTCCGAAAGGGCGCCGGAAGGTTTCGTCAATGTCGCGACCGGCGAAACTCACCCGATCGTCTGGTAGGGATATCCGTGCAGCTTACATCGAATATCCGCCCTTGCTCCATGGTAGGTCGATGAGACCGCCTCGCAAGATAGAGCTGCAATCTGCGCTTGACGGCGGAAGTCAGCTTCTTAATTATCCATCCGGTTACTTATGTCGCGCGGTAAGCTGTGAAGGCTGGACGTGCTCATTGGCACGTTGAGCGCGGTAGCTGGCAAACAGGGCGGAGGAGGTTCTGGTGATAGCACTTGATAGCGAGAGGCCGCGAATAATATCGGCATTTTCTACTCTGGGGTGTGCGGAATTGGAGCTGGTCGACGCCCTCGAACTGGCGGGAAACCACGGCATCGATGCGATAGAAATCCGAGCCCTTGGGAGCACCATCGATCTCGTCGCCTATTTCACGGAGAGATACGGCTCTCCCGCAAGCCTGGCCAAAGTGCTCGAAGGCTCTGCCGTAGGCGTCTGCGCCTTCAATACTTCGCTGCGGCTGGTCGATGCGACAGCCCACGCAAAGGAAGAGTTCCTGCGCTACCTTCCTTGGGCGGAGGCCGCCGGCGTTCGTTCGCTCAGGGTCTTCGACGGCGGGGAAACTGCCGATGAGGGCGAACTGACCGAGGCGCTCGCCACGTTGCAATGGTGGCGTGAGGTCGCGGTGCGCGAAGGCTTTCGTGCCGATATGGTCATCGAAACCCATGACTTCCTTGCATTGCCGGACGCCATCCCGCGCTTCCTTGAAATAGCCCCAGATTGCGCGCTCATATGGGATACACATCACACTTGGCGCAAGGGCGGGCAGGATCCCGTCGAAACCTGGAAACAGGTTCGTCGCAATACGCACCATCTCCATGTCAAGGACAGCGTTTCCCGGCCGGGGCCCAAGCTACCCTATAGTTATGTACAGCCCGGCACCGGCGAGTTCCCGATGGCGGCGCTGCGTTCGGCGCTCGAAGCCGATGGCTATGACGGCATCATGAGCCTGGAATGGGAAAGATTGTGGCACAAGGATTTGCCACCTTTAGGTTTGGCTTTGCAGTCTGCGCTGCGAAGTGGCTGGTGGTCCCGCCCCAAATCTGGTGGTCCCGCCCCAAATGGTGAATAATTGTTGAAGAGCATTCATATTTTAATTTAGTTGAAAGGAAGAGTGCTGCGCGGAGATTGACTTTTGCAGTGATCGATAATTAGTCTATTAGCAATTATTAAATAACTATCTCGTACGCATATCCTCGCCGGTTGACTACGGTCTTCGGCGCAATATTTCCAGCTCGATGAAGGGAAGCCTCAATGATTGAGGTCGAGGGTGTCTGGAAGATGGAAGAGGCAGATTATAGCTATCTGAAGTCCCATGTTTGGGCGCGATATGCGCCGCGCTCGGCTGCTGCTTCCGGCTTCCCGATGCTTTGCCGCTTCGCCCCCGAAAGGCAGATCCGATGAACGGTAATGCAAGCCGCGAGGAAGAGGGGCATGGAGCCCGGATCTTGAAGGCGATCGCCGCGGGAGGGCTGGGGTTTGCCGCACAGTGGATTCACGATGCTGCACATACCGGCAAGACGTTCTATGCCGAAAGCCTGGCGCGCGTAACGGACTCGGACGGAACCGTGCATACGGCCGGCACCTTCGTTTCGCTCCTTGAACGCCAGGATCGCTGGTTCGACCTAGATCTGCGTATTCTGGATATGGTGCTGTCCGACCTGGCTGCGGATGAGACGCTGGTTCTCGGTTTCAATCTCTCCGCCACCAGCCTCTCGCGTTCGGATCGGTTTGCCGATGTGTTCGGCCGGATCAGCCACCGCCCGGAGCTTGCCTCGCGGCTCATCATTGAGGTCACCGAGAGCTATCCCGTCGTCGGCGCATCCATCGAACGCATGAAGATGATCCGTGCTCTCGGTTGTCGCATCGCGATCGATGATTTCGGGTCTGGGTTTGCCACGCCGGCATCGTTGCTGCAGGTGCCGGCAGATATCGTCAAGATCGATGCAGCCTTTGTCTGGGATAACAGGCCCGGGCGCGACGGAAGCGATAGTCTCTCCCACATCGTCGGTTTTGCATCCTGTTTCGCTCCTTTTGTCGTCGTCGAGGGGATTGAAACCGGCTCTCAACTCAATGTCGCGCAGGAGGCGGGTGCAACGCATGTCCAGGGTTTCCTGCTTTCGAGGCCGGTTTCCCTGGCGCGGCTTCGACGTCATAAGCGCAAAGCTGTCTTGCGGGGGGTGGCATGAACAGTTGCGCACCGGAGCCTGTCGTTCTCGCTCTGCAGGTGATGCCATGATGCAGCGACTGGCTTTCACATCGGCCTATCACATATCGGCAGCGCGCGCGGCGAGCGAGCTCAGGACGAAGACATTGCTGCGCGCCCTGGTCAGCCGGCTTCGCATCGTCTTCTCCGGAAGCGGCGGTGAGCTGTCCGCCACTTTCGTCGGCGGAGCGGGCCCGCATGTCCTCATTTGCGATCAGGCCGCCGAGGCGGTGGGCCGCGTGACCATCGATGCCGAGACGGGTCTCCATGTCTTGTGTGAACTTAGCGGTCGTGCCGATGATGTCATCATCGTGACCGCAAGTGAAAATCGATTGCTCGAGGAGATTGCTCTCCATCTTGACGATGGCCAATCATTGCACGAGCCCGTGGATGCCGCCGTCAAAACACTGGTCGGCCAGACGATGGAGGATGTCGAGCGCAAGCTCATTCTCCAGACTCTGCAGCATTGCGGCGGAGATCCCACTCACACGGCGTTCATGCTTGGCATGCCGCTCGTCACCCTTTGTAACAAGCTGGCGGTCTACTTCGCGGACCCTGCCGACGAACTGCCGCAGTCTGCTGCGGATACGAGATAGGAGGCGAAAGCCACCGGCTGAAATTGCGTACGCATTTGATGCGGACGCATTGAGCCCCGGTTATCGAACCGGGACAGCGCCCCGAAACAGGGCGCAAATCGAAACGGTGCGATGTCCGTCCGCGGGTATGGCACATGATGCAATTCGAGCGGGGCGGCGCACGAGGAACCAATGAGATCCGGGAAAAGATCATGGATTCTTTCGAGACAAAAACCCCCGCTCCGCCGAAGCCTTCCTTGTTCGATGGCTGCGTGAAGATCGTTTCGGCCTATGTCAGTCACAATGCCGTCCCCATCCACAGCCTTCCGAGACTGATCAAGGACATCCATGAGGTGTTGCAAACATTGGACGGGTCGGCTGCCATCGTCGATCGCGCCAATCTGGTCCCGGCTGTGGATTTGAAGAAATCGGTGACGAACGATTACATCGTCTGCCTCGAAGACGGCAAACGCTTCAAGACGCTGAAGCGTCATTTGCGCGTGCATTATGGCATGACGCCCGAGGAGTACAGGCAGAAGTGGGGGCTTGCCCCCAACTACCCGATGGTGGCGCAGAATTATGCCAATCGTCGTTCGGAGCTTGCCAAGATTTCCGGCCTCGGTGCGAACGGCAACAAGAGGGAAACCGTCGACTGAGCAATTTCGGAACAGGCGTTTCGCACGCGCTTGACTGGCGCCGCTTGTGCGCATTGTGAGAATTCGTCCGCGCAATGCTGCAAACAAAATGGCGCCCTCGTCAGGGCGCCATCGTCTTTGGGAATAGTCTCCGCCATCGGTCAGAAGACCTGGCGCAGCACGATGAACAGCACGAAGGCCAGTGTGATCGAAGCTGGCAGCGTCAGGATCCAGGCCATCAGCATGTTGCGCACCGTCGACCACTGCAGGCCGGAACCGTTTGCCGCCATGGTGCCGGCGACGCCGGAGGACAGGACGTGCGTAGTCGACACCGGCAGGCCGAGATGGTCGGCAGCACCGATGGTCAGCATGGCGACGACTTCGGCGGCAGCACCCTGGCCGTAGGTCAGGTGCGTCTTGCCGATCTTTTCGCCGACGGTGACGACGATGCGTTTCCAGCCGACCATGGTGCCAAGGCCGAGCGCCAGCGCCACGGCAACCTTCACCCAGAGCGGGATGAACTTGGTCGCGTGATCGACGGCGGCGTGATAGTTGGTCACGGCCTTCAGGTCCTCGGCGCTCATCGGTAGCAGCTTCTGCTTGTCGATCAATTTCAGCGATTCACCGATCAGATAGATATCGTTACGGACGTTGCCGACGAGCCCGTTCGGCAGCTTCTCGACGCTTGGATAGGCCGCGATCTCGGCGCTCGTGGCATGAATATATGCTTGGAGAGCCGGCGTCGTCGCGTCCGTCCAGGTCTTGGTCTTGACGGCGCTGCTGACGGTGGCCTTCGGATCGGCCGGTGCGGCAACGCCCGGCTTCACATATTTGCCGAGTACCGTCTCGACTTGCGTCGAGGCGGCTTTATAGGCTTCGAGATAGTTCACGTCGGGCGTCTTATTCAGCGCGAAGGCAGTCGGTACGAGGCCGATGAGGATGAGCATGATCAGACCCATGCCCTTCTGGCCGTCATTCGAGCCATGGGCGAAGCTGACGCCGGTGCAGGTGAAGATCAGCAGGCCGCGGATCCAGAGCGGAGGCGGCGTGTTGCCCTTCGGCGCCTCATAAAGCTCCTTATTGCGGATCAGCACCTTGGCGACCAGCAGCAATATTGCAGCTGCGGCAAAGCCGATGATCGGCGAGAGCAACAGTGACATGCCGACGCTGCTTGCCTGCGACCAGTCGACACCGCTGGTGGCGGAACCGGCGGGTGCCAGGAACTGGTTGGCGAGGCCGACGCCGATGATCGAGCCGACAAGTGTATGTGAGCTCGAGGCCGGCAGGCCGAGATACCAGGTGCCGAGATTCCAGATGATGGCGGCGGTCAACAGGGCGAAGACCATCGCGAGACCGGAGCCGGAGCCGACCTGCAGGATGAGCTCGACCGGAAGCAGCGCCAGGATGCCGAAGGCGACGGCGCCGGAAGACGTCAAAACACCGAGGAAGTTGAAGAAGCCCGACCAGATGACGGCGAACTCCGCTGGCAGCGAGCGCGTGTAGATGACGGTGGCAACGGCGTTGGCCGTGTCATGGAAGCCGTTGACGAATTCGAAGCCGAGCGCGATCAGCAGCGCCAGCCCGAGCAATATCCACGGAACTGCGGCGGCCTCTGCAAGATCGCTGCCGAGAGCGTAGGCGACGTAGACGAGGCCGGCCAGGACGACGATGCCGAAGAGTGGCAGAAACCATTTTGCCGAGCTGCCTGCGCCATGAATCGGATGGTCGGCATTGCCGCCTTCCGCATTGTTTGAAACGAGGTCGACCATCCCGAACTCCCTTATTGCAATGGATATTGCCGGTGTAAGCCTCGTTCATGAAACTCTCGTGACGCGGGAACAGGCTGCGGCGAACTGCAAATGCGGCAGTGCCTGGCCCGTTCGACTGCCGGCAGGTTCTCGGGCTGATCTTGATTTTGCCGCCAAAAGGCCATTTTCGGTTCAGCCGGCGTTCATACCTTCGGGGGTTAAATCCCCCATGTAAGGGACTTGGATAGAGGGCCATTAATATGAGATCGTCCGTGATTGCCATTGCTGCCTTGTTCGGCAGCCTGGTTGTATCTTCGGCAGAGGCAATGCCTATCCCGGCCGTTGGGTCAACGGCCTCAGTGCCGATTGTGAAAGTTGACTATGCCTGCGGCCGTGGCTGGCACCTGACGCGCTGGGGCGAATGCCGCCCCAATCGCTGGGGTCCGCCGCCCCGGCGCTGGGGTTACTACAGGCCGCCACCGCCGCCGCCATGGGGCTGGCACGGCCATCGCCATCATCGCGATGGCTGGGGCGACGGCCGCTGGCGCGATCGTCCGCACTACTGGTAAGATCAGAAGCACCGCCGCATCTTGCGGCGGTGTCTTGTTGAGGGCAGTTCCGATAAATGCGCAGCGGTTCTGCGTCCGGAATCGCGAAAAAACAAAAAGATAGAACGGTTCTTAAGGCTGAGCTTGCGGCCGAAACGCGCGCGCTCCGAACCAGAGTCCCGCAAGAACGAGTAGGCCGGCCGACAAGATCACAGCAAGGCTTTTCCTATGAATCACGATATCGGCAAGCCTTGGCCGGATGAGATCGGCCGTATTGAAGCTCTCGCCGCTGAATTTGCACAGGATGAGCGAGAGGCTGTTGCGCACAAGTTCCGTGTCGATGTCGGAGACGAGATCGTCGACCGATGCCTTCTCCACTTTCATGACGCGCATCTGCAGCAGCACCGCCTTCGCTGCGGCGAGGTAGGCGTGGGAGCATTCGTTGAACGGGCTTTCCTCGTCGCTGACGCTGCCCGGCATCAGGCCCCATAGGCAATAAGCGCGCTGGATCTGCGCGAAGTTCAAGAGACGGCGGAAGGTTTCGTCGGTATCCGATACGCTCTCGGCAATCGAGATGATCCGCCCGTAATAGGGAGCGATCACTGCCATCTCGCCATGGGTAAGACTGGGAATCGGGATGCCAGCCTGGCTGCCGGAGGAACCGCCATGCGCCGCAACCGAAACCGGCCAGCCCGACAGCATGAGAAAGATTGCAAGCAGGATGGCACCTGGATGTTGGCGTGCCCCGCGCATGTTGCCATGCGCGGGATGCGATCTACTTATCACGCTAGGCCCGGCGCAGGCCGGCATTGCGGTAGCTTGTCTGGGGGAGCTGGCGTTCTGCCCAGGCTCCAAAGGCAAGGCCGAGCGTCGTCCAGAGAATGGCATGCATGCCGAGCGAAGTGATGCGGAAGCGCCAGAGGACGACGGCCGAGAATTGCTCGGGCACTTCATTGATTGAGGGAAGCAGATATTGGATCAGCGCGATGAAGACGATGTAGCCGATGCCGGCAATGATCGCACCGTTCCAGGAACCATAACGCACCGCCAGCCTGCGTGCGAAGCCCACCGCGACAATCATGCCGACGATGGAGGCAACGATCATGATGAAGAACAGTTCTGTTCTCGCTCCGATCGTCTCAGGATTGCCGACGGCCGGCGGGTTCGCCGGATATTTGATGTCGGGCACGAGAGAAATCGTCACGAAAGCGGCGAGCGCGAGCAACGCCGCCGTGCCGCGCGCACCCAAGGGGCTGATGCGGCCGTAGACGAACGAGAAGACCAGCGCGAACAATCCGCCTATTGCGGTCGAAAAGATCACGCTGCCCGTGAAAAGGCCGATGCCAGCCTGCGTGGCGCGGCTGACGATTTCCGGTTCCGGCGCTTCGCCGGCTGCCTGCGCGGCCTTTTCCTCAAAGCCGATGGCCCAGTCGACCAGCGGTTCGCCGAAGATGTGGGCGAAGGCAAAAACGAAAATACCGGCAAAGGCCCCGACGATCATGCCGCGGAGCAAAAGACGTCCAACCATGTGCTTGACCCCTTAGTGGCAGGGGAAGCCGAGCAGGTGACGGGCGTCATGCACGAACTCGTGCACATACATGCCCGAGATGAGCGAGGTCGCGCCTTCTTCTGCGCCGATGAAATAGATCGCGAGCAGCATCAGAAGGCCGGCGAAAATGGCCCAGGGCAGGATTTGGCCGAGCGGGATCGGCTGCGGAACTGCGGATGGGGCAAAAGTGGTGTCGGACATTGTATTTCCCTCGTTAAGAAAAGCGCGTTCCATTTGCGGAAGGGTTCTTGCGGGAAGGGTCTGGCTCTCGAGGGCGAAGTTTCCGTCATCGATTACAGTGGCGCGACCGCGCCGGGATTCCACCGGCTTCCACACCCGCAAGTGCAAGTTTATAGCTATCTGCAAATATGATTGTCAATCAAGCGCCACAGCGATGTGAAATCGCGACAAGAGCGCGCCAGGGGATGGAAATAGAGGAGTTTCATGAAAACGCGTTTGAGCTGGATTTGTCATGGGGCGACGCGAGCCCATCGGAACGGCTGCTTTCCGGATGACGAACCCTTGGAGGCGAAGGCGGCTCAGCAGGCTCAATCCTTGTCCTTCGGGCTCGGGGCAATCGACCGGGTCTGGGCCAGCCCGGCTTTGCGCGCCCGCCAGACCGCCGCCGTCCTCGGTCTCGATGCTATCCCGGACGTTGCCTTGCGCGAATGCGATTATGGCGACTGGCGCGGGCAATCCCTTGCCGAACTGCATGAAAGGGACGCGGATTCCCTAACGCTCTGGATGACGGATACCTCGGTCGCCCCGCATGGCGGCGAAGCCCTGTCCTCGGTCATGAAGCGTGTCGGCGAATGGATGGGCAATCACATCGACGATACCGGCCATATCGTTGTCATCACCCATGCGAGCGTCATTCGTGCTGCCGTTCTGCAAGCCTTGCAGTCGCCGCCCGCAGCATTCTGGGCTGTTGATGTCGAGCCGTTCGGGATTGTCGAGATGACGAGCGACGGTCGGCGCTGGCAGCTTCGTTTCCCGAAGATGACAATATAGAGCGGCGCCGGGAAGTGTATGGAGGAGTATGGTGTCCGGAACTGCGCGAAAACGCAGGGCAGAGCGCTCACTCTTCTGCAGCGGAAATGCTCCGGTGCTCAGCGGGTGGCTTTTGCCCGCTGCCGCTCGAAATAGACGAGATAGACGGCCAGGCTCAATGTCATGGCAGCCAGTCCATACCAGGTGATGGCATAGACGAGATGGCTGTTGTGGAAGGTAATTTGCGTCAGCCCGCCCACGGGCAATCCACCTGGATTTTTCGCATCGTCAGCATCGATGAAATAGGGCGCCACGTTCTGCAACCCGCGGGCTTCCGCAATGGCTGCCACGTCGCGTGAATACCAGCGCTCCTCCGCCGGCACGTTCGAACGGAGCAGCGTGCCTTTAGGCTCGCTGATCCGCAGCAGGCCGGTCACCGTCGTCTCTCCGGAAAGCTCGCCTTCGGCGCGCGTCGCCGGATTGCGCTTCTCTGTGGGAACGAAGCCGCGGTTGACGATGATGATCGTGCCGTCTGCAAGCTTCAGCGGTGTCAGCACCCAATAGCCCGCGCCGAGTGCCGTCGAGGCATAGACCTGCGCTTGCCTGTCGTTGAGGAAGGTGCCGCTTGCCTGGACATGCTTGTATTCGGAGTTTTCGGCCGTGATATCGGCCGATTGCACCGAGCCGGGTGCCTGAACCGCCGGCGCATGCACGCGCGCATCGACCCTGGCGATCAGATCCAGCTTCCAGTGCAGCCGCTTCACCTGCCAGGTGCCGAGCCCGATGAGGAGGGCGGTCAAAAGCAGAAGCAGCGTTACCCATATGACGAGAGTAACTGTCGAGCGCGGCTTGCCCTGAGATGTGTTCGAGGTGAGGTCGGTCATGGCGCTGGTCTCCGGAGACGAGGGAATCGCATATGAAGCAGGGCGCTGCCGCACACCCCTTCTCCCCAGCGGGGAGAAGGTGCCGTCAGGCGGATGAGGGGATGCCTGCCGCGAGTACGAAAATCATGAATTCAAGCCGGAAAGCCCCCTCATCCGACCCTGCGGGCCACCTTCTCTCCGCTGGGGAGAAGGAGTTTCCGGTGCCGATCCGCACCATATGCAATAGCCTTGGCCTCTTGGGAGCGCACCGCGCGGCGTCCGGCGGAATTTTCGCGCCGGGAAGAGGGCGGGCCTTCGCCTGAAGGCCCGCCGCTCGATCTTATGGCATGTTGCGCATCATCTCGGGCGACATGGGCATCATGTTCGCATTGAGGTGATGCATGACCCAGAGCGAGCCGGACAGCGCGATGATGACGATCACGATCGTAAAGATCAGCGCCATCATGTTCCAGCCGCCTTCCGAGCGGGTGTTCATGTGCAGGAAGTAGATCATGTGCACGACGATCTGGATAGCACCGAGGATCATGACGATCGCTCCGGTGATGGCCGGATCGGAGATGACCTTGCCCATGACCAGCCAGAAGGGGATCGCGGTCAGGATGACGGAGAGGATGAACCCCGTCATATAGCTCTTGAAGGTGCCGTGCGCCGCCTCATGGCTGCCATGGTGATCGTGGCCGTGGGCGTCGCCGGAATGATGCGAATGGTTTGCGTTCGAGCTCATCCGAGAACTCCCATGAGGTAGACGAGGGAAAACACGCCGATCCAGACGACGTCGAGGAAGTGCCAGAACATCGAAAGGCACATCAGGCGGCGCTTGTTTTCCGGGATCAGGCCGTAGCGGCCGACCTGCACCATCAGCGTGATCAGCCAGACGATACCGGTGGTGACGTGCAGACCGTGCGTGCCGACCAGCGTGAAGAAGGCCGACAGGAAGGCGCTGCGCTGCGGGCCGGCGCCGTCGAGGATCAGGTGATAGAACTCATAGAGTTCGAAGAAGATGAAGAGGGCGCCGAAGATGCCGGTGATCGTCAGCCACATCAGGGTGCCCGACTTGTTGTCCTTCTCCATCGCCAGCATGGCGAAGCCATAGGTGATGGAGGAGAAGAGCAGCATCGCCGTATTGAGGGCGACGAGCGGCAGCTCGAAGAGGTCGGCCGGAGAGGGGCCGGCCGCATAGTTGTGGCCGAGTACGGCGAAGGTGGCGAAGAGGACTGCGAAGATCAGGCAGTCGCTCATGATGTAGATCCAGAAGCCCAGCATGGTGCTGCCTTCCGGATGATGCTCCTCCTTCAGATAGAAGGCGGGTGTTTCGCCGTCCATGGGAGCTTGTGCAGAGTGGGTCGTCATAGTCTTACACCTGTCCTGCGAGCTGCTTCGTACGCTCGTTCTCGGTCTTGACGACCTCGTCGGCGGGAATGTGGTAGTCGCGCTTGTAGTTGAAGGTATGGCCGATCGTAATGACGATCATCGCGACGAAGGTGATGGCGGCGAGCCACCACATGTACCAGATCATCCCGAATGCAAAGCCGATGGAGAGAACGCCGAGGATGATGCCGGTGCCGGTGTTCTTCGGCATGTGGATCGGAATGAAGCCTTCGGTCGGCCTGACGTAGCCACGGTTCTTCATGTCCCACCACGCGTCGTGATCGTAGACGATCGGCGTGAACGCGAAGTTGTAGGCCGGTGGCGGCGACGAGGTGGACCATTCCAGCGTGCGGCCGCCCCAGGGGTCGCCCGTATGATCGCGAAGCTCTTCGCGCTTCATGAAGCTGACGGCGAGCTGGATGAGGAAGCAGGCGATGCCGATGGCGATGAGGCCGGCGCCGAAGGCCGCAATGATGAACCAGATCTGCAGCGATGGATCGTCGAACTGGCTGACACGGCGGGTGACGCCCATCAGGCCGAGGATATAGAGCGGCATGAAGGCGAACCAGAAGCCAATCTGCCAGAACCAGAAGCTCATCTTGCCCCAGAAGGGGTCGAGCTTGAAGCCGAAGGCCTTCGGGAACCAGTAGTTGACGCCCGCGAACATGCCGAACAGAACGCCGCCGATGATCACGTTATGGAAATGGGCGATCAGGAACAGCGAGTTGTGCAGCACGAAGTCGGCCGGCGGAACCGCGAGCATGACGCCGGTCATGCCGCCGATGGTGAAGGTCACCATGAAACCGACGGTCCATAGCATCGGCGGCTCGTAGCGGATGCGGCCGTGGTACATCGTGAACAGCCAGTTGAACAGCTTCGCACCCGTCGGGATCGAAATGATCATCGTCGTGATGCCGAAGAAGGAGTTGACGCTGGCGCCCGAGCCCATGGTGAAGAAGTGGTGCAGCCAGACGAGGTAGGAGAGGATCATGATCACGCAGGTGGCGTAAACCATCGAGGCGTAGCCGAAGAGGCGCTTGCCGCAGAAGGTGGCGACGACTTCCGAGAAGACGCCGAAGGCCGGCAGGATCAGGATGTAGACTTCCGGGTGGCCCCAGATCCAGATGAGGTTGACATACATCATCGGATTGCCGCCGAGGTCGTTCGTGAAGAAGTTCGTGCCGGCATAGCGGTCGAGGGTCAGCAAAACGAGCGTGGCGGTCAGAATCGGGAAGGACGCAACGATCAGGATGTTGGTGCAGAGCGACGTCCAAGTGAAGACGGGCATCTTCATGAAGGTCATGCCCGGCGCGCGCATCTTGACGATGGTGGCGATCAGGTTGATGCCCGAAAGCGTCGTTCCGATACCCGCGACCTGCAGGCCCCAGATGTAATAGTCGACCCCGACGTCGGGACTATAGGCGATGCCGGAAAGCGGCGGATAGGCCAGCCAGCCGGTCTTGGCGAATTCGCCAATGAAGAGCGAGATCATGATCACGATCGCGCCTGCCGTCGTCATCCAGAACGAAAAATTGTTCAGGAACGGGAAGGAAACGTCGCGGGCGCCGATCTGCAGCGGCACGACGAGGTTCATCAGGCCGGTGACGAAGGGCATCGCCACGAAGAAGATCATGATGACGCCATGCGCCGTGAAGATCTGGTCGTAGTGATGCGGCGGCAGGTAGCCTTCGGATCCGTTGAAGGCGATCGCCTGCTGTAGGCGCATCAGCAGCGCGTCGGAAAAACCGCGCAGCAGCATGATCAGCGCCAGCACGACATACATGATGCCGATCTTCTTGTGATCGATGCTGGTGAACCATTCCTTCCAGAGATAGCCCCAGAGCCGGAAATAGGTGAGCAGGCCGAGGAGCGCGATACCACCGATGGCGACGCCGAGGAAGGTCACGACGAGGATCGGCTCGTGATACGGGATCGAATCGAGCGTCAGCCGACCGAAGATGAATTTGTAGAGGTCCGGGTTGGAAAACATGGATTGCCTCTGTCCCTTATGAATGTCTTGTTATTGAGCGCACCGGATCAATGACCCTGATGCTGCGCCGAACCGGTCGACGAATCGGAAGAAGAGCCGTTGCCCATATCCATGCCCGGCATGGAGTTGTCGCCATGCTGCATGGTGTGGCCGGCGCCGCCGTCTGCCTTGACCGGCGTGACCTCGGCCGAGGCGCCATCGCGGTTGTCATAGATCAGGCGCTCGCGGTTTTCGTGGCTTTCCTTGCCGCCGCCGCCCTTGGCGTCGATATGCATCATCTCGCTCATGCACATCTTGCTCGGATCGGCGCACATGTTGAGGATGGCATTGTAGAGCCCGTCGTCGACGGCATTGAAGTAGCGCACCGGCTCGCGTTCGCTGGGCTTGGCAAGCGCCAGATATTCCGGGCGGCCGAGCGCCGTGCCCTGGCTCTTGGCCCTCTGGACCCATTGATCGAAACCGGCCTGATCCAAACCGTGGAACTTGAAGCGCATGTTCGAGAAGCCGGCGCCGCTGTAGTTGGCCGACAGGCCCTGGAATTCGCCGGGATGGTTGATGACGGCGTGAAGCTTCGTCTCCATGCCTGGCATCGCATAGATCTGGCCAGCCAGCGCCGGAATGAAGAAGGAGTTCATGACGGCCGAGGCCGTGATCTTGAAATTGATCGGACGGTCGACCGGAGCTGCCATCTCGTTGACGGTGGCGATGCCGTATTCCGGATAGAAGAAGAGCCATTTCCAGTCGAGCGCCACCACTTCGACCGTCAGCGGCTTCACGTCGGCGCTGAGCGGCTTGTCGGCGGCGATGCGGTCGAGAGGCCGATAGGGGTCGAGCTGATGGGTGCTGATCCAGGTCACCGCGCCGAGCGCGATGATGATCGCAAGCGGAGCGGACCAGATGACCAGCTCCAGACGCGTCGAATGATGCCAATCCGGCTCGTAGGTCGCTTGCGTGTTCGACTGGCGGTATCTCCAGGCGAAGAACAGCGTCAGGAAGATCACCGGAATGATGATGATCAGCATCAGCACGACCGAAATAATGATGAGGTCTCGCTGCTGCATGGCGATATCGCCGGAAGGATCCATCACCACCAGATTGCAGCCCGACAGCAGCAAAAACAGTGGGATGACAGACAAACGGCTGAAAATCTTCGATAGTCTTAGCACGTCTTAAAGCTCTTTTTGTTTCGACCCTACCGCGACTAAAGGACGGCGGTCATGAACGATATGAGGTGTTTCGTCGCACCGCAGCAAGATAGAGTGCATTGCGGTATGGAATGCTGTCCCACGTATCGGGAAAACCCTCAGAAATCCAGAAGGTTTTCTATTAAGCAATTCGCTTTTGCCGGCGCTAATATACCCGGATCGGAACAAATGGCTATCACCGGCGGTTGTTCTTCGTCCGGAACGCGGCGCCAAAGGCAGATAATGGCTCGACTGATTGCTAATTTGCGAATTATTTCATGCTGGATACTTGATATGTTCGCACGTTTGATCGACATTTTCATTACGCGCGAGTTCGTGGAGGAATTCGTGCTCGGAGAGGGAGGCTCCCGCGCATGGTCAGCGTAACGCATGAATCACTGAACCCCACATCTTCAACTCTGGAGAGCGATGCCCGCAGCATGCATGCGGGCGGCTCGGTCGCCCCCGGCAACATCGCCATCGGCGTGATCATTGGTCGCACGTCGGAATTCTTCGATTTCTTCGTCTATGCCATTGCATCGGTACTGGTCTTCCCGAAGCTGATCTTCCCCTTCGCCGACCCGCTGCATGGCACGATGCTTTCCTTCCTGGTCTTCGCGCTTGCTTTCATCGCCCGTCCGATCGGTTCGTTCATCTTCATGGCGATCGATCGCACCTATGGCCGTGGCGTCAAGCTGACGATCGCCCTGTTTCTGCTCGGCGGATCCACGGCATCCATGAGCTTCCTGCCCGGCTATAACGAAGTCGGCGTCTACGCGATCATCCTGCTTGCCATCTTCCGCATCGGGCAGGGGCTTGCGCTGGGCGGTGCCTGGGATGGTCTTGCTTCGCTCCTCGCGCTCAATGCCCCGACGAACCATCGTGGCTGGTATGCGATGATCCCGCAGCTCGGCGCCCCGATTGGCTTTATGCTGGCAAGCGCTCTGTTTGCCTATTTCGTCACGAGCCTCACGACGGCAGATTTCCTCGAGTGGGGCTGGCGCTATCCCTTCTTCTGCGCCTTCGCCGTCAACGTCGTTGCGCTGTTCGCCCGCCTGCGTCTGGTGGCGACAGAGGAATTCGGCACGCTCTTGGAGCGCCATGAGCTCGAGCCCGTGAAGATGACGGAGCTGCTGCGCGTGCATGGCCGCGACGTCCTGATCGGCGCCTTCGTGCCGCTGGCAAGCTTTGCGACCTTTCATCTGGTCACGGTTTTCCCGCTGGGCTGGGTTACGCTCTACAGCGAGCAGAGTTCGGGTTCGTTCTTGCTGGTGGAATTCCTCGGCGCGATCTGCGGCATTCTCGGCATCATCTGTTCCGGTATGCTCGCCGATCGGATCGGCCGTCGCAATCAGCTCGCCATCGGCGCGGTGTTGATCGCCTGCTTCGCTTTCGTGGCACCCTGGCTGCTCGATGGCGGCGCGACCGGCCGCCACATCTACGTGATTCTCGGCTTCACGCTGCTCGGCCTCTCCTTCGGTCAGGCCGCCGGCGCTAGTGCTTCGCGCTTCAGCCAGAACTACCGCTACAGCGGCTCGGCCCTTGTGTCGGATCTGTCCTGGCTGATCGGCGCCGGCTTCGCGCCATTCGTGGCGCTTGCCCTCTCCAGCCAGTTCGGCCTTGTCTATACCAGCCTCTATCTGCTGTCGGGCGTCGTCTGCACGCTGGTCGCAATCTTCTTCAGCAAGACGCTGGAGACGCGAGACAACTGAGACGATCTTCGAATTCAGCGAAAGGCCGCGGCATGCAGATGTCGCGGCCTTTTTCGTTCAGGCCGGCGCCATGCGATCGGCGGTGCAGTGCCTATTGCCCCACAAAGGCTGCGCCGGCCGGAAGCCGTCGCAAGCTATCCGTCAAAACTTGACTCTCTTCTCAAACTTTTGTGATAACGAGACCCAAGTGTAAACTTGAAAAAAACGGTCAGGAAAAATATAGGCTACCGCATCGCTGCCCGATGATGGTGGCTTCCAAGCGAGAGGACTTAATGACTTTTTCCTTTTCTCATCTCACCAGCGCGCTGGCGCTTGCCGCAGGTCTTGCCGTCGCTCCGATGATGGCGCATGCCGCCGAATCCGATGGCATCGTCGTCTACAATGCCCAGCATGAGACGCTGACGCAGGCATGGGCGGATGGCTTCACCAAGGAAACCGGCATCAAGGTCACGATCCGCAACGGCAGCGACATGCAGTTCGCCAACCAGATCGTCCAGGAAGGCGCTGCCTCTCCCGCCGACGTTTATCTGACGGAAAATTCGCCGGGCATGGCACTGGTCGATGCCAACAAGCTCTTCGCTCCGGTCGATGCCGCGACACTCGCCCAGGTGCCGGAAACCTTCAAGGCAGCCGATGGCAACTGGGTCGGCGTCGCCGCCCGGTCCACCGTTTTCGCCTATGACAAGACCAAGCTGAAGGAAGCCGATCTGCCGAAATCGCTCCTCGATCTCGCCGATCCCAAGTGGAAGGGCCGTTGGGGCGCTTCGCCGGCCGGCGCCGATTTCCAGGCGATCGTCAGCGCGCTGCTTGAGCTGAAGGGCGAGGACGCAACCCGCGCCTGGCTGAAGGCGATGAAGGAAAATGCGAGCTTCTACAAGGGCAACAGCGTCGCGATGAAGGCCGTCAATGCCGGCGAGACCGAAGGCGCTGTCATCTATCACTATTACTGGTTCGGCGATCAGGCCAAGACCGGCGAAAACAGCAAGAATGTCTCGCTGCACTATTTCAAGAACCAGGATCCGGGTGCCTTCGTCAGCATTTCCGGCGGCGGCGTTCTGGCGTCCAGCCAGCACCAGAAGGAAGCACAGGCTTTCCTGAAGTGGATCACCGGCAAGGGCGGCCAGGCCGTTCTGCGTGATGGCAACTCGTTTGAATATGCCGTCGGCAATGGCGAGGCTTCCAATCCGAAGCTCGTGCCGCTCTCCGACCTCCAGGCTCCGAAAGTCGAGCCATCGAAGCTGAACAGCAAGAAGGTCACCGACCTGATGACGGAGGCAGGTCTTATCTAACGCAAAAGCCCGCGCGCGAGCACGTTTCGCGGGCTTTCGCGTGGGCTCGGCTCTTGCATCCCGTCCGCATGCCCTGCTAGGGCATACGAATGGCCGCAGGGTCGATCGATCGGGCAACCGCCGTCAGCGGCGGTTGCCTTCCTATTTCAGGGCGTGAAAGGCAGCTCGGATTTGCTGCAGAAGAACACATATGCCGGCGAGGCCGCCGCCATGCGAATGCCCCCGTTGACGGCTGCTCCCCGTAGCCGCGTTCGGCACGCATCCGTCGTCGCCCTTGCTTCGATCGTCGCGCTTCTGAGCCTTGTGCCGCTCGGCTTCATCGTCTGGATCACGATCGACACTGGCTGGACGGAAGTCGCCGCCCTGGTTTTCCGCAGCCGCGTCGGCGATCTGCTCGTCAATACCGTCCTGCTCGAAGTCTGCACCATTCCGCTTTCCATCCTGCTGGCAGTGACGCTCGCCTGGCTGACCGAACGCACCGATATCCCCGGCGCGCGTCTCTGGTCCTGGCTGGCGGCCGCACCGCTTGCCGTGCCCGCCTTCGTGCACAGCTACGCCTGGGTCAGCCTCGTGCCGAGCATGCGCGGGCTCTGGAGCGGCGTGCTGGTATCGGTGCTTGCCTATTTTCCGTTCCTCTATCTGCCGGTCGCGGCAGCGCTGCGCCGGCTCGATCCGGCGATCGAGGATGCCGCCGCCTCGCTCGGCCTCGGCCCCTGGCGCGTCTTCTTCCGGGCGATCCTGCCGCAGCTTCGCCTCGCCATCTGCGGCGGCTCGCTGCTGATCGGCCTGCATCTCCTGGCGGAATACGGTCTCTACGTGATGATCCGTTTTGATACCTTCTCGACCGCAATCGTCGACCAGTTCCAGTCGGCCTATAACAGCCCGGCAGCCAATATGCTTGGCGGCGTCCTCGTCTTCTGCTGCCTGCTGATGCTCGGCATCGAGGTGCTGGCGCGCGGCAACGAACGCTATGCCCGCATCGGCTCGGGTGCCGCCCGCCCGGCCGATCGGCGCCGTCTCGGCTGGTTTGTCGTTCCTGCGGTCGCGCTGCCCATCGTCACCGCCGCCTTGACGCTCGGTGTTCCCTTCGTCACCCTGGCGCGCTGGCTTTATCTCGGCGGTGCCGACGTCTGGCGGATCGATACGGTCGGCTCGGCCTTGCTGCAGACCATTCTTCTCGCGATCGCCGGTGGCCTCCTCGCCACCATTGCAGCGACCCCGATGGCATGGCTGTCGGTACGCGCCCCCGGCCGGCTGCAGCGCATTCTCGAAGCCTGCCACTATTATGTCGGCTCGCTGCCGGGCGTCGTCGTCGCTCTGGCGCTGGTGTCGATCACCGTCCGGCTGATCCTGCCGCTCTATCAGACTTTTGCGACGCTACTGCTCGCCTATGTGCTGCTGTTCCTGCCGCGCGCCATGGTTGGTCTGCGTGCCAGCATCGCCCAGGCACCCGTGGAGCTTGAGCGCGCCGCCATGGCGCTTGGCCGTACGCCGGCGCAGGCCGTGCGGCAGATCACCATGAGGCTTGCCGCTCCCGGCTTTGCCGCCAGCGTCGCGCTCGTCGCGCTCGGCATCACCAACGAGCTGACGGCGACGCTGATGCTTTCTCCCAACGGTACGGAAACGCTGGCGACGAAATTCTGGTCGCTGACCAGCGAGATCGATTATGTTTCCGCAGCGCCCTACGCCTTCATGATGGTCGTCCTGTCGCTGCCGCTCACCCTTCTTCTCTACGTGCAATCAAAGCGAACGGCCGGACAATGACCTTTCTGGCGATCAAGAATATCAGCAAGCGCTATGGTCCCGTGCAGGCGCTCGACAATATCGACCTCACGATAGCCGCCGGCAGCCGCACGGCCATCGTCGGCCCGTCCGGCTCCGGCAAGACGACGCTGCTGCGGATCATCGCCGGCTTCGAAACTCCCGATGCCGGTCAGGTGGTGCTTCAGGGCGAAACACTGGCGGATGGAGAGGCCATCGTACCCGCGCATCGGCGCGGCATCGGCATTGTCTCTCAGGATGGCGCCCTGTTTCCGCATCTGAGCGTATCGGAGAATATCGGTTTCGGCATGGAGCGCGGTGCGCGCGATCGCGATAAGCGTATCAACGCCCTCATCGATATGGTCGAGCTCGACCGCGGCATGCTCGACCGCCGGCCGCATCAGCTCTCCGGCGGCCAGCAGCAGCGCGTGGCGCTTGCCCGCGCGCTCGGCCGCAAGCCGCGGCTGATGCTGCTCGACGAGCCTTTCTCCGCTCTCGATACCGGCTTGCGCGAAAACATGCGCAAGGCCGTCGCCCGCGTGCTGCAGATCGCCGGCATCACGGCGGTCCTGGTGACGCATGATCAGGCGGAGGCCCTGTCCTTCGCCAATCAGGTTGCTGTCCTGCGCGAGGGCAGGCTCATACAGGCCGGCACGCCGCAGGCGCTCTATCTCAACCCGAGGGATCGCGAGACGGCACTCTTCCTCGGCGATGCCATCATATTGGCGGCCGATCTCGATCAAGGTCTGGCCAAATGTGTCCTGGGGCAGATCCTGGTCGATGCCGGCAACCGGCAGGGTCGCGCCGATATCATGTTGCGGCCGGAGCAATTGCGCCTCCGGGCGATCGATGAAGCCGGCGCGGGTGCTGCCTGCATCGGCAAGGTGACCGAAATCGAGTTTGGCGGCGCCGTCTGTGCTGTTACGGTCGTGCTCTCCAACGGCTCTGAGACGCTGAATATCAAGAGTTCCGGTGTCGGCCTGCCCGAGGTCGGCAGCATGGTCTCTGTGAGCGTCATCGGAAAGGCACATGTGTTCGACAGGCTCGATAGCTGAGCGTTAATTCGAGTTGAAGCAGGCGATGCTTTGGGCAAGATAAAGCATGTCGCGCAAAAGTGTGCGGCGGTTTTGCGACAACGACATGCGTCAAATCAAGGTCCTAAAGCGCAAGAAGCGAATCTGAAGGATCGCGGTGCGCTTTAGGCACGCCATCATCGTGCCCCTATGCCGAAGGAATCTCTCCATGTCTTTTCCTTATGAGATCGAGCCGGATCTTCCCTTCCTCACCTCGCTTCGCCGCAATCTTCATGCGCATCCGGAACTCGGCTTCGAGGAGGAGCGCACCAGCGGCATTGTCGCCACCTTGCTGGAGGAAGCGGGGCTGACCGTGCATCGCGGCCTCGGCAAAACCGGTATCGTCGGCACGCTGCAGGTCGGCAACGGCACGCGCCGTATCGGCCTTCGCGCCGACATGGATGCGCTCGCCATGCCTGAAAAGGCCAATCGGCCCTACAAATCCACCATCCCCGGCAAGATGCATGCCTGCGGACATGATGGCCATACGACGATGCTGCTCGGTGCCGCCCGTCATCTGGCGGCCACGCGCGGCTTTTCCGGCACGGTGCATTTCATCTTCCAGCCGGCGGAAGAAGGTCGTGGTGGCGCCAGGCGCATGGTGGAAGATGGCCTTTTCGATCTGTTTCCCTGCGATGCCGTCTACGGGCTTCACAACATGCCCGGCCTTGCGGTCGACGAGATGGCGGTTGTCGAAGGGCCGCAGCTTGCTTCATCGGATAGCTGGCGCATCACCTTCCGAGGCACAGGCACCCACGGCGCCAAGCCGCATCTCGGCAAGGACCCGATCACGGCAGCGGCGACCTTCCTTTCTGCGCTTCAGACCATTGTCGGCCGCGTCGTCGATCCGCTGCAGCCGGCCGTCGTCAGTGCCTGCTCGCTGCAGGCGGGCGATCCCAAGGCGCTGAACGTGATACCGGATACGGTCGAGATCGGCGGCACGGCGCGCGCCTACACGCCGGAGGTCCGCGATCAGCTGGAAGAGGAGATCGGGCGCCTGGCGCATGGGACTGCAGCCATGTTCAACATTGCCGTCGATCATCAGTTCGAGCGCCGCATCCCGCCCGTCGTCAACGATGCCGATGCCACGGCGCGGGCGCTGAAGGCTGCGACGACTGTTTTTGGCGAGAATATAAGGACCCGCTTCCCGCCATCGACCGCCGGCGACGACTTCGCCTTCTTCGGTCAGAACGCTCCCGGCTGCTATGTCTGGCTCGGCAATGGCCCGGCCGTTGACGGCGCCCTGCATCACAATACGGCCTATGATTTCAACGATGAGGCAATCGCCTCGGGTGTGGCTTTCTGGACGACATTGGTCGAGCAGGAGTTGGGAGAGGGTTGAGACAGGGCTGAACGTGCCTTACCGCGGTACACCGCCTCTTTTCAGCGTTCAGCCTCTCGCAGCAACGCGTCGAATATGATCCGTCGCGTCCTTTCGACATCGATCTCCACGGCGAAATGGGCATTGAATTGCCCATGCGAGGCGCGCGTTTCGACGACGGTGCGCCCACGCGTGTGCTGTCCATGCAATTCCGCATCGATCCGGGCATGCCGAAAGGTTGCGATGTCAGGTTCGACGAAAACGGCGGCAGCCGTCGGGTCGTAGATCGCCATGGCCGGTCTGCCGCGGCTGATGGCGATGTTGACATAGCCCTCGAGCAGGTCTGCAAGCAGCTGCGCCTTTTCTCCGGCTATCTTCCGGATATGGGCGACATCTTCCGGCCAGGCCAGCACCTTGCGGCAGATATCGAGATCGACCATGCGCAACGGCAGGGCATGCGCCAACGCAATGGCGAGCGCCTCGGGATCGGCAAAGGCGTTGAACTCAGCCGATGCCGTGTGATTGCCCGCAGTGACCCCGCCGCCCATCCAGATCAGCTCGTCGATGCGGGCGGCGAGATCCGGCCGTGCCAATGCCAAAGCGGCAATATTCGTGAGCGGCCCGAGCGCCAGGATGCGCTTCGGTCCGTCGCTGTCGGAAAGCCAGTCGCATAGCGCGGTAAATGCGTCGCTTAATGAAAGTGGATCGGCCGGCGGCAGGCTTCTGCCTGTGGTCGGAATGCCGGTCTGGCCGAGAATGTTCTGCGCCGTTTCCAGCTTGCAGAGAACGGGCAGCTCGCGGCCGGTATGGATCGGAAAGGTCCAGTTGAAGACGGCGGCAGCGCTCGCCGCATTGGCCTTAACGTGAGACAGGGGTGCATTGCCGCTGACGAGCGAAACGCCATCGATGACGAGATCCGAATGCGCCACCACCAGGATGGCGGCGATATCATCGAACCCCATATCGGTATCGATCCAGATTCCCATACTCTATCTCATCGGTCGCAGCGAAATGGCACGGCGGCGTTTCCCGCCGCCCTGGCGGGATGGTCGCGGGACGCGCGCAAGCGGTGTTCGTCCCGCAGATCGCTTAGCTGGCGAGCGCGTCGAGGATGCGGATCCAGGAGCGGATGCCCTTGTGATAGGAGCGCAGCTCGTATTTCTCGTTGGGCGAATGGATGCGGTCGTCGGAGAGGCCGAAACCGACGAGTAGCGATTCCATGCCCAGCATCTTCTGGAAGTCGCCGACGATCGGGATCGAGCCGCCCATGCCGATGATGAGGGCTGGTTTCGGCCACTCGTTGGAAAGCGCCGTCTTCGCCTTGGTCAGTACCGGCGAATCGTAGGAAAGCTGGATGGCCGGCGAGCCGCCATGCTCATGGAATTCCACCGAGCAATCCCCAGGGATCTTGGAGCGCACATAGGCGCGGAAGCTCTCGCGGATCGCCGAGGGATTCTGCTGGCCGACGAGGCGGAAGGAGACCTTCGCTGATGCCTTGGCGGCAATCACCGTCTTGAAGCCGGCGCCGGTATAGCCACCCCAAATGCCGTTTACTTCCGCCGTCGGCCGCGCCCAGGTGAGCTCCATCACAGACCGGCCCTTCTCGCCCGAGGGAATCGACAGGCCGACTTCGCCGAGGAATTTTTCGGCCGTCATGCCGAGCTTCTCCCAGGAGGCCTTGATATTAGCAGGCGTTTCCTCGACGCCTTCATAGAAGCCGGGAAGCGTAATGCGCCCCGTCTGGTCATGCAGGCCGGCAAGGATGTCGGTCAGAATGTGGATCGGATTGGCGGCAGCGCCGCCGAAAAGGCCCGAATGCAGGTCGCGGTCAGCAGCGGTGATGACGATTTCCTCGCCCACCAGGCCGCGCAGGCCTGCCGAAATCGCCGGCGTATCGCCGTCCCACATGCCGGTATCGCAGACAAGGGCAAAGTCCGCCTTCAGCTCGGCAGCATTGGCTTCAAGGAAGGGCTTGAGCGAGGGCGAGCCGGATTCCTCTTCGCCTTCGAAGAGGATGGTGATGCGCACCGGCAGTGCGCCCCTCGTTTCCTTGTAGGCGCGCACCGCCTCGACGAAGGTCATCAGCTGCCCCTTGTCGTCGGACGTGCCGCGGCCGGTCAGGACCTTGCGGCCATTGCCCAGGTCCTTGATCGCGGGAGCGAAGGGATCGCTTTCCCAAAGCTCGAGCGGATCGACGGGCTGCACGTCGTAGTGGCCGTAGAACAGCACATGCGGCGCATCGGCAGTGCCGGCATCGTGATGAGCGACCACCATCGGATGACCGGGCGTATCGCGTACGGAGGCCTTGAAGCCAAGCGAGTTCAGATAGGTGACCAGCCATTCCGCCGCCTTGCGGCATTCCGCCTTATAGTCCGGGTCCGTCGAGATGGATTTGATACGCAGCAGCTCGAAGAGGTTGTCGAGGCTGGAGGGAAGATTCTGATCGGCGCGGTCGAGAACGGGCGATAGATCGGTCATATCCGACTCCTTACATGAAATTTGGAGCGACGATAGACCAAAGGGCAGTCGGTTTCGAGGCGTTAAAACCGAAAATTTACCGTAGCTTGCCTCTTTCGATGGAGGCCTGCTCTTATGTGATTAGTTGCGCATGTAGTTTACAAGTTTTTTAGATTATTAGAAATAACGTCAATCCAGAAAAGTATTCTGGAGACGCGTAATGTTTTCAGTGATTGCATGTATTCGCGACGCTCATGACTTCAGGCTTATTCTCGTGGCGGCTGCCATCTGCCTCGTCGGCAGCCTTGCCACCATGCTTCTTTTTTCGCGTGCGCAGGAATGCGGGTCGCATCAGCGGCGCTACTGGATTGCGGCCGCGGCTTTTGCCAGCGGTGTCGGTATCTGGGCGACGCATTTCATCGCCATGCTCGCCTATGAGAGCAACCTTCCCATCTCCTACGGCGTTTCGCTGACCGCGCTTTCGGTGGTCTTTGCCATCGTCGGTTCATGGCTCGCGATTGCCGTTGCCTTCGAATGGGATAATCGCGCTTCCTTTACAGTCGGCGGCATGCTGATGGCGTTTGGAATAGCCGCCATGCACTTCACGGGCATGCAGGCCATCGAGGCCTCGGCAAGGCTCTCCTTCGATATACCGCGCGTCGTCGCTTCAATCGCCATCGGTGGCGTCTTCTCTTCACTGGCTTTCCTGGTGTTTCGCAGCCTTCGTGGCTTCAGTCGCATCATGGTCGGCGCTCTTCTGCTGTTGCTTGCGATTTGCTCCCTGCATTTCACCGCGATGAGCGGCGTGACGCTGACGCCCGAAATTGGGATGCCGGGGGCCGCCCTCGCCATGGATCGAAGCATCCTCGCAGGCATCGTCATGGCTGCCGCGATGGGTCTGATTCTCATCGCTCTCGGCGCCATCTTCATCGACCGTCATCTGACCGACCTTCGCGGCTTCGCCAATGCTTCGCTCGAAGGCCTGCTCATCATCCGTGAGGGCCGGGTCATCGATGCCAACGAGCGATTTTTCGCCATTTCCGGATGGTCGCAGCAGCAGGTGGTCGGTGCCCCGCCAGAAACCTTCCTGGCGATCGACATAGATGCCCAAAGTGATGCCGCCATTCCACTGGAGACAACGCTGTCCGGCTATGATGGCAACGCGATCCCAGTCGAAACCGTGCGTCGCTCCATCACCTATCGCGGCCACGAATGCAGCGTATTGGTCGTGCGCGACCTGACCGAGCGGCGTCAGGCGCAGCAGATGATCGAGCATCTGGCGCACCATGACATATTGACGGATCTGCCCAATCGCTCGCTCTTCGACCAGCGCATGCGCCAAGCGCTGCAGGTGGCCAACCGCAGGGGCGGGGAAGTCGCCATCTTCTGTCTGGATCTCGACCGCTTCAAGGCCATCAACGACGTCTTCGGCCATGCGGAAGGCGATCGCATCCTCTGCAAGGTTGCCGGCATCCTGCAGCGTGCGATCGAGGAGGGCGATACGGTGGCAAGGCTCGGCGGCGACGAGTTCGCCATTATCCAGCCCAGGCGTCAGCAGCCTGAGGGGGCCACGCGCCTTGCCGAACGCGTTCTTTCGGAATTTGGCATGGAGATGGATACCGCCCGGGATCCGACGGCCGTCGGCGTCAGCATCGGTATCGCCATCTATCCGCGTGATGGCACGAGCGCCGAGCAGCTTTACGCCAATGCGGATATGGCGCTTTATCGTGCCAAGCATGCGGGCCGAGGTCATGCCTGCTTCTTCGATGCCGAAATGGATAAGGCCGTGCGCACTCGTCGCCAGCTTGAGAACGATCTGCGTCAAGCCATTCTGCGCCGTCAGCTCTTCCTGGAATATCAGCCGATCTACGATGTGGGGAGCGACGGTGTCAGCGGTTATGAGGCGCTGTTACGCTGGGCGCATCCGGATCGAGGCGTGATTGATCCAGAGACGTTTATTCCCATTGCCGAGGAAAGCGGATCGATCGTTGCGATCGGTGAATGGGTGCTGCAGCAGGCATGCCAGGAGGCGACGCGCTGGAGCGAGCCCGCGAATGTCGCGGTCAACCTCTCGCCGCTGCAATTCATGATCCCGACCCTCTACGACCAGATCGAACGTATCCTGCGCAAAACCGGCCTCGATCCGCAGCGCCTCGAACTGGAAATAACGGAGGCGGCGCTGATGCGCGAACGAACGACTGTGATAGCGACATTGCAGCGGCTGCATCGCCTCGGCGTTCGCGTGGTCATGGATGATTTCGGCACCGGCTTTTCCTCGCTCAGCAATCTGCGCGCCTTCCCATTCGACAAGATCAAGGTCGACCGCAGCTTCACCGGCGCCCTCGAACACGATCCCGCAGCTCGCTCGATCGTCCGCGCCATCATCGGCCTCGGTCACAGCTTGAATATGCCTGTGGTCACGGAAGGGGTCGAAACGGAAACCCAGCGCCGCATCGTCATCGAGGAAGGCTGCGCCCAGCTTCAGGGGATATTCTTCGGCAAGCCCGATGTCGGGCCGAGCCAGTTCCAGTCGGCTTTGAATAAGGTGGTCGGCCAGGGCTGAGGCGCGTTGCGCAAAAGCATGAAGCGGCTTTGCGGAAAACCGCCGCGCCCTTTTCTTGGGGTTGCTCTAAAGCTGTCTGGCATTCTCCAGCACGCGCCGGATATATTCCAGTAGCAGCTCGCGTTCGAATTGCCGGAAATCCTTGAGAAGATCCGTATCGGCGGCCATGGCGGCCTCGATCGCTTCCACCTGCATGGCTGCGGCCTTGTTCGTCAGGAAGACCAGTTGCGCCCGCTTGTCCGAAGGATGCGGGCGGCGTTCCACCAGGCCGTCCCGTTCCATGCGCGACAGCGTATTGGCCATCGTCGCCTGTTCGATGTCGATTCTCTCGAGCAGCTGCTTCTGCGTCAGCCCGTCCTCAGACCACAATTCCAGCAGGATCGGAAACTGACCGGGGGAAAAGCCGAGCGTCGCCGCGCGTTGTTGTAGCGAGCGAGCGAATCCCTTCGCCATCTGACTGGCAAGGTAGGCGGCGGAGTCCATCCGATTAAATCCCATGATTGCAAATATGCCCATAATTCAGGAGCAAGACAATCAGCAATTCTTTGGCTAGATCTCCTCTGAAATAAGCAACTCAGGTGAATTTTTAACCTTCATAGGTTGCATTTTTTATATGAAAAAGCCGCCATGGCCTGGAGGGGACGCCATGGCGGCTCATGAAAGAGGGACAAAGGCCCGGAGAGGGGATAGGCCTTTGTCCTAGTCTGACATGGCGGGGGACAGGCCGGTTGTCAGACCCGCGGCGTATCAATCGCCGGTGAATAGGATTTGAGGTTTCGAATGTGGTTTTTCAAGGGAATGCGCAGATTAGATTGATTAAAAGTTAGTAACGTTTCGGTGAGAGATCTGGCCCTGTTACAACACTGCAAAACTGAAGTTTATATGGACGTTGGAAGTGCGCCACGCTATCCATGCTTCCATGAAAAAAGGTGATCATCTCTTCCTCGTCGACGGTTCCGGTTTCATTTTCCGGGCCTTTCATGCTTTGCCGCCGCTGACGCGCAAGTCCGACGGATTGCCGGTCGGCGCCGTCTCCGGTTTCTGCAACATGCTGTGGAAGCTGCTGACTTCGGCGCGCGATACCTCGGTGGGTGTGACGCCGACGCATTTTGCCGTGATCTTCGACTATTCCTCGAAGACCTTCCGCAAGGACATCTTCCCGGAATACAAGGCTAATCGCTCGGCGCCGCCGGAAGAGCTGATCCCGCAGTTCGGCCTCATCCGCGAGGCGACCCGCGCCTTCAACCTGCCCTGTATCGAGACTGACGGCTTCGAGGCCGACGACATCATTGCGACCTATGCCCGTCAGGCGGAGGCGGCTGGCGCCGATGTGACGATCATCTCGTCCGACAAGGATCTGATGCAGCTCGTCACCCCCATGGTCCACATGTATGACAGCATGAAGGACAAGCAGATCGGCATTCCCGACGTGCTCGAGAAGTGGGGTGTACCGCCGGACAAGATGATCGATCTGCAGGCCATGACCGGCGACTCGGTCGATAACGTCCCCGGCATTCCCGGCATCGGCCCGAAGACGGCGGCGCAGCTTCTGGAGGAGTTCGGCGATCTTGACACGCTGCTCGCCCGCGCCGACGAGATCAAGCAGCAGAAGCGCCGCGAAAACATCATCGCCAATGCCGAACTTGCTCGCATTTCGCGGCAGCTCGTGACGCTGAGGACGGATGTACCGCTGGAACTTGCGCTTGACGCGCTGGTGCTGGAGCCGCAGGACGGCCCGAAGCTGATCGGCTTCCTGAAGACCATGGAATTCACGACCCTGACGCGGCGCGTGGCGGAGGCCTGCGACTGCGACGCGGCGGCAATCGAGCCTTCCGTCGTCAAGATCGAATGGGGCGAAACCGCCCACGGTCCCGATCTCGATATCGGCGAGAATGTCGATCTTGTTGCCGGCAGCGTTGTCGAGGCCGGAGGGGCATCGGTTCCGGCGCCGTCGGCCAAGGCGCGTCTGGCTTTGGATGGCACCACCGAGCCCGAGGATCTCGCCAAGGCGCGCGCCGCAAGTTTTGCGAGCGCGCCGATCGACCATTCGAAATATGTGACCATCCGCGATATCGCCACGCTCGACCGTTGGATCGCGGATGCGCGCGAAACCGGCATCGTCGCTTTCGATACGGAAACGACCTCGCTCGATGTCATGCAGGCTGAGATCGTCGGCTTCTCCCTGGCGATCGCCGACAACCGCAACGATCCCTCCGGTTCTTCCATCCGTGCCGCCTATGTGCCGCTCGCTCACAAGACCGGTATCGGCGATCTGCTGGGCGGTGGCCTCGCCGACAATCAGATCCCGCTGCGTGATGCGCTGGCTAGATTGAAGGATCTGCTGGAGGATGCCTCCATCCTCAAGATCGCGCAGAACCTCAAATACGATTACCTGCTGATGAAGCGCTACGGCATCGAGACGCGGTCCTTCGACGACACGATGCTGCTCTCCTATGTGCTCGATGGCGGCGCCAATGCCACGCATGGCATGGACAGCCTCTCCGAGCGCTGGCTCGGGCATAAGCCGATCGCCTACAAGGACGTCGCCGGCAGCGGAAAGTCCAACGTCACGTTCGATCTCGTCGATATCGACCGCGCCACCGCCTATGCCGCCGAGGATGCCGACGTGACGCTGCGCCTCTGGCTGGTGCTGAAACCACGACTTGCGGCAGAAAAACTTTCAGTCGTCTACGAACGGTTGGAAAGGCCGCTCGTGCCGGTGCTTGCCCATATGGAAGAGCGCGGCATCACCATCGACCGGCAGATCCTTTCCCGCCTTTCCGGCGAGCTTGCGCAGGGTGCCGCTGCTCTCGAGGACGAGATCTACCATCTGGCTGGCGAGCGCTTCAATATCGGCTCGCCGAAGCAGCTCGGCGATATCCTGTTCGGCAAGATGGGGTTGGCCGGTGGCAGCAAGACCAAAACCGGGCAATGGTCCACCTCGGCGCAGGTGCTGGAGGATCTGGCGGCGGCCGGCTTCGAACTGCCGCGCAAGATCGTCGACTGGCGCCAGCTCACCAAGCTGAAATCCACCTATACGGATGCGCTGCCGAGCTACGTTCATCCCGAGACGAAGCGCGTCCACACCTCCTATTCGCTGGCCTCGACCACGACAGGGCGCCTCTCCTCCTCCGAGCCGAACCTGCAGAATATTCCGGTGCGCACGGCGGAGGGCCGCAAGATCCGCACGGCCTTCATTTCGACGCCGGGCCACAAGCTCGTCTCCGCCGACTACAGCCAGATCGAACTGCGCGTGCTGGCGCATGTCGCCGATATCCCGCAGCTCAAGCAGGCCTTCGAAGACGGCATCGACATTCACGCGATGACAGCATCCGAAATGTTCGGCGTGCCGGTGGATGGAATGCCGAGCGAGGTGCGCCGCCGCGCCAAGGCGATCAACTTCGGCATCATCTACGGCATCTCCGCCTTCGGCCTCGCCAACCAGCTCTCGATCGAGCGTTCGGAAGCCGGCGACTATATCAAGAAGTATTTCGAGCGCTTCCCCGGCATCCGCGATTACATGGAAGGCGCCAAGCAGGCCGCGCGCGACAAGGGCTACGTCGAGACGATCTTCGGTCGCCGCATCCACTTCCCGGAGATCCGCTCCTCCAACCCTTCCGTCCGCGCCTTCAACGAGCGTGCCTCGATCAATGCGCCGATCCAGGGTTCTGCCGCCGACGTCATCCGCCGCGCCATGATCAAGATGGAGCCGGCGCTGACCGCAGCCGGCCTTGGCGATCGCGTGCGCATGCTTCTGCAGGTGCATGACGAACTGATCTTCGAAGTCGAGGATGCCGATGTCGAGCGCACGACGCCGATCATCGTCTCGGTCATGGAAAACGCCGCCATGCCGGCGGTCGATATGGCCGTGCCGCTGAGGGTCGATGCGCGCGCTGCTCATAACTGGGATGAGGCGCACTGAGGGGTGGGTCGGTCTATCCCGCCCCTGGCGGGCGGGAAAGCAAAATCAGGACTTAGCCGCCAGGCTAAGTGCTAGATTTTGCAAGGGCGGGGGTAGGCAGGGACGCATCGGCTTGCCAGACGTAGGATGAGCGAGAAAGAACCCCCCTCTCTTGCAATTTCAATGGCTTAGAAATTGCGCTTGGCTTTCAACTCGTGGAAGGTTTCGTACCGCAATTCCTAAACCAGTGAAATTGCTTTCTCGCCCGCCAGGGGCGAGATGGAGCGGCGTCCAGCCTCCTTCATTTCCCGACCAGCGTTTCCAGCACCGAAACGATCGCGCGTTCGGCTTCTTCGAGCGTCCCGCTATTGTCGATATCGACGACGTCGTAGCCGCCCGCGACGGTGAGCGAGCTTCTTTCCAGCCGCTTCAGTACGTCCTCACGGCTCTCGCGTCCACGCGCCATCAGGCGCTCGGCAAGCACTTCGCGCGTAGCCGTGATGTTGATGACCTTCAGCCGGGGAAATGCGGCCTGGAAGCGGTGCAGCGCCGAGCGCGAGCCGTTGGCGATGACCAGATTGCCGCGAGCGAGTTCATCGGTGACGTCGGCCGGAATGCCGTATTTCAGGCCATGCGCTTCCCAGGAGACGGCAAAGGCGCCGGCCTGTTCCATCGCATCGAAATCCGCTTCCGAAACGCTTTTGTGGTCCTCGTTGCCGGCATCGCCGTCGCGTGTGATGACGCGGCGAACGAAGTGGACATCCGGCCGGCCGGCAAAATGCTGGGCGGCCAGATTCATCAGCGTATCCTTGCCGGCACCGCTCGGGCCGACGACGACGGCGAGCGTGCCCGCTGTCGCATCCGTCAGGCCGAGATTAGCCGGCTCGAGATTGGCGCTTGCGCTCATGCCACCCGGCGTCCTTCCCGCCAGACGGAGCGCGTAACCGGAACGCCATGATCGCGGCGGACGCGCACGAGATCGGCGCGCAGGCCCTCTGCAATGCGGCCGCGGTCGTTGAGGCTGACCGTCCGTGCCGGGGTCGCCGTCACCATGGCGATCGCCTGCGGCAGCGAAATGCCCTCGACCTCGTCCGCGAGGATGAAGGGCGCATGCAGCAGGCTGAGCGGCACGTAGTCGGAGGAAAGCACGTCGAGCACACCAAGCTCGGCCAGATCGCGGGCGGCGATATTGCCCGAATGCGACTTGCCGCGCACGATGTTCGGCGCGCCCATCAGCACGCTCATGCCGGCGCCGTGCGAAGCCTTGGCGGCATCGATGCTGGTCGGGAATTCCGCGAGGCGAACGCCGTAATTGATGGCTTCATCGACATGGGCGAGCGTCGCATCATCATGACTGGCAACCGTGATGCCGCGTTCGGCGCAGACCTTGGAGATCGCGTCACGATGCGGCGTGGCATATTTGGCCGATTCTTCCTGGCGCTTGGCAACGAACTTGGCAAAGGCTTCGTCGCTGAGCCCGCGCTTCTTCTGATAGTAGAAGATGTACTGATCCATGGTCTGGAACTGGCGCTGGCCCGGCGCATGGTCCATCAGCGAAACCAGACGCACGTAAGGGTCCTTCTCGAAGTCCTGGAAGTGGTCGAGCACGTTGTCGGAGGAAACTTCGCAGCGCAGGTGGATCAGGTGATCGGCGCGCAGGCGGTCTTCGCGCTGGGCCGCCTGGATCGCGTCGGCCATGTCGCGCATCTCGCCCTTTTCGAAACCGCCATCCTCGTCCGAGCCCATGCGCAGGCAGTCGAACACGGTCGTGATGCCCGAGGTGACGATCTGGGCATCATGGGCCTGGATCGCGGCCGTCTTGTTCCAACGAACGCCCGGACGCGGGGAATAATGCGCTTCCAGATGGTCGGTATGCAGCTCGACCAGACCGGGGATCAGATAATCGCCCTCGAAATCCTCGCCGATATCGGACTTACCCTCGGAAATCGCGGCAATGCGACCGTCGCGGATCAGCACCGAACCCTCGACGATCCTGTCTTCAAGGACGATGCGGGCGTTGGAAAGGACGGTTTCTTTGCTCATGTCGGATCTTTCATGTTAGGCGTCGGCAAGCGGCAGCCAGGAACGGACGGTAAAAGGAGCGCCGCGCTCTTCTTCGACGAAGATGGCGAGGCCGGAAATATCGAGCGGCTTGCCGGTATGTTCGGCGAAACGTTCGCGCAGGACCTCATGCATCTCGGCCTGTCGTTCGGCCGGAACGCGCCCTGTCAGCGTCATATGAAAACGGAACTCGTCATTGACGTAAGGATAGCCCCAGCGCAGCAGATTCGCGCGCTCTGGTTCTGTGAGACCCTCCGGCTTGCGCCGGGCGATATCATGATCCGAAAGCGGTGCGCGGAACGGCTCGAAGGTTTTCACCACGCGTGAGGCGAAATCCTGCAGCGGCTGGTAAAGCGAGCCCGGCACGAGCGCGAAGAAATGGCCGAGCTGGCCGAGCACGAGTTCGGGAATGGTGAAAGCCTTGGTCCGCGAGGCGAATTCGGCGGCGACCTCGAGGAGATCGCGCTCGGTCACCGAAGCGGCCAGCTCGAACGGCGCCTTCAGCGTGGCATGAAAGCCATAGCGGCGCGGATCGGCCGTCAGCTCGGCATGGCCTTCCGGCAGCGGACCCATGGCCTTGTCGGAAAAAATCTCACCGGAAAACGCATCGCGGCCAAGCCAGCGAGCGGCAAGCGATGTCAATGGATCGTCTTTGGGCGGCGTGAAATAGAGAGCATAGCGCAAGGCTGCATTCCTTGGAAAAATCGGCTGCGCGGGACACTGTTGGGTGATTTGCTTCAAACCGCAAGAGCAGCAAGGCAGCAACGGTTCGAATCCGGCTAAAGCCGGCCTGACCGCTACGGTCCTGCCGGCCTGCGCTACCGGATTCCCGTGACAGAATGATGATGGAAAATGATTTTTTCCCGATCTTTTTATTTCGCTCGCGTGCCCATCAGCCGCGAGCGCAAGGCGTTGGATGCAGCGTCGAAAAGGAAGACGACAATTAGGATCAGCAGCACCATGTAGGCGACGTTTTCCCAGTTGGAATTGGTGCGCATCGCTTCCCAAAGCTTGAGGCCGATGCCGCCCGCACCGACGGCGCCGATGATGGTCGCGCCGCGCACGTTGGATTCCCATTGGTAGAGCGTCTGGCTGACGATGACCGGAACGATCTGCGGCACGATGCCGTAGCGATGTACGAGAATGGTCGGCGAACCGGTGGACTTGACGCCTTCGCGCGGCTTGTTGTCGATATTCTCGAGGCCTTCGGAATAAAGCTTGCCGAGCGTACCCGTCTCCGTGAGGAAGATCGCGCCGCTGCCGGCAAGCGGGCCGGGACCGAAGGCGCGGGTCAGGAACAGTGCCCAGATCAGCATGTCGACCGAACGCAGGAAGTCGAAGAGGCGTTTGAGGATCTGGTTGAGCAACCGGTTCGGCGTGATGTTTCGGGCGGCCAGAAAGGCGAGCGGAAAGGCCGCGAGCGAACCGAGCAGTGTGCCGAGGAAGGCCATGACGATGGTCTGGAACAGCTTGGTCCAGACATCGCCATGCTGCCACGCGCCATTGTTCCAGACATTGTCGAATGCCAGTGAGAGATTGGATTGCGTGGGGTCCAGCCGCGGCCCGGAAACGATCAGGCCGATGACTTCACTCGCCGGCTTGTCGAAGAAGGGCGAATGCGTATCGAAGACGAAGTTGGCCCAGCCGAGAAAGCGCTTGCGGATCTTCACGCGGTCGGTGGAAATGCTGGCATCGCCCGCGAAGCCGAGATTGACGAGAATATTGTCGTCATAGACGGTCATCCAGCTGGGAACGGGCGCGGAGCCGACGATTTTCGGCACATCGCCGGCAATATCGATTGGAATCGTAATGCCGTGCGCGGTCACGATGGCCTGCGTCTTGGTGACGGTTACCGTGCGGCTCGTGCCGCTGACGGAAACGGTCATGCTGCCATCAGGATTGGTCTTCACCCAGTCGGGATGCGGATTGTCGCCCAAAGGCGAAAAACGCGGATATTTGATGGTGATCTTGTCACCGGAGATGCGGAACTCCGGCTGCACGTCATAGCTCACCCATTCGCTGAGATAGATGCCGACGCGTTCCCAGCGTGCTTCGGAAATGACTTTCGGCAGATCGAAGAACCAGACTGCATAGATGCCGTAGAGGACAATGCCGATGAACATCGTCAGCGCACCGAAGCGCTGGCGGAAGGACCGGTGAAGAACCTCCGGGTAACGTGCTTCGATTTCCTGCATGCGGCTGGCGTCGATGATGGACATGGTCAACCTCAATGCTGCAAAAGGAAGGCATGTTCGCCGACCAGACGGCGGCGGAGCCATGCGGAAAACTGATCGACGGCGATGATCGTCAGGAAGAGAAGCAGCACCAGCGCCAATGTCTTGGCGCCAAAGCCGCGCGAGATGGCAAGCTTCAGCTCCTCGCCGATACCGCCGCCGCCGACGGCACCGATGATGGTGGAGGCGCGAACGTTGATCTCGAGGCGCAGCAGCGCGTAGGACATGAAGTTCGGCAGCACCTGCGGCAGGGCGGCAAAGCGGACGCGCTCGCTCCAACTCGCGCCAACGGCGCGCATGCCCTCGTCGGGTTTCATGTCGATATTCTCGACGACTTCGTAGAAGAGCTTGCCGAGCGCGCCGATCGTATGCAGGCCGACGGCGATGATGGCGGCAATCGGGCCGATCGACAGGATCGCCGAAAACAGCCCGGCGATGACAATCTCGGGGAAAGCCCGCAAGAATTCCATGATGCGCTTGGTCACCAGGCGGATCGGATTGGATGGCGACATGTTGCGGGCGGCAAAGAAGCTCAAAGGCACGGCAAAGACCACGCCGATGATGGTCGATACCAGCGCCACGTTGATCGTGATGATCATCAGCTCGAAATATTCGGGGATGTAGAAATCGCCCCAGACATAGACGCGGCCGAGCGGGAAATTGAATTCCTCGCCGCCGGCGCCATTGGCGCCGTTCGGGCTCGGCAGGTCAAAGAGCGCGCGATAGACGTCGTTCCAATCCTTGGGAATGAGCCAGCTCAGGAAATCGAAGAGATGCGGCAGGCGGTCGAAGAAATGCCCGGCGTTGTTTTCGTCGGCGAAACGCACGGAGCCGACGAAGGCGACGAGCAGGATCACGAGGCCGATACCGGTGTAGAGGCGGCGCTTGGCCACCATCTTGCTCCAGGCGTCGCCGATCTCCTTGGCGCTCTGCGGCGCGCTTTGCATGTTCGGGTGCGTATCGGCGATCGTCATGAAATCCTGCCCTTGTGAATCGCAAAGGGGTGTGAATAGCAAAAGGGCGGCCGTTGCCGGCCGCCCCATTATCGGGATGTGGATCAGCCGCCGATGGCAGCCTTACGAACTTCGATAACGGCGTTGTAGAAATCCGGGGTAACCTTGACGTAGCCCTTGAAGTCGCCGCCTTCGATGGCGTTGAAGCACTTGGCGTCGGTGGTCGGCAGCTTCAGGAAGAAGTCGGCCAGCTTGGTCTGCCATTCGGTGCCGAGAGCGTTGCGAACGACGAGCGGGCCGTTCGGGATCAGCGGCGAACGCCAGACTTCGACGAGCTTGTTCGGGTCGACGGTGCCCTTGTCGACAGCCTTACGGAAGGTGCCGGAGGTGAAGCCGTCCTTGAAATTGCCGATGCCCGAGGAATCGTCGACAGCAACGTCGACCTTGCCGTCGTAGGCGGCGAGCAGGTTGTTCTCATGGCCGCCGTTGAACTGGGTCGAGGCGAAGAACTTGTCGTTCGGGGCGCCGGTGGTCTTCGGAATCTGCGTCAGCGGAACGAGGTAGCCCGACGTGGAGTCCGGATCGGCATAGCCGAGCTTCTTGCCCTTGGCGTCGGCGATCGTCTTGATGCCGGAGGACTTGAGAGCGAGGCCGATCGAATAGTAGCCGGTCGCACCGTCGGTCTGCTGTGTGGTCAGAATCGGGGTAACGGCCTTCGGGTCCTTGATGGCGACGGCTGCGTAGCCGGAAGCGCCGAGTTCTGCGAAATCGAGCGTGCCGCCGAGCAGGCCCTGGATAACGCCGTTATAGTCGGCAGCCGGGAACAGCGAAACCTTTTCGAAGCCGAATTCCTTCTTCAGGTGGTCGGAAAGGCAGGCGTAGTTGCGCAGGCGGTCGGCTTCGTTTTCGCCGCCGAGAATGCCGACGCGGAATTCCTTGAGATCTGCGGCGTTGGCGGCAGCGCCGACTGCGAGCGCAACAAGCGCCGTAGCGGCAAAGAGTGCTTTCTTCAACATGGGTTCGTCTCCTGATTAACCGGTGTCCCCGGATGTCTTCGGTCTGATAGAAGAAATGCGCCCTTGACGCGGGCCTTCGATCCCGGCTGTCCCTCTCAGAGACCGGCCAGTGCCAGCGGTTGCGGGCCGGCAGATTCAGTCGCCAAGGCTTGGGCGGCCGGATCGGCGATGTTGATGGATGTCGACGTCATGGTCTCGTCGATCCCGGCGCCGTCCTTGTCGGTGCCGTAGATTTCCTTGACGGCGGCTGCCGTCAGATCGGTCGGCTTGCCGTCGAAGACGACCTTGCCGGCTGCCATGCCGACGATGCGTTCGCAATAATTGCGCGCCGTATCCAGCGTATGCAGGTTGGTGATGACGGTGATGCCTTCGCGCTCGTTGATATCCCGCAGCGCATCCATGACGATCTTGGCATTCAGGGGGTCGAGCGAGGCGATCGGCTCGTCGGCCAGCATCATCTTCGGCTGCTGCATCAGGGCGCGGCAAATGGCGACGCGCTGCTGCTGGCCACCGGAAAGCGTGCCGGCCATCTGCAGGGCCGTCTGCTCGATACCGAGGCGCTCGAGTGCCGCGATGGCTTCGATGCGCTCCTCGCGGGAAAAGACGGACAGGAGGCTCAGCACGGTCGAGCGCTGGTTCAAGCGGCCGAGCATGACGTTGGTGAGCACGTCGAGGCGAGGAACCAGGTTGAACTGCTGGAAGATCATGGCGCAATCGCGCTGCCAGCTGCGCAGCGCACGGCCGCTGAGCTTGGAGACTTCGACGCCGGAGAAATGGATGGAGCCGGAACTCGGATCGGCGAGACGATTGATCATGCGCAGCAAAGTCGACTTGCCGGCACCGGATCGGCCGATGACGCCGACCATCTGTCCCTGCGGTATGTCCAAAGTCACGGAATCGACAGCGAGCTTGTTTCCAAACCGTCGCGAGACATTCCTGAGTTCGAACATAGTGCTTCCCTTTCGCGGCTGCCGGGCTGCAGAAATTTCAGCGGTACCGGTGCTAAGAATGGGCGCATGCCCCTGCCTCGAAGGGAGTTTCGACGGGGTCGGCGCCAATCACAAGGCAACCGATTAGTCCCGCTTCATGAAGCTCCGATGTCAGTTTTATGTAACTGCTGTTACAATTCCCGTCGTTTTCGCAAGATTAGCCGGCTGAGAGCTTTCCGTTATGTTTAGCCGTCAAACATGCCGGTCGGCAGGCCGTCCATGCTGAAGCTATTCTTCTCGCGCCGATATTCTTCAATGCCTTCAGGACCCTTGGCTTTTGCCCATTGGTCGAGGCTCGGCCTCTCGCCTTCATAGGAGAAGAGCGGCACGCCGAAACCGCAGGACGTCTGTACGAGATCGAAGTCCAGCCATACGATCTGCCGTGCGCCGAGAGGCTCTTCGCCCGCATAGTGTTCGTGCAGCAATTCCCGATATTCGGGTGCCGAGCGATGGATGATCCGGCCGCGGCCATAGAGGCGCAGGATCATCGGCGGCCCTTCGACGGCGCAGAACATAATCGTCAGCCGCCCGTCGGCCTTCATGTGGGCCGATGTTTCGTTACCGCTGCCGGTCCGGTCGAGATAGATGGCCGTGTTTGGAGAGATGATGCGCAGGCACAGCGTTTCGCGCGGCGAAACATTGACCCGGGACTCCGATGTCGCCGATGCCGTGAAGAAGATGTGCTGCCGCGCGATGAAATCGCGCAGCCTGTCGTCGATGCTGGAAAATTGCTTTGCCATGGAAACTCCTCTAGATCCCGTCCTCGCACGGATCATCTGAAAGCTGAATCACTCGTCAACGCCTTGCAAGCTTGGTTTGGGTGGGAACAGTTCTCAGGCGTCGTAGCGATCCAAAAACTCTTCCGCAGACAGGGCGCGGAAATCGGCAAGTGCCGTGCGCAGGCGGTCGTGATCCCAATCCCACCAGGCAAGCCTATCCATGCGCGCACCGACTTTGGCGGTGAAGCGTTCGCGGATCAGCTTGGCCGGCACGCCGCCGACGATCGTGTAGGGCGCGACATCTTTGGAAACGACCGCGCCTGCCCCGATGACGGCACCATTGCCGACCGCCACACCCGGCAGGATGGTGGCGCCATGGCCGATCCAGACGTCATGGCCGATGACGACGCGATGGTCGCGCCGCCAGGTGAAGAAGTCGCTCTCCATATCGGCGTCAGGCCAGTAGTCGGCGGCGCGGTAGGTGAAATGGTGCAGCGTGGCGCGCCATGTCGGATGATTGGTGGCGTTGATGCGCACGGCGGCGGCGATGTTGACGAACTTGCCGATCGTCGCGCACCAGACCGCACCATCCTGCATGATGTAGGAATAATCGCCGATCTCGACCTCGTCGATGCGGCAGCGGTCGGAGACCTCGGTGTAGCGGCCGAGCGTCGAATTGTTGACGCTCGCGGATGGGCTGATGTAGGGCGTCTCGCCCAATTTTCGGCTCATGCGGCGGCCTTCCGCGGCGAGAATTGCGAGACGTCGAGAATGCGGCTGCCGACGGCCTCGCGCACCTCTTCGTCATGGAAGATGCCGAGAAGAGCGACGCCGGCTTCCTTCTTCTGTTCGATCATGTCGACGACGACGGCCCGGTTGCGGGCATCGAGCGACGCCGTTGGTTCGTCGAGCAGCAGGATGGCGTGGTCGGTGATGAAGCCGCGGGCGATGTTGACACGCTGCTGCTCGCCGCCGGAGAAGGTGGCAGGCGGCAGCTCCCAGAGTTCCTTCGGCAAGTTCAGTTGTGCGAGCAGTTCTGCGGCCCTGTCGCGGGCCTCGCTCACGGTCACGCCACGGCTGAGCAGCGGCTCGGCAACCACATCGATGGCGGCAACGCGCGGCACGGTGCGCAGGAACTGGCTGACATAGCCCATGGTCTGGCGGCGGACGTCGAGCACGGTGCGCGGATCGGCGGTGGCGAGATCGACGATCCTGTCCCGGTGAGTGACAAGGATCTGGCCGCTGTCGACGGCATAATTGCCATAGATCATCTTCAGCAGCGAACTCTTGCCGATGCCGGACGGACCGCCAAGCACGACGCATTCGCCAGCGGCGACGGAGAAGGAGACATCGGTGACGACAGGCAGGCGAATGCCGTCGCGCAGATGCATGGTGAAGCTTTTGAAGACTTCGGAAACGACGAGTGGGGTTGCCATGTTTGTTCCTCAGACCTGCAGGATCGAAGAGACCAGCAGTTGGGTATAGGGTTCGCGCGGGTCGTCGAGCACGCGGTCGGTCAAACCGTGTTCGATCACCTGTCCGTCCTTCATCACCATCATGCGATGCGACAGGAGGCGGGCGACCGCGAGATCGTGCGTGACGATGATGGCCGACAGGCCGAGATCGTTGACGAGGCCACGCACGAGGTCGAGCAGACGGGCCTGCACGGACACGTCGAGGCCGCCGGTCGGTTCGTCCATGAAGACGAGGCGGGGACCGGTTACAAGGTTGCGGGCGATCTGCAGGCGCTGGCGCATGCCGCCGGAAAACGCGCGCGGCTGGTCGTCGATGCGGTCGGCATCGATCTCGACCCGCTCTAGCCAGTCGATAGCCGTGTTGCGGATGTTGCCGTAATGGCGGTTGCCGATCGCCATCAGCCGCTCGCCGACATTGGCGCCGGCCGAAACCGTCATGCGCAGGCCATCGGCCGGGTTCTGATGCACGAAGCCCCAGTCGGTACGCATCAGGAAGCGGCGCTCGGCCTCGTTCATGCGGAACAGGTCGCGATAGGTCTCGTCGCGCATATGGTATTCGACGCTGCCCGTCGTCGGCAGCAACCGCGTTGAGATGCAGTTGAGCAGCGTCGTCTTGCCGGAACCGGATTCGCCGACGATGGCGAGAACCTCGCCGGGCCAGAGCTCGAAGGACACATCGCGGCAACCGATGCGGCTGCCGTAGAATTTCGAGACGTCCTTGACCTTCAGAAGGGGTGAGTCACTCATTCGGCAGCCTCCTGGTTGGGTGCCAGCATCGAGCCGATATGGCCGTGGGCGCGACGGTCTTCGCAGAAATCGGTATCGGAGCAGACGAACATGCGTCCGCCCTTGTCGTCGAGGATCACCTCGTCGAGATAGACCTGCTCGGCCCCGCAAAGCGCGCAGGGCTTGTCGAAACGCTGCACTTCGAAGGGATGATCTTCGAAATCCAGGCTGACGACTTCAGTGTAGGGCGGCACGGCATAGATACGCTTCTCACGGCCGGCGCCGAACAGCTGCAGCGCGTCGGACAGATGCATTTTCGGATTGTCGAACTTCGGCGTCGGTGAGGGATCCATGACGTAGCGGCCGGCGACCTTGACCGGATAGGCATAGGTCGTGGCGATGCGGCCGTTGCGGGCAATGTCCTCATAGAGCTTCACATGCATGAGGCCGTATTCCTCTAGCGCATGCATCTTGCGTGTCTCGGTCTCGCGCGGCTCCAGGAAACGTAAGGGTTCCGGGATCGGTACCTGGTAGACGAGCACCTGGTTCGGGCCAAGCTTCGCCTCGGGGATGCGGTGTCGCGTCTGGATGATGGTCGCTTCGTCGGTGCGGGTGGTCACGGCGACATTCGCCACCTTCTGAAAGAAGGCGCGGATGGAGACTGCGTTCGTCGTGTCGTCGGCGCCCTGGTCGATGACCTTCAGTACGTCCTGCGGGCCGATGATCGCTGCGGTCAGCTGAACGCCGCCGGTGCCCCAGCCGTACGGCATCGGCATTTCGCGGGAGGCGAAGGGAACCTGATAGCCGGGAATGGCGATCGCCTTCAGGATGGCGCGGCGAATCATCCGCTTGGTCTGCTCGTCGAGATAGGCGAAGTTGTAGGTGGCGAGTTCGGTCATTCGGCTGCCTCCGTCATGGGTTCCATGCCGCGATCGCGCGCGGCCTCGAAGTCGCGGCGCATGCGCCGCACCAGGTCGAGTTCGGCCTGGAAGTCGACATAGTGCGGCAGCTTCAGATGTTCGACGAAGCCAGTCGCCTGCACGTTATCGGAGTGGGAAATGACGAATTCCTCGTCCTGAGCCGGCGCAACGATGTCTTCGCCGAGTTCCTCGGCGCGTAGCGCGCGGTCGACCAGCGACATGGCCATCGCCTTGCGCTCGCTCTGGCCGAAGACCAGGCCATAGCCGCGGGTAAACTGCGGCGGTGCCTTGGCCGAACCCTTGAACTGGTTGACCATCTGGCATTCGGTCACCTGGATGCGGCCGAGCGAGACGGCAAAACCGAGTTCCGGTATGTCGAATTCCACTTCCACTTCGCCGATGCGGATTTCGCCGGTGAAGGGGTGGGTGCGGCCGTAGCCGCGCTGCGTCGAATAGCCGAGCGCCAGCAGAAAGCCTTCATCGCCGCGGGCAAGCGCCTGCAGGCGAAGGTCGCGGGTCATTGGGAATTCCAATGGCTCGCGCGTGAGGTCGCCGATCTCATGATCGACCGGCATGGTGCCGTCGCCTTCGATCAGCCCTTCCTGATCGAGGATTTCGGAAACGCGCATGACGCGACCGTCTTCGGCCGGCCGCTGCATCGGCTCGTCGACAGGCTCGTCGGTCAGGAGGCTCGGGTCGAGTAGCCGGTGCGTATAGTCGAAGGTCGGGCCGAGAAGCTGGCCGCCGGGCAAGTCCTTGTAGGTCGCGGAGATGCGGCGCTCGATCTTCATGGCTGATGTGTCAAGCGGCTGGGAGTAGCCAAAGCGCGGCAGCGTCGTGCGGTAGGCTCTGAGCAGGAAGATCGCTTCGATCATGTCGCCGCGGGCCTGGCGAACGGCGAGTGCGGCCAGCGTACGGTCATAGAGCGAGGCTTCGGCCATGACGCGGTCAACGGCGAGTGCTAGCTGCGCCACGATCTGGTCGATGCCGACGGCCGGCAGCGAACGGTCGCCGCGGCGGCGGTCGGCCAGCAGCCGGTGCGCATTGGCAATGGCGGCTTCACCGCCCTTTACAGCAACATACATACGTCAAATCTCCGTCGCGATGATCTTGGCGGTGCGCGGCAGGCAAAGGAATTGCCGGCCCGCCGTCAGGATGAGATCGACGCCGCGCGGGAAAAGGGCGCGATTGTCGTTCCAGATGCGCAAAAGCGCATCCGGCAGGCCGACCGGGGCGATCATGTTGATGTCCTTGATACCCGGGCCGGCAAGCGCCAGGTCCTTGCCGCCCTCCAGGCTTTCGATTTCGAGCACAATGGTCGTGGAACGGTCCGGATATTCCTGGGTGCCGATACCGAACTGGCTGAAGGACGAAAGCGCCATGCCGGCTTCGACAAAGGCAAAATGTGCCTCCAGCCGCTCGGATATGATCGGTGCGCCGGTGTGGAATGCCAGCCATTCCGGCAGGCTCGATCTTGCCAGGCTGTTGGAAAGCCAGACTGGGGTGTCGTGATCGCAAAGGGTGAGCCCGATGGCGCCGGCAGCGATGCCGAGCGGCGCCGGCGGTGTGATGTCGGCGGTAATGGTCTGCAGGGTGCCTGGGCGCGCCATGGCGTCCATCGCCATCTTGAAGACACTCTGGGCGTCGAAAACCGGATCGGTGAAGCCGCCGGTCAGGGCCTCATTGCCGAAGGTTGGGGTACTGGATAGGCTCATCAATCTTCTCCGCGAACCATGGTGAAGAAATCGACGCGGGTCGCCGCCGTCTCTTCCGCGCGCTTGCGATCATAGTTTTCGATACGTTCGGTCACGGGCTGCAGGATCGCCTTTTCGACGAATTCCTTTGTGGCCGATTGCTGCCAGAGCGCATCGAAGATGGCCGAAAGCCGGACCTTTTCCCGATCCGTGCCAAGAGCATGTGCGTGCCCAATGGTGTTGGATGCCAGCCGGATGGTGGCGCGTGTTACCGTGACTTCGCCGAGGTTGAAGGGGGAGCCGCCACCACCGATGCGGCCGCGCACCATGACGAGCCCGGTCTCGGGGCCGCGCACCGGCTGCACCGCCGGCTTGCTCGGCAATGCTTCCCAGGCCGCCTCTAGCTCGTCGCGTTCTGCCTGCGCCAAGAGATCGGCGACGCGCTTGCGTTCCCGACGCTCCTGTGCGGCCGCTTCCTGCCTTTGTGCTGAATTCATCGAGCCTTCCTCTAAATGTCTATTGATATAGACAACCATACAAGATATGTTTATATCTATTAGTGAGTCGTGACAAGCGTGTGACAGGGCGAGATGGCTGGGCAGAAGATACAGAGGCAGACGGGCGTGGCGCTCTGGCGGCAGATTGCCGACCGCATTCGCACGTCAATTAATCACGGCGATTTCGACGAGACCGGCATGGTGCCGCCGGAAACCGTGCTGGCGCTGCAGTTCGGCGTCAACAGGCACACGATCAGAAGTGCGTTGGCGGCGCTCGCCCAGGAAGGCATCGTCAGGGCCGTGCAGGGACGCGGGACGCTGATCGAGCGCAAGGAGCGGCTGAGTTTTCCGATTTCAAGGCGCACGCGATTTTCGCAGGGGATCGGCGATCAGGTGCGCGAGACCCGCAGCGTACTGCTTGCATCAGGTGAAGAGGCCGCCAGCGCCGAATTGGCCAGGCAGCTGAAAATCAGGTCCGGAACGCCGCTGATAAGGCTCGAAACGCTGGGTCAGGCGGATCATCGGCCTGTATCGCGCGCCACCAGTTGGTTTCCGGCGGATCGTTTTGGCGATATTGCGGAGGTCTATCGGACAACCGGTTCGATCACCAAGGCATTCAAGGAGCTTGGCGTTCCTGACTACGTCCGCGTCGTCACCGAGATCACCGCGACGCATGCTGACGAAGGCGATCTCACCGATCTGCAGCTATCCCCGGGCGCCATTGTTCTCGTCGCCCAGGCGCTGAACGCGGATCTCGATAATGTCCCCGTGCAATACTCGATTTCCCGCTTCGCCGCGGACAGGGTGCGTTTCACCGTCGAGAATTGAGGCTGGTACAGCCCCTCATCCGGCCTGTCGGCCACCTTCTCCCCGCAGGCGGGTAGAAGGGGAAAGACGCATCGCCTGTTGCCTCTCAATCTCGCATGTATCGAGAGTTTACCACAGAAGAGGTCGTTCCCTCTCTCCGTCAAACGGGGAGAGGGCTAGGGTGAGGGGCTTTTCAGAGGCAGCTAGTTAGATGGCACTCAGTGAGCGCCGGACATGTCGCCGAGGACTTCCTTCGAGGCGACGGTGGAGTCGGCCTTGAGCTTGTAGACCATCGGTACGCCGGTCGCGAGGTTGAGCTCCAGGATCTGCGCCTTGCTCAGGCGATCGAGAACCATGACGAGCGAGCGCAGCGAATTGCCATGGGCGGCAACAAGCACATTCTGACCGGCGAGAACGCGCGGCAGGATTTCCGTCAGGTAATAGGGCCAGACGCGGGCGCCGGTGTCGCGCAAGCTTTCGCCGCCCGGCGGCGGAACGTCATAGGAGCGGCGCCAGATGTGAACCTGCTCTTCGCCCCACTTGGCGCGGGCGTCATCCTTGTTGAGGCCGGAGAGGTCGCCATAGTCACGCTCATTCAGCGCCTGATCCCTAATGGTTTCAAGGCCCTGCTGGCCGATTTCGTCGAGAATGATTTTCAACGTGTGCTGGGCGCGCGTCAGCGCCGAGGTGAAGGCGATATCGTACTTGATGCCGTAATCGGCCAGTGCCTTGCCGCCGGTCTTGGCCTCTTGGATGCCAAGCTCGGTCAGATCGGGGTCTTTCCAGCCGGTAAAGAGATTCTTCAAATTCCAGTCGCTCTGCCCGTGGCGAACGAGAACGAGAGTGCCGCTCATAATATTTCTCCCTGATAGGGCAATTCCAGGAAAAGTGCGTAGCGGTTTTCCGTCCGGAATTGCGAGACAATAAAAGGCTGGAGCGGATCGGCAGTTCGGTGCAGACCCGCTCCGGGATCGGATCAACGTGTGGAGAGCCCGAGAACATCGAGCATGGAATAGAAGCCGGGTTTCTTGTCGCGCGCCCAGAGCGCCGCCTGCAGCGCGCCGCGCGCAAACAGCGACCGGTCGCCGGCATTGTGCGACAGCGTCAGCCGTTCGCTCTCGCTGGCGAAGATCACCGAGTGATCGCCGACCACGCCGCCGCCGCGCAGGGTCGCAAAGCCGATCGTGCCCACCGGGCGCGGGCCGGTATGGCCATCGCGCACGCGCACGGAATTGTCGTTGAGGTCGATGCCACGGCCTTTCGCCGCAGCCTGGCCGAGCAGGAGTGCCGTGCCCGAGGGCGCATCCACCTTGTGGCGATGATGCATTTCCAGCACCTCGATGTCCCAGTCGTTCGAGGGGAGCGCCCGTGCCGCCTGCTCCACGAGCACGCTCAAAAGGTTGATGCCAAGGCCCATATTGCCCGATTTGACGATGCGGGCATGGCGCGCAGCTGCCTTGAACTTCGCTTCGTCCTCGTCCGAGCAGCCGGTCGTGCCGATGATATGGACGATGCGTGCCTGTGCGGCGAGGCCGGCAAAGGTGACGCTGGTTGCCGGCGTCGTGAAATCGATGACGCCTTCGGCATGCAGGAAAGCGGAAAGCGGATCGTCGGTGACGGGAATGCCGATCGGCCCAAGCCCGGCGATCTCGCCGGCGTCCTTGCCGATGAAAGCGGAGCCGGGACGGGCGACGGCGGCGTGCAGGGTTACACCCTCGGTCGCGTGAACGAGGCGGATGAGAGCCTGTCCCATGCGGCCCGCCGCGCCAACCACCACCAGCTTCATCGCATCGTCGCTCATGTTGTCTCTGTCGTCTATTTGCGGGAGTTGCTTGATATGGCCGGTAGCTGCAGGTTGTTGAGCCGAGCGTAGAGGCCATTGTCTGATGTCGCAAGTGTCTCGTGGTTGCCCTCTTCGACAACCCGGCCGTTCTGCATGACGACGATCTTCTCGGCGCGGACAACCGTCGACAGGCGGTGGGCGATGACGACGACGGTGCGGCCGCTCATCGCCTCTTCCAGAGCCTTCTGCACGGCTGCTTCGGATTCCGTGTCGAGCGCCGAGGTCGCCTCGTCGAGAAGCAGGATCGGCGCATTGCGCACCAGCGCGCGGGCGATCGACAGCCGCTGCCGCTGGCCGCCGGAAAGCGTCACGCCGTTTTCGCCGACCGGGGTATCGTACCCCATCGGCTGCGCCTCGATGAAATCATGGGCATAGGCGAGGCGGGCTGCCTCCTTGATCTCGGCATCGGTCGCTTCCGGGCGCCCGTAGCGGATGTTGTCGCGGATCGTACCTTCGAAGAGATAAGGTTGCTGCGAAACATAGGCGAGTTGCTCTCGCAACGATTGTTTCGTCACATGCGCGATATCCTGTCCATCGATGAAGATGCTGCCGGCTTTCGGATCGTAGAAGCGTGGAATCAGATTGATGACGGTGGACTTGCCGGCGCCGGAAGGGCCAACAAGCGCCGTCGTCTGCCCGCCCTCGGCGGTGAAATTGACGCCGGAGAGCACGGCGTCGTCGCCATAGGCGAAATGAACGTCGCGGAATTCGATGCGGGCCTCGGTTACGACCAGCGGCTTGGCATCGGGCAGGTCGCGCTGGCGCGGCTCCATGTCGAGCAGCTCGTAGATCATCCGTGCGTTAACGACCGCCCGCTCCAGCTGCACCTGCAGCTTGGCGAGGCGGCGGGCTGGGTCATAGGCGAGCAGTAGCGAAGTGGCGAAGGAGAAGAACACGCCCGGCGAGACATTATCGTAGATCGACCGGTAGGCGGCGTAGGCGAAAAGGCTGGCAATCGCGAAGCCGGCGACGGTCTCGATCAGCGGTCCGTTGCGCTCCGAAAGACGGGCGATGCGGTTCTGCCGGTGCTCGGCTGCGGTGATCAGCTTATTGATCTTGCGTTCGAGTTCCTCTTCCATCGTGAAGGCCTTGACGATGGAGACGCCTTGGATGGTTTCCTGCATCGCGCCGAGTACATGGCTGTTCAGGACGATCGCATCGCGCGTGGCGGCGCGCAGGCGCTTGGAAATATAGCGCAGCGCGAAGAAGAGCGGCGGCGCGATGACGACGAATGCGATGCTGAGCACCGGATCCTGGAACACCATGACGCAAAGCAGGGCGATGAAGGTCAGAAGGTCGCGTGCCGTCGACGTGATCGTCAGGTTCATGACATCGCGGATGCCCGAGACGTTCTGGCTGACGCGGGCGGCGAGCTGCGCGGAGCGCGCTTCGCTGAAGAAGCCGACCGATAGCGTCATCAGGTGCGAATAGAGCCGGCGCTGGTAGCGGGCGATGATGTTGTTGCCGATCTTTGACAGGATGACCGACTGGAAATATCCGGCAAAGCCGCGCACCACGAAGACGAGGAAGATGCTGAAGCAGATTTTCCATGCATCGACGATATCGCGCGCGATGAAGGCGCTGTCGATGACCGACTTGACGATGTAGCCGATGTAAGCGGTCGAAAGCGCAACGAAGATCAGGCAGGTAATCGCGATGGAGTAGCCGCGGATATGATCGCGGCCGTTCTCGGCGATAATACGCTTCAGCATGCCTGTAATGGCTTCGCTGTCGACGTTTTTGCTTTTCGGGTCAGGCAATTTCAATAATCGGCTTCCTGTCTTGAACCAAGCGAGCCGCATCTGGCACGTGCTTTCGCGGCTCTATTAAAGAGTTAGCACGGCTTTGGCTAGACATGGCTTGCCGCGCTGGTTAAGGCCGATCACGGAGCCGGGCCCATTATAGAGGAAGGCGGCCTCTTCAAAAAGGTAGGCGCGCCGGCTGTTTTGGCGCGCCATGGGCTGTTTGGCAAGCGTTAACGCCGCCAGCGACGGCCTTCTGTCGCAAGGCCGAAGTTTGTGGGCTTGCGGGCATAGGTCGCAAGGCCGGAAAGCGCTGCCAGCGGATTGACGACCACATGCGTCGGGATCGTTTTCATCAATTCCGTGTGCGGTGCCTTGTCTTCGAAGGCGGCACGGAATTCGGGCTTCTGCAACGCGGGCAGGATCTTCTGCGGGATACCGCCCGAGAGATAGACGCCACCGCGCGCCATGAAGACCATGGCGAAATCGCCGGCGACGCGGCCGAGATAGGTGACGAACAGTGTCAGCGTCTCCTCGGCCTGCTTATTGGTGCCGGCGAGTGCATGATTGGTGATATCGGCCGGCTCCTTCAGGCTCGGTTCGATGCCATCAGCCGCGCAGATCGCATGATAAAGGTTCTGCAGACCGCGGCCGCAGATCACCTGCTCGGCCGAGATGCGGCCTTCGATAGGTTCCAGATGCGGCCAGATCTGCAGGTCGCGTTCCGTACGCGGCCCAAGATCGATATGGCCGCCTTCGCCCGGCACGGGCACCCATTGATGCTGGGTATGAACCAGGGCGCCGACGCCAAGCCCGGTGCCCGGCCCGAGCACGACGCGCGATGCGGTCATGTTCCCGGATGCGTGGCCGATGGTTTGGCGGTGCTCGTCGGAAATCTCGGCGATCGCGAGCGCCTGCGCCTCGAAGTCGTTGATGACGAGCACGTCTTCGATGCCGAGATTGGCGATCATCGTCTTCGGACGGATCACCCAGGGGCAATTGGTCAGAGGAATCTCATCACCCTGTACCGGCCCGGCCATGGCGAGAATTGCCGAGCGCGGCTGAACCTTGCTGTTTTCGAGGGCGAGTTTGATCGCATCGTCGATCGTGGCGAAATTCGCCGTCTGCACGACCGGGAAGTGCTCCTGCTCGGAGTCCGCATCGGCAAGGATCGAGAAGCGTGCATTGGTGCCGCCGATATCGCCGATCAGGATTGGGAAAGGCAAGGGGGCATCACTGTGATTGAGCTCGGGCATGGCCAGGTCCGTGGTCTGCCGCCGGCAAGGCGGATTAATGGTTCAGTGTTTTGATCAGCCGCTCGGCGGTGGATTCGTTGAGCGCCATCGGAATGTCGTAGAGAACGGCAAGCCGCGTCAATGCCTTCACGTCGACGTCGTGCGGGTGCGGAGTGAGAGGATCGATGAAGAAGACGAGCATGTCGATCTCGCCGGTGGCGATGAGCGCACCGATCTGCTGATCGCCGCCGAGCGGCCCGCTTTTCAGGCGGGTGACCTTGAGGTCGGGGCAGGCATCCAGCACGCGGCCGCCCGTCGTACCCGTGGCGACGATGTTCCAATTGGCAAGGGCGGCCTCGTTGCGCCGTGCAAACTCTGCCATCGCATCTTTTTTCTGATCATGCGCGATCAGTGCGATGCATTTGCTGCCGGCCATGAAATCCTTGCTCCGCCTGATGCTTTCAATCGATTTACCCGCCTTCTATACCAAGGGGGCGCGTTTTGAAAGACGCCTCCGGCAAGGACGATCCAGGATCTATTGCTGCGGAATCTGACCCGGCGGGGTATCGCCCGAAACCGGCAGCGCATCCGTCTCCGCCGAAACGCCGGCTGTTTTGGCGCCGGAGGCGATAGGACGCGTGGAGGCTATCGAAGGTGCTGCCAATACAGCCTGGCAGGCTTTGGGCAGATCCGCAACCATGACCTCGCGCGGCTTTTGGGGCGGCTTGTCGCTGGGCTTCGGCTTGGCCCAGGGCTGCGGTCCGAACCACCAGGCAAGCGACTTGTCGCAGCCATCACCGGCGGCGACCGGCGCCTGCCCCGTGCAGCCGGCGGAACCAGCTGGGCAGCGAAGGCGGATATGGAAATGCGAGTCGTGCCCGTATTCCGGCCGCAGCTTGCCGAGATTGCTGCGATCGCCCGTCCAGCTCTCGCACATCTTCTTCTTGATCGCCGGGTTGACGAAGATGCGCTCGACCTCGGGGTAACTCGCCGCGCGCATCAGCAGGCGCGCATGCGCCGGTGTCCAGACCTTGTCATTGATCGTCAGGAACTTGTCCTTGGCGAGCATCGTGGTGAAGGGCAGGGCTTCGCGCTCCTCCGCCGTCATCTTGCGCCGTGGCATAGGCGTCAGCCAGACGTCCGCATCGAGGCCGATCTGATGCGAGGCGTGACCGTTGATCATCGGGCCGCCGCGCGGCTGCGAGATATCGCCGACAAGCAGGCCCGGCCAGCCGTCATTCTTGGCTGCATCGCGCGACAGCCGCTCAAGCAGGCCGATCAACTCCGGCCGGCCCCAGCGGCGATTGCGCGACAGGCGCATCGCCTGCCACGTCGGGCCGTCGGCCGGCAGAGCGACTGCGCCCGCAAGGCAACCCTTTGCATAGAAGCCGATTGATTGCGGCGCCCCCTGCGTCGGCAGCGTCACGGCGCCGAAGACCGCTTTTGCGCTGCCGGGCGAAGGTGTGGCCTGCTGCGCCAGCGCATCGCCGGCGATAAGGCCCATCCCGATCGAGGTTGCGAGAGAGAATTTGCCGATCGTTCGAAAGGCGCGAGCCAGAAGTGAAGCCATGCATATCCTTGAAGGCGGTCGGCATCAGCCGAAGTGATTTGCCGCGAGACTATCCTGAAAAAGGATGGAAGTGAATCCGCGGTAATCGCCGGTGGCTACCGGCCGACCGCCTTTGCCGGCATGGCCGTCGTTACGACAGATCAGTTTGCCAGGATTTCCGCCGTCTTGCGGATACGCGATAGCCGCGGCAGCACTTTCGTGCAGGCGAAATCCTGCATCTCCTGCGAGAGCGTCGTCACGGCATCTTCGGCAACAATGACGGCGTAATTTGCCGCGTGGGCATCGCGCACGGTGCCTTCCACACCGAAATTGGTGGCGACGCCCGTCACGATCAGCGTTTTGATGCCGCGGCGGCGCAGCTGCAGATCGAGCTCCGTGCCATAGAAGGCGCTCCACTGGCGCTTGGCGATGGCGATATCGGGCGTCAGCGCTGCCATCTCGGCCGGAGCTTCGAGCGCGGCCGGCGGCAAACCTCCTGGGGGAAGCGGGAAGCTTTCGTCGGTCGGCTGATTGACAGTGTCGGCATAGTCTGCGGAAAATCCGACCGTCACGAAAACGGTCGTTCCGCCATCGGCCTTCAACTTGTTAGCGATGGCGACCGTATTGGTGACGATCTGTTGGGCGGAGTAGGGCGCAAGCGGCCGGCTGAGGACGAGGCCTTGCAGGTCGATGGAAACGAGAGCGGTGGTTTTGGGATCGTAAAGTGGCATCTAGGGGCTCCGGAAAAACATGAGGGTATCCTCACAATGGAAAATATGAGGATGACCTCACAAAAATCAAGTGAAGAATTGAAGACGCGTGCGCCGAAACGGCAGCGGGGGCACGATCGCGTTGCCGTTCTGCTCGAAGCGGCGGCGAAAGTCTTTGCGCGCAGGGGTTACGATGCGGCCACGATGACGGAGATCGCGGCGGAGGCGCATTCATCGATCGGCTCGCTCTATCAGTTCTTTCCGACAAAGCCGCTGCTCGCCGAGGCGCTGCATATTGATCGCCTGGAGCGCCTTAAGGCGGGGCTTCGTGACATGGCGGAACGGAGCATAGGGCTTTCCGCCGCCGGTAGCGGCGAGGCAATCTTCGATGCGCTTGCCGCTTTCATCGAGCAATATCCCGAGTTTCCCGTACTAGCCGGGCGTCGCGATATTCCCAAGGACCGCAAGGCTCGCTCGCGCGCGGAGTTGAGGGAGCTGATTGCCGCCTTTCTGCGGCAGGCCCATCCGCCGATCACGGACGATATCGTGCTGATGGCGGGCATCGTGCTCGAATTGCTGCGCATTGCCGTCGTCGTTTCCAGCGACCCGGATGCCGCCGAAGACCGGCGCGTCTTTGCGGAACTGCGGCTGATGCTGCGCAAACGTCTTGAGGATGCTACGGCAAAAGATTGAGCCTCGGACACGGTTTTCAGCCTTTGCAACGTGATGAATTGTTGCGTCCTGCTTTTTGCCCTCATTTGCCTTATGCTGATTCTTCAGAAATCATCGGGAGATCATGAATGGCATTGTCGCGGTTGAAAGCAGGCTTGGTCGTTTCTCTTTTTTGCCTGCTGGCAATGCCTTTATCCACGAAAGCCGAAGAGCCACAATTCCGCATCGGCACCGCCATTCTCGGCGACCTCAAATACCAGCCCGGCTTCAAGCATTTCGATTATGTCAATCCGGATGCGCCGAAGGGCGGCGAGCTTAAGCTTTCGGCCGAAGGGACGTTCGACACGCTCAATCCCGTGCTGTTTAAGGGCAACCCCGCCAGCGGATTGTCAATGGTTTTCGATACGCTGATGAAATCGTCCAATGACGAGATTGCCACTTCCTACGGCTTGCTTGCCGAGGGCGTCTCCTATCCCGATGACATAGCGAGCGCCACCTTCCGCTTACGCGCCGAGGCGAAATGGGCCGATGGCACACCGGTGACCCCGGATGATGTGGTTTTCAGCTTCGATCGAACCAAGGAGCTCAACCCTCTCGCGACCAGTATCTATTCCCACGTGACGCGAGCCGAAAAGACCGGCGACAGGGATGTCACCTTCTATTTCAATGAAAAGAACAATCGCGAACTTCCTTTTATTGCCGGCCAGTTGCTGATCGTGCCGAAAGATTGGTGGGAGAGCGCCGGCGCGGACGGAAAGCCGCGCGATATCTCCCGGACGACACTCGAGCCGATCATGGGATCCGGACCGTATAAGATCGTCTCCGTGCAGCCTGGATCATCGATCCGATACGAACTACGCGACGACTATTGGGGCAAGAACCTGCCGGTCAATATCGGCCAGAATAACTTCGGGGCGATTTCCTATACCTACTACGCCGACAAGGATGTGCAATTCGAAGCCTTTCGCAGCGGAAACACCGATTTCTGGCAGGACCAGTCAGCAAGTCATTGGGTGACCGCATATGACTTTCCAGCCGTCAAGGACGGCCGCATCAAGCGCGACGAGCTGCCCAACTCGCTGCGCTCTGTCGGCATCATGCAGGCGGTGGTGCTCAATCTCCGGCGCGATCAGTTCAAGGATCAGCGTGTGCGCGAGGCGTTGAACTACGCCTATGATTTCGAGGAGATGAACCGGGCGCTTGCCTTTGGCCAGCTGACCCGCGTCAACTCCTTCTTTTTCGGCACCGAGCTTGCCTCTTCGGGGCTGCCCACGGGCGAGGAATTGAATATCCTCAACAGCATCAAGGATAAGGTGCCGCCCGAAGTCTTCAGCACGCCCTATACCAATCCGGTTGGCGGCGACCAACAAAAGGCCCGCGAAAATCTGCGCAAGGCGATCGAGCTTTTCAAGGAAGCCGGTTATGTGTTGAAGGGCAATCGCATGGTCAACGAAAAGACCGGCCAGCCCTTCACGATGGAAATCCTGCTCGGCAGTCCTTCGATGGAAAGATCAAATCTACCCTACGTACAGAACCTGCGCCGCATTGGCATCGATGCGACCCTCAGAACGGTCGATTCATCGCAATACATCAACCGTATTCGCAGCTTCGACTATGATGCGACCTGGAACGTCTGGGGCACGTCTCTGCCGCCCGGCAGTGAACAGATCGATTACTGGGGCTCGGCTTCCGCAAACCGCCAAGGCTCTCGCAACTACGCCGGCATATCCGATCCGGGTGTCGATATATTGATCGGCAAGCTTGTCTCTGCCGCGACCCTCGAAGAGAAGACTGCTGCCGCCAAGGCGCTTGACCGTGTACTGCTCGCCCACCACTACGTTGTCCCGCTTTTTTATGGGACGACGAACAAGATCGCTTATTGGGACAAGTTCGAGCATCTGCCCGAACTGCCCTATTACTCCATCGGCTTCCCCGATGTCTGGTGGTCGAAAAGCGCCGGAAAGTGAGCCTCTCTTGCAATGAGGGGCCTGCTGGCTCCAAATGCAGAGGGCTGATTCGGATAGTTTCAAGCTGATATGACTGCGCCGGTCTCGATCCGGCGGAAGGGAATGTGATTTGATCGACGGACGGATTGAGGCGAGGCGGAACATACTCCTCTCTGAGGGAGCGGCGGGCTGATGGGCGCCTATATCCTGCGACGTCTCCTGCTGATGATCCCGACCATTGTCGGCATCATGGCGATTTCCTTCACCATCGTGCAGTTCGCGCCGGGCGGCCCGGTCGAGCAGGTCATCGCGCAGCTGACCGGGCAGGGAGATAATGCCAATGGCCGCCTGTCGGGTGGTGGTACGGACCTGGCTGCCCAGCAATCCCTGGACGATAGCAGCTCGAAATATCGCGGCGCACAGGGTCTCGATCCGGAACTGATCGCCAAGCTCGACAAGCAGTTCGGCTTCGACAAGCCGCCGCTCGAGCGTTTCGGCCAGATGATGTGGAACTATATCCGCTTCGATTTCGGCGAGAGCTTTTTCCGCAATACCACCGTCATCGACCTCATCGCCCAGAAGCTGCCGGTGTCGATTTCGCTCGGCATCTGGATCCTGATCTTCTCCTACGCCATTTCCATTCCGCTCGGCATCCGCAAAGCGGTGCAGGACGGCTCGACTTTCGATGTCTGGACCTCGGGCATCATCATCATCGGCTATGCTGTCCCGAGCTTCCTGTTCGGCATCATGCTGATCGTGCTGTTTGCCGGCGGCTCCTTCTTCGACTGGTTCCCGCTGCGCGGCCTCGTCTCCGACAACTTCGCCGACCTCACCTGGTGGCAGAAGATCCTCGATTATCTCTGGCATCTGGTGCTGCCGCTGATTTCGCTGTCGCTCGCCGCCTTCGCCACCACGACGCTGCTCACGAAGAATTCCTTCATCGAAGAGATCAAGAAGCAATATGTCATCACCGCCCGCGCCAAGGGCTTGAGCGAACGGCGCGTGCTCTATGGCCATGTCTTCCGCAACGCCATGCTGATCGTCATTGCCGGCTTTCCCGGCGCCTTCATTTCCGCCTTCTTCACCGGTTCGCTGCTGATCGAAAACATCTTCTCGCTCGATGGCCTGGGGCGCTTGAGTTATCTCTCCGTTGTCCAGCGCGATTATCCGGTGGTGTTTGCCACGCTCTTCATCTTCTCGCTGCTCGGCCTCGTCGTCAGCCTCGTCTCCGATCTCATCTACACCTGGATCGATCCGCGCATCGACTTCGAGCGGAGGGAGGTGTGATGGACGCAGCCAATCAGCAGACGCTCCCGACAACGATGAAGCCGCCGCGCAAGGGGCTGTTCTCGCCGACCAATGTGCGCCGCTGGGAGAACTTCAAGGCAAACCGCCGCGGCTACTGGTCGCTCTGGATCTTCCTGGTGCTGTTCGTCCTCAGCCTCGGCGCCGAGTTCATCGTCAACGACCGACCGATCCTCGTCTCCTACAAGGGCGAGATCCTGACGCCGGTCTTCGTCGATTATCCTGAAGAGAAGTTCGGCGGCTTCCTGGCGCAGACGGATTATCGCGCCCCGGATATTCAGGATGAGATCAACGCCAATGGCTGGATGATCTGGCCGCTGATCCATTATTCCTATCAGACCGCCAACTCCAACCTGCCCAAGGGCATGTCGGCGCCGACGCCGCCCTTCTGGGCGATGAGCAAGGAGACGCGCTGCTCGGGCTATCCCGGCGGCGTTGCCGATCCGAATTGCAACTGGAGCAATTTCAACTGGCTCGGCACCGACGATCAGGCGCGAGACGTGCTCGCCCGCCTGGTCTACGGCTTCCGCATCTCGGTGCTGTTCGGCTTGGCGCTCACCATCTGCTCGGCCGTCGTCGGCGTATGCGCCGGCGCGATACAGGGCTATTTCGGCGGCTGGACCGATCTTCTGATGCAGCGTTTCATCGAGATCTGGTCGTCCATGCCGGTGCTCTATATCCTGCTGATCATCGCCTCGGTGCTGCCGCCGGGTTTCTTCATCCTGCTCGGGATTTTGCTCTTGTTTTCCTGGGTCGGCCTCGTCGGGGTCGTGCGCGCCGAATTCCTGCGGGCGCGCAATTTCGAATATGTGCGCGCCGCCCGCGCCCTTGGTGTCAACAACCGTACCATCATGTATCGCCACCTGCTGCCGAACGCGATGGTCGCGACGCTGACTTTCGTGCCCTTCATCCTGTCGGGCTCGATCACCACCCTGACCTCACTGGATTTCTTAGGCTTCGGCATGCCGCCCGGCTCGCCGTCGCTGGGTGAAATGATCGCCCAGGGCAAATCCAATCTGCAGGCTCCCTGGCTAGGGCTTTCGGCCTTCTTCACCATGTCGATCATGCTGTCGCTGCTGATTTTCATCGGCGAGGCCGTGCGCGACGCCTTCGATCCGAGGAAGACGTTCCGATGAGCGAAAATTCCACTCCGCTGCTGTCAGTCCGCAACCTCTCCGTCGCCTTTCATCAGGGCGGGCAGACCTCGATCGCCGTCGATGGCGTCTCCTTCGATATTCGCAAGGGTGAGGTGCTGGCGCTGGTCGGAGAATCCGGCTCCGGCAAATCGGTTTCGGCCAATTCGATCCTGAAGCTCTTGCCCTATCCGTCCGCGAGCCATCCTTCCGGCGAAATCCTGTTCAAGGGCAAGGACCTCTTGAAGGCATCGGACAATGAGCTGCGCGCGGTGCGTGGCAACGACATTACGATGATCTTCCAGGAGCCGATGACCTCGCTCAATCCGCTTCATTCGATCGAAAAGCAGATCAGCGAGATCCTGGCGCTGCATCAGGGCATCGTGGGCGAGGCCGCGCGCAGCCGCACGCTGGAACTCCTGAATCAGGTCGGCATCCGCGAGCCGGAAAAGCGCCTCAAGGCCTATCCGCATGAGTTGTCCGGCGGCCAGCGCCAGCGCGTGATGATCGCCATGGCGCTCGCCAATCGCCCGGAATTGCTCATCGCCGACGAGCCGACGACCGCGCTCGACGTCACGGTGCAGGCGCAGATCCTTGAATTGCTGCGCGACCTTAAGGGCACACATGGCATGTCCATGCTGTTCATCACCCACGATCTCGGCATCGTCCGCAAGTTTGCCGACCGGGTCTGCGTCATGACCAAGGGCAAGATCGTCGAGACCGGCACAGTGGAAGACGTCTTCACCCGGCCGCAGCATGACTATACCCGCCATTTGCTGGCCGCCGAGCCGCGCGGTGAGCCGCCGGCAAGCGATGCGAACAAGCCGGTGGTCATGGAAGGCAACGATGTTCGCGTCTGGTTCCCGATCAAGGCCGGCTTCATGCGCAAGGTCGTCGATCACGTGAAGGCGGTCGACGGCATCGATCTGAAGCTCAGGGCCGGCCAGACGCTCGGCGTCGTCGGCGAATCCGGCTCAGGCAAGACCACGCTTGGTCTCGCACTCGCCCGGCTTATTTCCTCCAAGGGCCGTATCGCCTTTGTCGGCAAGGATATAGCCGGCTATTCGTTCCGCGAAATGCGGCCGCTCCGCAACCAGCTGCAGGTGGTCTTTCAGGACCCCTACGGGTCACTTAGCCCACGCATGTCGGTCGGCGAGATCATCGCCGAGGGGCTCAAGGTGCATGAACGCTCGCTTTCGGCCGATGAGCGCGACAAGCGCGTCTGCTGGGCGCTCGAGGAAGTCGGCCTCGATCCATCCACCCGCTGGCGCTTCCCGCATGAGTTTTCGGGCGGCCAGCGCCAGCGCATCGCCATTGCTCGCGCCATGGTCTTGAAGCCGCGTTTCGTCATGCTCGACGAGCCCACTTCGGCGCTCGACATGAGCGTGCAGGCTCAGGTGGTCGACCTGTTGCGCGACCTGCAGCAGAAGCATGATCTTGCCTATCTCTTCATCAGCCACGATCTGAAAGTGGTGAAGGCGCTCGCCAACGAGTTGATCGTCATGCGCTTCGGCAAGGTCGTCGAGCAGGGCGCATCCGCCGATATTTTCCGGGCGCCGAGAGAGGACTACACCAGGGCGCTGCTTGCCGCCGCCTTCAACATCGAAGCGGTTCCGACCGCCGCCATTCAGCAATAGAGACCACCATCATGCCGGCCAAAAGCCCCGTTCTCGTCGACCTCAAATTCGATCCTGTGTCCGTTGCCAAAGCGGTTGAGACGGCCTTTGCCGATCGCGGCAGCATCAATCTGGCCGATCCTGCCAATAAAGGCGCTGATCTCTCCCATGTCGACTACGCGCTTTTGTGGAAGCCGGATGCCGATCTTTTCGAGCGCGCACCCAATCTCAAGGTCATCTTCTCGGGCGGCGCCGGTGTCGATTCGATGATGTCGATTGTCGGCCTGCCTGACATTCCCGTCGTCCGCTTCGTCGATCGCAGCCTGACGGTGCGCATGAGCGAATGGGTCGTGATGCAGTGCCTCATGCATCTGCGCGATGTGCAGGGGCATTTCAGGAATCAGCGCCAGCACGTCTGGGCGCAGCAGAATGGCCCCGAAGCTGCCGAAGTTACCGTCGGCGTGATGGGGCTCGGTGTTCTCGGCTGCGATGCCGCCGCCAAGTTGAAGGTCATGGGCTTCAATGTCATCGGCTGGTCCCGCAGCAAGAAAGAGATCGACGGCATGGAAACCTTCGATGCCGCCGGGCTCGATGCATTCCTGGCGCGCACGGACATCCTTGTCGGCCTACTGCCGCTGACGTCGGAGACGACGGGTATCTACAACGCCTCGCTTTTTTCCAAGCTGCATCGCAACGGCCCGCTCGGCAAGCCGGTCTTTATCAATGCCGGCCGCGGTAAGAGCCAGGTCGCGGCCGATATCGCTTCGGCTGTTCGCACCGGCATTCTCGGCGGCGCTTCGCTCGATGTCTTCGCCGTCGAGCCTCTGGCTGCGGACGATCCGCTCTGGGACCTGGAAAATGTCATCATCACGCCGCATGACTCCGCCATGTCTGACGAAAGGGCGCTGATGCGCCATGTCGAGGAGCAGATCGCCCGCTTCGAACGCGGCGAACCGCTGCAGCATCTGGTAGATCGCGGTCGGGGATACTAAGTCTACCTTCGGATGGTGGTGGTCTGGGCACTATGCCTCAGCTGGCGCCGGCAAAATGCGACCCATTTGCCTTGGTATCAATTTTCTTTCAGCGACTGGACTTTCGCTCAACATTTTTTGATAACAGGGCGCTACAACCGCATGCCGGCAGGATGGTCGGCGGCGAGCATGACGTCCGTAGGGCAGGAGACGGGGCAGGAACGACATGACCAAGACGGATATCGCCACCCGCGTCTATAATCATACCTGGAAGCTTGATCCGATCATCCGCAGCTTGATCGATACGGATTTCTACAAGCTTCTGATGCTGCAGATGATCTGGAAGCTCTATCCGGATGTCGATGCCACCTTCTCGCTGATCAATCGCACCAAGAGCGTTCGCCTTGCCGAAGTGATCGACGAGAAGGAATTGCGTGAACAGCTCGACCATGCCCGAACGCTCCGCCTCTCCAAGAAGGAGATGATCTGGCTGGCGGGTAACAGCTTCTACGGCCGCGCGCAGATCTTCGAACCGGAATTCCTCGCCTGGCTGTCGAATTTCCAGCTGCCGGAATATGAGCTCTCGAAGCGTGACGGCCAGTATATTCTCGACTTCCACGGTTCGTGGAAGGAAACGACGATGTGGGAAATCCCCGCACTCGCTATCATCAACGAGCTTCGCTCCCGCTCCGCGCTGAGGGCGCTCGGTCCCTTCACCCTCGATGTGCTCTATGCCCGCGCGAAGGCCAAGATGTGGGGAAAGGTGGAGCGGCTGCGGGAACTGCCGGGCCTGCGCATTTCCGATTTCGGCACCCGCCGACGCCACAGCTTCCTCTGGCAGCGCTGGTGCGTCGAGGCGCTGAAGGAAGGCGTGCCGCATGCCTTCACCGGCACGAGCAACGTGCTGCTCGCCATGGATTCCGATCTCGAAGCGGTCGGCACCAATGCCCATGAGCTGCCGATGGTCGCCGCAGCGCTTGCAAAAAACGATGAAGAGCTTGGCAAGGCACCCTACAAGGTGCTGCGCGACTGGAACCGCCTCTATGGCGGCAACCTGCTCGTCGTGCTGCCCGATGCTTTCGGCACGGCTTCCTTCCTGCGCAACGCTCCGGAATGGGTGGCCGACTGGACCGGCTTCCGCCCCGACAGCGCCCCGCCCATCGAGGGCGGCGAGAAGATCATCGAATGGTGGAAGAAGATGGGCCGCGATCCGCGTCAGAAGCTGCTGATCTTCTCTGACGGCCTCGATGTCGATGCCATCATCGACACCTACAAGCATTTCGACGGCCGCGTTCGCATGAGTTTTGGTTGGGGCACCAACCTCACCAACGATTTCGCCGGCTGCGCCCCGACCGAACTCAAGGGGCTCAACCCTATTTCGATCGTCTGCAAGGTCATCGAGGCAAACGGCCGGCCGGCTGTGAAGCTCTCGGACAATCCTCAGAAGGCGACGGGTGAGCCTGCGGAAGTCGAGCGCTATCTGAAGTTCTTCGGCGCAGAGGATCGCGTCGATCAGGAAGTGCTGGTTTAAGGCGTTTTCCAGGAAAAATGCCTAGCGCAGTTCCAGCAAAAGTGCGAAGCGGTTTTGCGTCTGGAACTTCGTAAAAACAAGAAGATAGAGCGTTTTCGCGATTCGAAGAAAAGCGAAAATACTCTAACGGTTTTCCGTCCGGAATGCGTAAAACTTCTAGTGGCGGATCGCTGCTTCCATCCGGGCGACGCGGCGAAATAGCGTCCAGCGGCCATTTTCCCAGCGATATTGATCCGGCGAAATAACGTAGGGCACGTCGCTGAGATCGGCGCTGATCAGTTCCAGAAGCTGTAGGCCTTCAATGTCGTTCTCATGCGTGAAGAACACCTTGTCGCGCGACAGGAAGGCGGCGATCGGCGCGGCGCCGCCGGATTGCTCCTGCACCTGCGCCCAGAAATTCGGCAGAAAGGCGATGCTGGATTCGAACTGACCGTCCACCTCGACATATTGAAACCGGCTGCGTTTGGCGATCTGGACGCCGGTCTTGGCAAGGAACTTCTGCAGGTTGGCCTGTGCCATTTCGGCCAGTTCCCTGGCATCGATGCCCCAATCGTCGAGTGCTTCGGCCATCACGTAGTTGACCGCCGTTTCACCGTTGACGACGAAGAGCTTGATCAGGTTTTCGGCTTCCTCCAGATAGACGAATTGCGGCGGATTGGGCTCGTCCTTAACGGCCTGCATCATCTGCTGTTGCGCAACCTCGACGAAATCGCGCGCTTTCAGCACCGGTAGGACCTTGGCGAGATCGCCGCTGTCGACCATGGCCTCCGTCATGTTGAGATAGTTGAGGAGCGCCTGCGCGCGCGCCGGCTCGCGCTTTTCCCGCAGCGCCAGCAGCGCATTGCTCAGGAATTTCGTCATCGTATCGCCGTTGCGGCTGTGCAGCGTCAGGCTGCCGACGGCAGGATCGTAATCGGCACGGATCAGGTCGCCGAAGAACGGCAGGCGCTCCTGCAGATAGGCGGCGAAAACCGCTTCGTCTTGCAAGGCCTCATCGGGAATGTTGAGATCGAGGGTCTTGGCGGCGGCCGTGTTCTCTGGCTCCTGCACTGAGAGGGTTTGGCTGGAGCGCACCTCTGCGTGCTCGCCTCTGCCGAAGAGCCTTTTCAGGAAATTGAACACGCGCATCCCCGAGTACTGAACGGTATTACAGCAGAACCTAGCGCGACAGCCGTTGCGGGGCAATGGCGGCATGATCAGGATTGGGAGCCGTAAGTGCCTGCTTGCCCGTGTCAAAAACGCGTATAGTCTGCAGGAGCGGGCCGGATGGTCCGATGGCAAGAAGGGCAGCGCAGATGAAGAATGTCAGGGGCGGCAGGTGGACGATCGGAGGCCTGCTTTTTTGTCTTTTCGTACTGGCTGTGCCCATGGCGGTCTTCGCGCAGAATGCGGCCGCAACGCAGTCGGCAACTCCGCCGCCCGACAAGGTTCGTGAGCTGATCCAGCTGCTGAATGAGCCCGATGTCAGGCAGTGGCTTACCACGCAGCTCAACAGTCAGCCTGCGTCCGCCAGCGATAAACCTGCCCCCGCCACCGATCCGGCGCCGGCCGACGGCAATCAGATGTCGGTTCTATCAGGCATGCTCGGCCACACGCGGCATCACCTCGAGCTGGTCTCCGGCGCTGCGATGACTTTGCCCTACGAGGTCATGACCGCATCGGAAAAGCTGGAGGGGGAGGGCAAGTCGGTCGGCCTCGTGCGCATCATCGTTCAGATTGTCCTCCTGTTCTTCCTCGGATTGGTGGCCGAACTCGCCGTTGCCCGTTTCATCAACACCAGGCATATGCAGCGGACCGAGAGGGCTGCCGGTACCGAGACGGAACTGCAGGCAGCGCGCTTCCAGTTTCTGGGCGGCGTTGTGCCCGCCATCATCCATGGCCTGGTGACGCTCGTTCCGCTTCTTGCCTTCGATTGGCCGCCTGCCATTGAAAATTTCGCCATCGCCTGTGTCATTGCGATGGTATCGATCAGGCTGGCGATCTCCATCGGCAAGCTTGTCATGGAATTGATCGCGATGCGTCGCGCCAATGACGTTCTGGACGAGGACGGCGGCACCGCCCGCATCGCCGAACGGCGGCGCGTGGCCTCCTACTGGTATCGGCGCTGCACGCTGTTTGCCATCTATTTTGCCTGCGGCTGGGCGATCATACAGGCCGTCACGTCGCTGGACTTTTCTGCCGGTGCGCGCGACCTCATCGGCTACACGCTCGGCATCGGTTTGTTCCTGATCGCCACGGCTGCCGTGTGGTCCAGGCCGCTTCCGCCGGAAAAGCGTGGAGCAAAGACCGTTTCCTGGTTGCTGACGATTTTCTTCGTGGCGCTCTGGTGTCTCTGGGTAGCCGGCTTCGATGGCCTCTTGTGGATCGGCATCTATGCGATGTTGCTGCCACGCGTCCTCTCGGTATCCACGCGGGCGATCGAGGCTCTGCATGACGCGGCCGACGGCATTTTCGGCGCCGGCAAGATCGCGGCCGTATTGCTCGACCGCGGCTTGCGGGCGCTGATCATTACCTTTGCGGCTTTGTGGCTCGGCCACATGCTGGGGGTCGAGGCGCATGCGATGATGAGCGGCAGCGAATCGAATGTCGGTCGCATCGCTCGCGGCATTCTCGGCGGCATAATCATCCTCCTGGTCGCCGATCTCGTCTGGCAGCTGGCGAAAACCTATATCGACGGCAAGGTGATGCAAGCTCTGCCGGCGGCCGGTGATTCCGACGAGATGAGGGCGAGCCGCGCCCGGCTGCAGACGCTGCTGCCGATCTTCCGCAACATCCTTGCCGTCGTCATTGGCATTATCGCCGTCATGATGGTGCTGTCTGGCCTCGGCGTTCAGATCGGGCCGCTGATCGCCGGCGCCGGTGTCGTCGGTGTCGCCGTCGGCTTCGGTGCACAGACGATCGTCAAGGATGTCATCAGCGGCGTCTTCTACCTCTGGGACGATGCCTTCCGCATCGGCGAATACATCGAAAGCGGCCATTACAAGGGCGTAGTCGAATCCTTCAGCCTGCGCTCGGTCAAGCTGCGCCACCAGCGCGGCCCATTGGCGACGATCCCCTTCGGTTCGCTCGGTGCGGTCAACAACATGAACCGCGACTGGGCGATCGATAAGATCATCGTCAAGGTCACCTACGATACCGATCTCGTGAAGTTGAAGCGCATCGTCAAGGATATCGGCCAGCGGCTGCTCGAAGACGAGGACCTGAAACCGAACATCATCCAGACGCTGAAGATGAAGGGCGTCGAGCAGTTCGGCGATTTCGCGATCGAGATCAGGCTGGCGATCACCGCCAAGCCCAACGAGCTCTCCGTCATCCGCCGCAGCGCGCTGGCCTTGATCAAGCAGTCCTTCGACGAAAACGGCATCCAGTTCGCCTTCCCCACCGTGCAGGTGGCAAGCGACAAGGACGCTGCTGCCGCCGCTGCCCGGCAGCTTATCGAGATGCGGGCGGCAAATGTGGATGGCGCGCAGCAGGCGGGCTAGATCCGGTCGGGTCTCGGCGCCGCCGTGCTGCCGCGCACGATCAGCGTGACGCCGATCATCTCGCGCTCAGCCGGTACGGCATCGTGAAGAACGGCTTGCACCGCACGTTCCGCGATCTCGGCAAAGGGCTGGGCCATCGTCGTCAGGCCCGGCTCCACCATGCCGCCTTCCGGCACGCCGTCGAAGCCGATGACGGAGACGTCTTGCGGCACTGACAGGCCTCGTGCCCGCAGCCAGTTGATCGTCAGAAGCGCGATATTGTCCGACATGGCGAGGATCGCCGTCGGCGGCTCCGGTGCGGAAAACAGATAGTCAAGCCCGGCTTCGACGCTTGGCTTGTCGTTGAGGGTCTCGAAGATCGGCACGTCCTCACGCTCAATTCCGAACGCTTCGAGTGCCTGCCAATAGCCGAGCGCTCGATCGCGCGAGGTGGAATACATCGCCCGGCCGATCCCGGCGACGCTGACCGGTCCGACATGGTCGTCCGAGAGTTCGGTGGCGAGCACGCCGAAACGCCTGTGGCCCAATTCCGCCAGATGCCGCGCCGCAACGGCCGCGCCTCCGACGTTGTCGACGCTGATCGAGGGGATCGACCCATCCTCGTCATTCAAGGCGAGCGCGATGAAGGGCAATTGCCGTTCGCGGGTCAACTGCACCAGCTTTTCGCCGCCTTCCACGCAGAGCAGGATGAAGCCGTCGACCAGCGCGCTCTTGATATTCCAGTCGAGCTTGTGCCGATCCTTGGCCGAGACCAGAGCGAGACCCGTGCCGCTGGCATCGCAGATCTCGGATACGGCCGCCAGCAGCGCTCTCGCCCATGGATCATCGAAGAAATAGGCCAGCGGCTCGACGGCGGCGACGCCGATGGCATTGACCTTTCCGGCTCGCAGCAGCCGGCCCGTCAGGCTCGGCCCGGCATAGCCAAGCCGCTTTGCAGTCTCAAGCACATGCTCACGCACTTCCTCGCGCACCACTTCGGGCCGGTTGAAAACATTGGAGGCGGTGCCCTGCGATACGCCTGCCGCCTTGGCGACATCTGCGAGCTTGATGGTGCCCTTGGCCAATGAAATGCTCCTTATGTTTCCGGCGGATACTAGCAACGAAGTTGTATCGGTTCAATTCTTCTTGACAGTGGGGTTTTGAAGCGTACGATTGAACCGATTCAACAAGCGCCACGAGTCGATATTGAATCGATTCAAAAAATGAAAGGCGAACCAATGCAAACCAACTATCTCTTCAAGGATTTCTATGACGATCGATGGGGTGATCCCCGCAATCCGAATGCGGTCGAGCCGTCCTCAGCCGATGACAAGGGCGGAGCCGACCGGCAAGGTTTGCTGGGTCGACTGGCAAACATTTTCTGCCGCCGCCGGAAACATCCCTCGGCATGGTCCTTCACGATTCCAAGCGAAGTGCCTGACGCCGAATGTGAAGTCGACCAGAGGCATCGTAATGGGCTTGAAGACCCGAAGTTTCTCGCAATCGCCAAGGCTTTGTCGCGGAATTGCTAGAACTACGCCATGGAGCGCACGAAATTTCGAGCCTCAGAAATTTTCCTTGTAGGGGCGCAGATCGAGCTCCTGCGTCCAGGCCGAAGGATGCTGGCGATGGATATGCCAGTAGCTCTCGGCGATAGCGTCGATATTCAACAGCCCATCGGCATCCATATCCGGCCGCCGCGCGCGCAGCCGTTCCCCGTCGATGCCGCCATCTATGATGGTGTGGGCGACATGAAGGCCGAGAGGTCCGAATTCGCGCGCCATGCTTTGGCTGATCATTCGAAGGCCGGCCTTGGCGGCGGCGAATTGCGCAAAGCCGGCCTTGCCGCGCAGGCTCGCGGAAGCGCCGGTGAAGATCACGGTGCCGCGGCCAAGCGGCGCCAGATGCCGCGCCGCCTCGCGTCCGACGAGGAAACCGCCGAAGCAGCAGATGCGCCAGAATTCTTCGAATTGGGCGGCCGTCAGATCGCGGAAGCCGATCTGGCGATTGATGCCGGCGTTGAAGACGACCAGATCGGGCGGAGCGATGTCGTCCCGAGCGGTAAAGGCGTGCTCGAATAGCCGGATGACCGCAGCTTCATCCGTCGCATCCGTTTCGATCGCCTCGGCGCTGCCGCCGGATGCCTGGATGGCAGCTGCCACTTGATCGATCTTCGCTGCGGTCCGGCCGGCAATGACGACATGATAGCCCTTATCCGCGAGAAGCCGGCAGAGTGCCGCACCCAGACCCTGCTCGGCACCTACGCCGACGATGATGGCGCTTGGCGTGCTCATTCGGCTGCCTCTCTAGCGTTCAGCGTCGGATAGTCGGTGTAACCCTCGGCACCGCCGCCATAGAAGGTTGGGCGATGATAGGGATTAAGGGGAGCACCGCGACGAATGCGCTCCGGCAGATCGGGATTGGCGATGAACAGACGGCCGAAGGCGATGGCATCGGCATGGCCCGCGGCAAGTGCCGCTTCAGCTGTATCAGGCCGGAAATTGCCGGCGGCGATCAGCGTGCCGGACCAGGCAGGCCGGAAGAGTTCCGCAGCCGAGGGCACGTTCTTGTGGTCGACCTCGGCCTGGCCGGCACCGCTGGCGCGCGGCTCGATCAGATGCAGATAGGCGAGGTTGAGGCGGTCCAGTTCGCGAATGACATGGCCATAGAGGCGTAAGGGATCGTCCTCGCCGCTGTCATTGGCGATGCCGAAGGGCGAGAGACGGACACCGACGCGATCCGATCCCCAGACTTCGGAAACCGCCTCGACCACTTCCAGCAGCAGCCGCGTGCGGTTCTCGATCGAGCCGCCATATTGGTCGGTGCGTTGGTTGGTGCGGGCCTGCAGGAACTGCTCGATCAGATAGCCATTGGCGCCATGGATCTCGACGCCGTCGAAGCCGGCTTGCTTGGCATTGGCGGCGGCTTGAGCATAGACGTCGATCAAAAGCGGCATCAGGTCGATATCGATCGCCTGCGGCGTCTCGAAGGGCACGCGCTCGAAGGAGGCCGTGAAGGCCTGTCCTTGGGCGGCAATGGCCGAAGGAGCAATCGGCAGAGCGCCATCAGGCTGGTGCGAGGAATGGGAGATGCGACCGACATGCCAGAGCTGCAGGAAGATCTTGCCGCCCTTGCAATGAACCGCATCCGTCACTGTCTTCCAGCCGGCGATCTGTTCGGCCGTATGGATGCCCGGCGTGGCCGGCATGCCCTGTCCGGCGCGTGAAATCTGCGAGCCCTCGGAAATGATCAGTCCGCCCTCGCTGGCACGCTGGGCATAATATTCTGCATTCAAAGCCGAGGGCACATTGCCAGGCTGGCTCGCCCGCATGCGGGTCAGCGGCGCCATAACGACGCGATGCGCAAGCTCATAGGGGCCGATGGAAAGAGGCGAAAACAAAGTGGCTGTCATAAAATTCTCCTGCCTGGAGCCAAATTGCTCCCCGGGGCGGAAGGGCCTGTCAGCGGCGATTCGGTCTCGGGAGTTCGAATAAGATGATGGTCATCATTTATTCCAACGATCGGACATGCGCAACTGAATCTGATCTCAGGCGGCAATCCGAGCGAGGAAGGCGAGCAAGGCGGTGTTGAACTGCGCCGGCCGCTGCAGCGGTGCGAAATGGCTGACGCCGGGCAGAAAGATCAATTCCGCCCCGGGGATATGCCGGACAAGATAATCGGCGTGTTCGCGCTTGATGAACTCATCGTGCTCGCTATGCACGATGGCAACAGGCGCATTGATCTCTGCTAGATCGGCGATGGTGTAGTTCGGCTCGGTCCGTTGCATCAGGCCGACAGCCTCGACGAAGGCATCGAACCTGTCCGGCGTGGCGGAAAGGGCTGCGTAATCCTTCGTATGGCGGGAGAAGCAGCGCTCGATGACCGGCGTCGCCACGAATTCCTTCGTGCCGCTCGGATCCATGTTGCAGGCAAAGAAAAAGACGCCGGAAACACGCTCCGGATGGATTTTTCCAAGCACCATGCCGATGCAGGCGCCGTCGCTCCAGCCGGCCATGGCAGCCTTTTCGATCTTCAGCCTGTCCATGACGGCGAGAACGTCGGAGGCCATGAGCTCATACGTGTATGGTCGCTCGTCCCGTGTGCTGCGGCCATGGCCGCGGCTGTCTATGACGATAACCTGATGGCCTGCGTCGATCAGCGCCGGCACCTGATAGCCCCAATTGCCGCTGTTTCCGAGCCCGCCATGCAGAAGGATCACCGGTGCACCGCTGCCATGGGAAGCGTACCAGATACGCGCGCCATCATGATCGACATGGCTTTCCACCTCGGTTTGCGGCAAGGGCGCGGCCCCTTCGGCTTCGAAGCGGTGAAGCTCATCGTCGCGAAATTCCATACCCACCTCCCATTGCGCTGTCTCCTCCCGACAGCCATGCGGCGAGACTAGTCGATCCCAATGCGTTTTTTCAACAGGCAGTGATCACGTCGCGGCGAGATGCTCGAAAAGATCGCGGGCTGGCGTCGGCAGTTCTTCGTGCGAGCGGGCACAGACCGAAAGCCGGCGCGTCGCCCATGGGTCGGTCAGGCGAAGGACCGCAATTTTTGCGGATCGGCTGCAGCGCCGTGCTGCCGTTTCCGGCACGATGCCGAGGCCGATACCCTGGCCTGCCATCTCGCAGATGCTCTCAAATGTCCGCATCCGCACGCGCATTTTCAGTCGGACGCCGAGCCGCGCGGCCTGTGCATCGATGTGATCCTGCAGCGCCCCGCCTGCCAGGCCGACAAAATGCTCATGCAGGATTTCCGTGAAGCTGGTCTGCTTTGCCGCCGCAAGCGCACGATCGCGAGGCATCACCACCACCAGCCGGTCGATCGCGAAGGGCCGCAATATCAGGCCGGAGGTATCGGCCGCGTCCGATAGGATGCCGATCTCGGCCAGCTCGGCCGAAACGGCCCGCGCGATCTCGACGCTCTGGCGCTCCTTTAGATCGATGTCCGTTCGCGGGTTTCTGGCCATCCATTCGCCAAGGCGAGGCGGCAGATATTCGGCGATCGCCGCGGTGTTGGCGAGAAGCCGAATGGTTGCGCGCAGGCCGCTTGCATGTTCCCCAAGCTCGCCGCGCATCTGGGCGAGCTGCCGCTGGATCAGCCGGGCATGATGCGCCAGCGCCTCGCCAGCGGATGTCGGGCTCACGCCGCGTCGCCCGCGCTCCAGCAGCTTTACGCCGCCGTTTGCCTCCATGTCGCGCAGCCGCTCACTGGCAGCCGGCAGCGAAAGCCCGACATCGGCGGCTCCATGCGTGATGCTGCCGGCATCGACGACGGCAAGGAAAAGGCGAAGGTCGGTCAGGTCAAAGCGCATGGACTGAAGAGTACCGCATCTCCAGCCTTCGGAAAAGCCGAAGGCTGACTTCGCTTCTTCCGCATTGTGCCGGTCTTTGTCTCTGCTACTGAAAAGGCATGATGGATCATTCGATATGGCTCGTCGCGGCAATCTTCGCGACCTTCTTCATCGCCGGCATGGTCAAGGGCATCACCGGCATGGGGCTGCCGACTGTGGCGATGGGAGTTCTGGGCACGCTGATCTCGCCGCTCGTCGCGGCCAGCCTGCTGATCGTCCCGTCTTTCGTTACCAATGTCTGGCAGCTGCTGGCCGGCCCTAGTTTTGGCGCGTTTGCCCGTCGTTTCCTCCTCTTGGTTCTTGCAGTAATCATCGGAACCTTCGCCGGCTCATATTTCCTTGCCGCCGACGATACGCGTCTGACGACCCCTGCGCTGGGTGCGGCACTCATCGTCTATGCCGGCCACGCTTTGCTCGCCCGTCAACTGCATGTGCCTGCAAGGTTCGAGCCGCTGCTGTCGCCGCTCGTCGGCGGGATCACCGGCCTGTTCACAGGAGCGACCGGCGTCTTCGTCGTGCCGGCAGTGCCCTATCTGCAGTCGCTCGGACTGGAGAAGGAGGAGCTGGTCCAGGCGCTCGGCCTTTCGTTCACCGTTTCGACGGTAGCACTCGCCGCCGCACTCGCCTGGCACGGCGTCTTCCGCATCGACAATCTCGCGCTCTCTACCCTCGCGATCGTCCCGGCACTTGCCGGCATGTGGGCCGGCCAGATCATTCGCAATCGCGTCAGTCCTGCCACTTTCCGCCGCTGGTTTCTGATTTGTCTGCTGGTACTTGGCGCAGAGATGGTGATGAAGGCTTCTTTCTGAGGCAGTCTTGCCGGGCTGCCCGGTGCGCACCCATATGGAGTTTGTTTCATGGCAGGATCCGAAGGATTGATGGAAGAAGAGCAGCGAGAGATTTCCGATAACAATCCATTGGCCGATGCCCTGCTGGTCGTCGATGTCCAGAATGCCTTCGTACAAGGCCCAGGCGCGGTCCCCGATCATGCCGTGTTGAGGTCGGCGGTGGAGGTCCTGCTGGACAAGGCGCGGTCAGCATGGGCTCCTGTGATTTTCCTGCAGAATGATGGTCCGGCAGGCGCGCCGGATGAGCCGTTTCAGCCGGGATGGAAACTCCATTATCCGCCCCTTTCCGGCGAGTTGGTCATCAGGAAAACGGAGGATGACGGCTTCGACGGCACCGACCTTGACACTATTCTCACAGCCTTCGGCGTGAAGGATCTGGTGATATGCGGCGTGCTCTCGGAAATGTGCGTTGCCGCGACGGCGCGAGCGGCGCTTGAGCGCGGCTATGGTGTACTGCTGCCGCATGATGCCCACGCCACCTATGATGTTCCCGCCGGTCCAGGCTCGCAGGGCGTGCCCGCAGCCATGGCGGCAAGGGCGGCGGAATGGTCTCTTGGCGACGAGATCAGGATTTGTGCTTCGGCACGCGAAGTTCGTTTCAAAGAGCGAGCTTAACCGCAGCCCTGCATCATCTATTCCCCTTCCGGCACCTTCACGATAACCGTCTCGTCCGGGCCGATGGCACGCCCGTCCTGCGCCCGGATATCGAGCTGCACCGGCTGTCCCGTGGCGCGATCCACCAGTAGCGAATGCTCTTCCGCCGGCGCAAAGAGATGGCGTTCGCCGAATTGGCGCAGCGCCACCATCACCGGAAAGAGATCTTTTCCCATCGCCGTCAGCCGATATTCCATGCGCGCACCGCCTTCGCTTGTCGGTACGAGCTCCAGAATGCCGCTTGCGACAAGCGTCCGCAGTCGCTCGGTCAAAATATTCTTGGCAATGCCGAGGCTCTTTTGAAATTCGCCGAAGCGCGTCAGCCCGTCGAAGGCGTCGCGTACGATCAGGAGCGACCACCAGTCGCCGATCACGTCGAGCGAACGCGCGCTCGGACAATAATCACCCTTTAGGCTCTTTCGCGCGACCATGCGCTTAAGCCTTCTCGGTCATTTGTCTGCAAGAATAGTTGCATGATTAAACCAATAATGTTACTCGGTAGATGGTTTCATTATTAAACCGAAGAATCGGGAGTTTTGCAATGGCGATCGATCAGGACGCGCCGCCGGCCGGCAGCGCGAAGGATATTCTGCGCCCTAACTCCTCGCGAGAGGGTTCGTCTAAGAGCACCGAATACTCCGGAGCGGCCAATTCGCCGCTGACGCGCGCAACGATTTTCCTCTTTGCCGTCGCGAGTGGCCTTGCTGTGGCCAATGCCTATTTCGCCCATCCGCTTCTCGATGTCATGGCCGATGATCTCAAGCTGTCGCGCACGGTTGCCGGCCTGATCGTCGGTGCGACGCAGCTCGGTTATGGGTTCGGCCTGATCCTGCTGGTTCCGCTTGGCGATCTCGTAGACCGGCGCAAGCTCATCATCGTGCAGTCGCTGCTGAGCGTGGCGGCCCTCATCAGTGTCGGCTCCTCGTCCAGTGCGGCGATGCTGCTCGCCTCCATGACCGCCGTTGGCTTCCTGGCCGTCGTGACACAGGCGCTGGTTGCCTACGCGGCGAGCCTTGCGCACCCCGCCGAGCGCGGTCATATCGTCGGCGTGGTCACCAGCGGCATCGTCCTCGGCATCCTGCTGGCGCGCAGCGTCGCGGGAACGCTGACCGATCTCTCTGGCTGGCGGACTGTCTATATCGTCTCAGCCGTGCTGACGCTGGTAATCGCGCTTCTCCTTTGGCGCGCGCTGCCGCGGCAGGAGAAGCCGAGGAGCGGACTCTCCTATTTCGGTCTTATCCGCTCGCTCGGCACCTTACTCGTAGAAGAACCTGTCCTGCGCATCCGCGGGATCATCGCCATGCTGATCTTCGCCAATATCACCACCTTGCTCGCGCCGCTCGTCATGCCCCTGACGGCGCCACCCTATTCCCTGTCCCATACCGAAGTCGGCCTGTTCGGCCTTGCCGGCGCGGCAGGCGCACTCGGCGCCATCAGGGCTGGGCGCTGGGCCGACCGCGGCCATGGTCAGCGCACGACAGGCATTGCACTCGCGCTAATGCTCCTTGCCTGGCTACCGATCTCGATGCTCGATCATTCGATCCTCTGGCTCATTCTCGGTGTCCTCGTCATCGATTTCGGCCTGCAGGCGGTGCACGTCACCAATCAGGGCATGATCTATCGCGTGAGACCTGATGCGCAAAACCGGCTGACCGCTGCTTACATGGTCTTCTATTCCATCGGCAGCGCCGTGGGATCATCGACGTCGACGATCATCTATGCTCATGCGGGCTGGAGCGGCGTCTGCATCTCCGGTACCGCCATAAGTCTTGTAACGCTGCTCTTCTGGGCGCTGACCTTGCGGGCAACGCCTGAGGTGGCGACGCAAAGCGTCGGGCGCGGAAAGATTTAGCTTTCCCGTCGGGAAGCAGGACTTAAAACTTAAATATGGACCATAGAGTGTCTCGATAGCGTGAGGAGGGAAACGGTGCCAGCGTTCGAAACCATTGTTGAGGCCGTCGAGCGCGATCTGGGCGCCATCTCGCAATGGAGTAAGGTATGTCGCGAACATCTTCTTCTGGCGTCCCTGGCTTGCCTGTATGGAAGCGCAGGCCAGCTATTTCGAAGAGCACGAACCGCAAGCGATGGGCGATTCGCTGGTATTATCTTGCTACCAGCTCCGCATCGGTCTCCAGCAGATCCATGAAGCTGCCCAAAGCGGTGACGAAATGGACCTACGCTGGGCGATGGCAAGATGCGAAACCATCGCTGCCAATCTCTCGACTTAGGGAAAGACGGTAGGCAGCCGCCCTTCCGGTAGTGAGAGGAGCGCTCGAATCCGGGGCAGAGGTCGGCTTTGATCACGAGACGCAGGCCTCGGTTCAGACAAGCCTCGGCCATCTCTGCCCTATAGTTTGGGCAGCAGCGATCTGATCCGCTCGGCATCGTCGGGCGTTGCCGGATTGTAGACGATCATGCTGAGATCCGTGCGGCCATCGACCGAAAAGGCCGAATATTCGAATGCCAGCGGGCCGAGGATGGGGTGGCGTATATGCTTGACGGCTTCGGTATGGGTGCCGGGAACGTCGTTTTCGCGCCACATGGCCCTGAATTCCGGGCTGATGCGGCAAAGTTCCGCCACGAAAGGCTCGATCTCACTCGCTGCGCCTGCGCGCGCCGCATCGACCCGGAAGGCGCCCAGGGCGAAACGGGCGACGCTTTCCCAGTCATACTGCATGGCGCGCGCACGCGGATCGAGAAAGATATAGCGCAGGATATTGCGCTCCTCCGGCGCTAGCGATGCGTAGTCGATCAGCATCAAAGGTGCCGTCCGGTTCCAGGCGATGACGTCCCAGGTGGCGGTCCGGATGAGGGCGGGGCTCGGCTCCAGCGCATCGAGCACACGCTGCAGCCGCGGCGTCACGCCATCATTCTTGCGATAGCGCGCTTCCGGCGGGCGGCCGAGGCCGAGCAGGAACAGATGCTCGCGCTCCACTTCGGTGAGCATCAGCGCGCGGGCGATCCGGTCAAGCACGTCGGCGGAGGGCGCACCGCCGCGTCCCTGTTCCAGCCATGTGTACCAGGTCGGGCTTATATTGGCACGCTGCGCCACCTCCTCGCGCCGAAGCCCGGGCGTGCGCCGCCGCTCGCCGGCAAATCCCAGGGCGGATGGGTCGAGTTTCGCGCGGCGGTCCCTCAGATAGGTCCCGAGCACGTTTTCGGTTTCGATGAGATCGGTCATCCTGTTAGTGTCTTTACTATGATAAGGTCACTACTTTACCAGAATAAACGATAGGCAGAGATTTGTCTCCGACGAAATAAGGAGACAGTGCATATGCGTATATTCGTTACCGGTGCGACCGGAAATGTCGGCTCGCATGTCGTCAGGGAATTGATCGGCGCTGGCCATCAGGTGCTCGGCCTTTCGCGCTCGAGGGAAAAGGCGGTCGCGCTTGCCGCTGCCGGTGCCGAGGTCCTTCACGGCACGATCGAGGATGCGGAAATCCTGAAAAGCGGCGCCTCGCAATCCGACGGCGTCATCCACCTTGCCTTCAACCACGACTTCTCGAGATTCGTCCAGAATTGCGAGGATGACCGCCGGGTCATCGCAACGCTGGCCTCGGCGCTTGCCGGTTCTGCCCGTCCGCTGGTCATTACGTCGGGCACGCCGATCGCCAACACGGTGCCGGGCGAGCCCGCGAAGGAAGACAATCCGATCGTCCGCTCCGACAGGCATCCGCGTGCCGCCACGGAGGAAGCGGGGATATTGGCGAGCGAAATCGGCGTCAATGTCTCGGTCGTGCGCCTCCCGCAGGTGCATGATCCGGTCAGCCAGGGGCTTATTACGCCCTTGATCCAGATATTCCGGGAAAAGGGTGTTTGCGCCTATGTCGGAGAGGGGATCAGCCGCTGGCCGGCGGCGCATTTTACCGATGTCGGCCGTCTTTACCGCCTCGTCGTCGAGCGCGCCGAACCGAATGCCAAATATCACGCCGTTGCCGAAGAAGGCGTCCCCTTGCGCGATATCGTCGAGACGATCGGGCGGCGCCTGAACCTGCCCGTCAAATCCATCACCAAGGAAGAGGCGCAGGATTATTTCGGCTGGCTCGCTCTGTTTGCCGGCCACGACATGCCGGCCTCCAGCGCCAAGACCCGACAGAAGCTCGGTTGGGAACCCAACGGCCCGACGCTGCTTCAGGATCTTGCAGAGCTGCAGGTTTCCGCGGCGTGATATCGGTGCCATCGGCCACGATCCGCGGATGGTCGATGGTCTGACTGAGCATGGATTCGAAAAACCCGGCCGACCCTTCGGCCGGGTTTCATCTTTCAGGCTGCGATCCAGAAAGCTCCAGAGTCAGACATACGGTGTCCCGGCAAGAGCGGCGTCGACACCGGCAAAACCTCGGTCCAGGACGCTCGCCAGCGCCGCCTCGGGCTTTCGATTCTCGCGAAAGGCGCGAAGCGCCTCGCCATAGGCGGTCACCAGCGTCGCCATCAGCATTGCGCCCGCGAGATGTGCGTCGGCATCAGAGCGCGGCTGACACGCCGCGTCGGACAACATTCTCGAAAGATCGTCGGCAAGCGTCACCTGCAGCCCACGCGCATACGCCGTCAGCGTCGGGCTCTCCGCCACCATGCGCCAGAAGTGGATGGGCCGGTCCGTGATCCTGAACAGGGGATGCTGCGTTTCCACCAGTTCCCGCATCAGCGCCTGGAAGGCGCGGACCGGCGGCTCACGGCCGCGGTCGGCAATCGCTTTGCGCACCAGCTCCCGCACCTCGTCCTCCCGATCGAAAACCAGGTCCTCCTTGCGGCGAAAATAGTTGAACACCGTCTTTCTAGCGACCTCCGCTTCGTCAGCGATGTCGGCGACGGAAACCTTGTCGAAGCCATGTTCGACGAAGAGGCGTGTTGCGACATTGGAGATCGCCTGACGCGTCATCTCCTTCTTGCGGTCCCGGAGTTTGATTGGGTTTGACATGGCGATATTTATACCATAAGTAAATTTATACCGAGTATAAAATCGTATCACGATCACGAAATCGGTGAAATTGGCACAGGTTTTATGGCTGTTCCTGTAGCCGGATCGTCGCCCGCTCGAATGGAGATGGGCATTTTCCAACGACTCGCGCCGGCTGAGAGTAATCAAAGCCGGAATGTCTGGCGCCCTTTGCGGCGCCGCTCGCTTGAGGAGTTCTGTCTTGATTTATGATGTCCTGATTGCCGGCGGCGGACCCGTCGGCCTGTTTCTCGCCTGTGAGCTGCGTCTCGCCGGTCTCGCCGTATTGGTGCTGGAGCAGGCCGAGGACCCGAGCTCGCCTCTGAAGCGCCTTCCCTTCGGCATGCGCGGCCTCTCGGCGCCAACCATCGAAGCCTTCTATCGTCGCGGCCTGCTGAAGGACATCGCGGCGGCGCAGCCCGCCAAGAATGGATCGGGCGACAGCGGCGCTTCGTCTGCGCACTGGATGCATCAGCCGCGCCGCCCCGGCGGCCATTTTGCCGGCATCCAGTTTTTCCATGACAATATCGATGCCTCGAAATGGCCCTATCGCCTGTCGAGCCCGGCCGGCACCAGCATGATGATCGAGATGGAAAGCCTCGAAACGATCCTGGCCGCTCGCGCCGCGGCGATGGGCGTCGAGATCAGGCGTGGCTGTGCTGTCGAAAGCCTCGATCAGTCGGATGACGACGTCACCGTCAGGACCAGGGCTGAGACTTTTCGCGGGCGCTGGCTCGTCGGCTGCGACGGCGGACGCAGCATCGTTCGTAAGGCTGGCGGCTTCGAATTTGTCGGCACCGATCCCGAATTTACCGGCTATTCTGCTGACGTCGAGATCGCAGACCCGGACAAGCTTCAAACAGGCCGCCATTACACCGCGACGGGCATGTACACTTTTTCGCCGCCTGGAATCGTCACAATGGTCGATTTCGACGGAGGCGCGTTTCACCGTACCCAGCCGATCACGCTCGAGCATGTGCAAGCCGTGCTGCGCCGCATTTCCTGCACCGACGTCACAGTAACGGCACTCAACCTTGCCACTACATGGACGGATCGCGCCCACCAGGCAACCAGTTATCGCAGGGGACGCATATCGCTCGCCGGCGATGCCGCGCACATCCATTCCCCCTTGGGCGGCCAGGGCCTCAACCTTGGTCTGGGCGACGCGATGAACCTTGGATGGAAGCTTGCCGCCACGATCCGTGGCGATGCGCCGGCCGGCCTGCTCGATACCTATTCCAGCGAGCGGCATCCCATTGGGGCGAAGGTGCTTGATTGGTCACGCGCCCAGGTCGCGCTCATGCGGCCAAGCCCGAGCTCGCGCGCGCTTGAAGCCATCATCCGCGATTTGATCGACACGCGTGATGGCGCGACCTATTTCGCCGAGCGCGTCTGGGGCGTTTCTCTCCGCTATGATCTTGGCGGGAGCCATCCGCTCGTCGGCCGCAGCGCTCCTGACTCCGAACTGACCGATGGGACGAGGCTCGGCGATCTCCTCGGAGCGGGCGAGGGCCTGCTGCTGGATTTCGACGCCCGTGCCCCCCTTGAAGCCCTCGCAAACCGCTGGAGCGACCGGATCACCTATATCGCCGGCGACGCCAAGGATCGACTGGGCCTCCGTGCCTTGCTCGTGCGGCCTGACGGCGTCGTTGCCTGGGTCGGCGAGGGGGAGCCGGATCTTGAAGCCGCTGCCGAAGCGGCGTCGCGATGGTTCGGCGAACCCGCCGGGATTAGCGGCTCTCAGCCAGCGCCCTTATCACCTGTCCTTGACAGCGCCAGCAATCCATAATTATACATCGTATAATTATGGAGATGCGAGATGATCACCGGTCATGTTTTTATTGCAACCAGCCTGGATGGGTTCATCGCTCGCGATGACGGCGGTATCGAATGGTTGCTTAAGTACGACGCCTCCGGCGAGGATCATGGCTACAACGATTTCATCAGGGACATCGACGCCATCATCATGGGCCGCGGCACCTTCGAGACGGTCCGCGACATGAAACCATGGTTCTATACGCGCCCGGTGCTCGTTCTTTCCACCACCCTGGCGGAGCAGCCGGTCCCGTCCGAGCTTGCCGGCAAGGTCCGTTTCACGCGGAAGTCGCCGCAGCAAGCCATGGCCATGCTCGAAGCGGAAGGCTGCCGCCGTGTCTATGTCGATGGCGGGCGCGTCATTCAATCCTTCCTTGAGGAAGGCTTGATCAGCGATCTGGTGATCACGCGTGTTCCGATACTGCTCGGCAGCGGCCGCCCCCTGTTCGGTCCGGTTTCGCGCGACATCAACCTCAGGCATGTGGGCACCCGCCCGTTTCCGTCCGGGTTGGTGCAATCGACCTATGCAATTGCGTTATGACCAAGCGAAGCCGTGGCAGGCCGCGCGCCGATGAGAACAGCGTGTCACCGGCGGGAATCCTTTCGGAGGCATTAGCTCTGCTTGATGGTGAGGGGTTTGAAAATCTGACGATGCGCGCGGTCGCGATGCGGGCGAATGTCAACCCGATGACGATCTATCACCACTTCCGGGATCGGGACGGATTGATCAAGGCATTGGCGGAGAGCATCTATGCCGATGTTGCCGCTCCTCCGGAAGGAACGGTTCGGTCTCGGATAGAGGGCTTGCTGAAGGCGTATCGGGCAAAGGTGATACGCTATCCAGGCCTGACTCTTGCCATCTTCAACCGGCCGGACGCGTTCCCTGACCATGCAAGAAGGATCACGGACAGCCTGACAGACCTGCTGAAAGAACTTGGCCCTTCGCCGTCGCGTGCTCTGCTATGGGTGCATATTCTTGTCGATTATACGCATGGTGCAGCGCTTGCCGTGGCGACAGACGAAAATGGCGATGGCCCGCAGCCGGTAGCAACGGACCCGGAGTATGCGAATTATGAACGCGCGATCTCTGAACTGCTGGACAGCCTGGAGACGTAGAGTAAACGGCAGAAAATGGCGGACAAGGTGGGATTCGAACCCACGGTACGCTTTCACGCACACACGCGTTCCAGGCGTGCGCCTTAAACCACTCGGCCACCTGTCCATCTGCACTTTCGCATCCGATAAAGGAGCTATTGTGGGAACGGCGCGATATATACCGATGAATTTTCTAGGATCAACCCGAATCTGACAGTTTTTTGACTTCTGGACAAAAAACTCTGCATCTCATCCCCATTGCGCTTATTTCGCGTTCCACTTATCTAAAGAAATGGATGAGGCGGCATAAGACCGGTCGGCCCACAAAGGCTGGACGTAGTGAGTATCCGGAGGAGTTCATGCGTTTCCTGTTGCGTTTTTCCAGCCTTGTCGCGCTGGTGGTGGCCGTGATCGCCGGCACCATCGATTCCATTCAATCCGTTGCGGCCTCCGCCGTGGTCATGACCCCTATGGGGGATGCGTGGAACGATGTCAGCCCTTCGTCGCTGGCAAGCCTTCGCGCGACCATCGCCTATTATGTTCATCCCCGTTTCTATGACTTGGCGATGCAATGGCTGCTGTTTCAGCCGGCCTTTGCGGTCTTTCTGGTGATCTCGCTGCTTCTGTGGATGGTCGCCTATAAGCGCCAGCCCGTTGCCGGACGCTTCAGCGCCTGAAAGGGGCTGCGTTTCGCTCTGTGCCATTTGGGGATTTTGGTGACGTCGGAGAATGTCTGGCGACGGGCTTGCAGCTATGCCGTGATCAGCAAAACTGGCGATTGCGGAGAGCTGACCGGCAGCTATTCTGACCAATAAAATTGCAGTTTTGGCCCGAAATTGTTTAAAAAAAGGGTGGTTTGGATGGGTTTTCACCAATTCCCACAAATCTTTACCAACTGAAAAATTTCTCGTGAATTTTTCATGCAGCCATGCAAGGATGCGCGCCAGCTTGGCCTCGGGGAGGTCGGCGGTTCCGCAGACTTGCCCGGTCAACGGGCTTGCGGGAGGACCCAACAAGATAGAAACAATAGGGCTGCACCACATGAAAAAATCCCTTTTGACCCTTTTCGCTCTGGCTGCCATGTCGGCAACGGCGCTTGCGGCCGATATCAAGCCGGCAATCGTTTACGGAACCGGCGGCAAGTTCGACAAATCCTTCAACGAAGCTGCCTATAACGGCGCCGAAAAATTCAAGAAGGAAACCGGCATCGCTTACCGCGACTTCGAGCCGACGGGCGACACTCAGGGCGAACAGGCGCTGCGCAACTTCGCCAGCAAGGGCTTCAATCCGGTTATCGCCGTTTCCTTTGCCTGGACCTCCGCGCTCCAGAAGGTTGCTGCCGAATATCCGAAGACCGAATTCGTCCTGATCGACGACAGCCTTGATCTGCCGAACGTCCGCTCGGTCAAGTTCAAGGAAAATGAAGGCTCCTATCTCGCCGGCGTCATGGCTGCCATCGCATCGAAGTCCGGCAAGATCGGCTTCGTCGGCGGCATGGACATTCCGCTGATCCGCAAGTTCGAATGCGGCTACGAGCTCGGTGCGCGTGCCACCAATGCGAAGATCGAAGTTTTCCAGAACATGACCGGCACGACCGGTGCGGCCTGGAATGACCCGGTTCGCGGCGGCGAACTCACCAAGAACCAGATCGACCAGGGCGCAGACGTTGTTTACGCAGCTGCCGGCGCGACCGGCCTCGGCGTGCTGCAGACCGCCGCCGACAACAAGAAGCTGTCGATCGGCGTCGATTCGAACCAGAACTACCTGCATCCGGGTTCCGTTCTGACCTCCGTCGTCAAGCGCGTCGACCTCGCCGTTTACAATGCCTTCAGCGACGCCAAGAACGGCAAGTTCACGCCTGGTACGCAGGAACTCGGCCTGAAGGAAGACGGCGTTGCCGTCGCTATGGACGACAACAACAAGTCGCTCGTCACTCCGGAAATGCAGGCTGCTGTCGACAAGGCCCGGACCGATATCGTTGCTGGCACCATCAAGGTCCACGACTATCTGACCGACAACGCCTGCCCGAAGAACTGATATGAAATAAGGGCGTATGACGGAGCAAAAACGTCATGCGCCCTTTTCTTATCCGGAAACCGGTTTCTGGAGCCCCTATAGTGAGCCAAATCTCTGCCATCGAGCTCGTGGGCATCGACAAAAAGTTCGGTGCTGTCCACGCCAATAAAGATATCAACCTGACCGTCGCCAAGGGCTCGATCCACGGGATCATCGGCGAAAACGGTGCCGGGAAATCGACCCTCATGTCGATCCTCTACGGATTCTATCAGGCCGACAGCGGCGAAATCCGCATCAACGGCAACCCGATCGCCATCCGCGACAGCCAGACGGCAATTGCATCCGGTATCGGGATGGTGCACCAGCATTTCATGCTGGTCGACAATTTTACCGTCCTTGAAAACGTCATGCTGGGCGCCGAAGGCGGCGCGCTTCTCGCCAAGGGGGTAGCGGCCGCACGCGCCGAGCTCAACCGGCTGGAGAAGGATTATGGTCTGGAAGTCGATCCGGATGCGATGATTGAAGAGCTTCCCGTCGGTCAGCAGCAACGCGTCGAGATCCTGAAGGCGATGTATCGCGGCGCGGAGATCCTCATTCTCGACGAACCCACCGGCGTCTTGACGCCGGCCGAAGCGGACAATCTCTTCCGCATCCTTCGCGTCCTTCGCGATCAGGGCAAGACGATCATACTCATCACCCACAAGCTGCGCGAGATCATGGCGATCACCGATACGGTGTCGGTCATGCGCCGTGGCGAGATGGTTGCCACGCGCAAGACGGCGGAAACCACTGTCGAAGAGCTGGCAGAATTGATGGTCGGCCGCCGCGTGCTGCTGCGCGTCGAAAAGGGCGCCCCCAATCCGGGCGATATCCTGCTGTCGGTGCGCAATCTCACCGTTAAGGACGGCCGTGGCGTCACCATGGTCGACAACGTCTCCTTCGATGTCCGCGCCGGCGAGATCGTCGGCATTGCCGGCGTTGCCGGCAACGGCCAGTCGGAATTGCTGGAGGCCATCGCCGGTATCCGTAAGCCAGCCTCGGGCGAGATCCTGCTGCATGGCAAGCCGATCGGCAATGCCGATCCCGCAGCACTTCGCGACCTTGGCCTTGCCCATATTCCGGAAGATCGCCATCACATGGGCCTCGTCCTCAAGTTCGAGGAGTATGAGAATTCCATGCTCGGCTATCACCGCGACCGCAAATACGGGCGCGGCGGCATGCTCGATCTCGATGCCATGCGCAAGGATGCCATCGAGAAGATCGAGAAATACGATATCCGCCCGCCGAACGCGCGGCTGAAAACAGCCAATTTTTCCGGCGGCAACCAGCAGAAGATAGTCGTCGCCCGTGAGATCGAGCGCGATCCGAAGGCTCTGCTGATCGGCCAGCCGACGCGCGGCGTCGACATCGGCGCCATCGAATTCATCCATCGTCGCATCATCGAGATGCGCGACGCCGGCAAGGCCATCCTACTGGTTTCGGTGGAGCTGGATGAGATCCGTGCGCTTTCGGACCGTATCCTCGTCATGTTCGCCGGCCATATCGTCGGTGAAAAGTCGGCTGAGGCCGGTGAACAAACACTCGGCCTGATGATGGCCGGCATTGCCGCGTGAGGCGTATATGAGCACGGCTTCCGTTCCGCTCCCCAATTGGATCACCTACGGTCTGATCCCCCTTCTCAATCTCATTGTTGCCTTCCTGATCTCCGGCCTCGTCGTCTGGTTCATCGGCGAGAGCCCGCTCGATGCGCTTGTCCTGCTGCTGCAGGGCGCGCTTGGCAGCGGCGAAGGCATCGGCTTCACGCTGTATTATGCGACAAGCTTCATCTTCACCGGCCTTTCGGTCGCCGTCGCCATCCATGCCGGCCTTTTCAATATCGGTTCGGAAGGCCAGGCCTATGTCGGCGGTCTTGGCTGCGCCCTGGTGGCGCTGACCCTCGACCATTATGTTCCCTGGTATGTGACGATGCCCTTTGCCGTCATCGGCGCGGCGATCTTCGGGGCGCTCTGGGCCTTCATTCCTGCCTGGCTGCAAGCCAAGCGGGGCAGCCACGTCGTCATCACCACGATCATGTTCAATTTCATCGCATCGGCGATGATGAACTTCCTGCTGGTGCATATACTGATCGTTCCGGGCAAGATGGCCCCCGAAACCCGCACCTTTCTGGAGGGCGGTCAGCTGCCGAAGCTCGGCTGGTTGATGGATATGTTCGGCTCGACCATCGGTGCGGCGCCGCTCAACGTCTCCTTCCTGATCGCGCTGGTCATGTGCTTCCTGGTGTGGGTACTCGTCTGGCGCACCAAGCTCGGCTATGAAATGCGCACGCTGGGCCTCAGCCCCACCGCTGCGGTCTATGCCGGCATTCCCTACGCCCGCACGGTCATCATCGCCATGCTTCTTTCCGGCGGTCTTGCCGGCATGATGGCGCTCAATCCCGTCATGGGCGCATCCGCACGTCTGCAGGTGGAATTCGTGCTCGGTGCGGGCTTTGTCGGCATCGCCGTGTCGCTGATGGGCCGCAATCATCCGCTTGGCATCATCGTGGCGGCGATCCTGTTCGGCATTCTCTATCAGGGCGGCGACGCGCTGTCCTTCGACATGCCGAACATCACGCGCGACATGATCGTGGTGATCCAGGGTCTCGTCATCCTGTTTGCCGGTGCCCTCGAATACATGTTCCGACCTGCGCTCGTGCGCATCTACCAGACATTCGCCAGGACGTGAGGATCGGACGATGGACTATTATGATCTTCTCATCAGCATACTTGGTTCGACGATCCGCCTGTCGATTCCGCTGATCTTCACGGCGCTGGCGGGCCTGTTTTCCGAGCGCGCCGGCATCTTCGATATCGGCCTTGAAGGCAAGATGCTGGCCTCGGCTTTTGCTGCCGCCTGCGTCGCCTCGATCAGCGGCTCACCCTGGGCCGGCCTTGGCGCGGGCATTGTCGTCTCGGTCGTCGTCGGCCTGCTGCACGGTTTCGCATCGATCACCAATCGCGGCAATCAGATCGTTTCCGGCGTCGCGATCAACTTCCTGATGGCCGGCCTGACCATCGTTCTCGGTCAAGCCTGGTTCGGTCAGGGTGGCCGCACGCCCACTTTGGCTGCCACCGCACGTTTTTCCGGCATCACGCTGCCCGGCGCCGATGCCATTCGCGACGTTCCGTTCATCGGGCCGCTCTATGCGAATGTCATCTCCGGCAACAATATCCTGACTTATCTGGCCTTCCTGACGGTGCCGATTTCCTGGTGGATTCTCTATCGCACCCGTTTCGGTCTGCGCCTGCGTGCCGTTGGCGAAAATCCCGGCGCCGTCGATACCGCCGGCATCTCGGTCGAATGGCTGCGCTATCGATCGCTGATAGCAGCCGGCATTCTCTGCGGCTTCTCCGGCACCTATCTCGCCATCGCCCAGTCGGCCGCCTTCATCAACAACATGTCCGCGGGCAAGGGCTATATCGCGCTTGCCGCACTGATCTTCGCCAAATGGAAGCCTGTGCCGGTCATGTTCACCTGCCTTCTGTTCGGCTTCCTTGATGCCTTCGCCAATTTCATGCAGGGCAAGGCGGTTCCGGGCATCGGCGAGGTGCCGGTACAGATTTTCCAGGCGCTGCCCTATATCCTCACCTGCATCCTGCTTGCAGGCTTTATCGGTGTCGCCAAGCCTCCGAAGGCCGGTGGCGTGCCCTATACCAAGGAGCGCTAGTCTATGTCGCATGATCTGTTCGAGGCCGCGCGCGGCGCGATGGCGTTCGCGCATGCTCCCTATTCGAAGTTTCCCGTTGGCGCGGCAATCCGCGCTGAGGACGGCAAGATCTATACCGGCGCCAATATCGAGAACCTGTCCTTCCCGCAGGGCTGGTGCGCCGAACCCACAGCGATCGGCCAGATGATCATGGGCGGCGCCAAGAAGATCGTCGAGATCGCCGTCATCGCCGAGAAGCTGCCGCTCTGCCCGCCTTGCGGCGGCTGCCGGCAGAAGATCGCCGAATTTGCCAGCAAGGAGACGCGCATCTATCTTTGCGACGAAACCGGCGTGAAGAAGACCATGACCATGGACGAAATGTTGCCCTTCAGCTTCGAAACGGAGGTGCTCGGATGAGTGCGGCCGCCGATATCCTCACCGAGAAGCTCGGCGAGCTGAAGCCGCGCTATGGCATCATCCTGGGTTCCGGCCTCGGCTCTCTCGTGGATGAGGTCAAAGACGCGCTGCGCATCCCCTATGCCGATCTGCCCGGCTTCCCGGTCAGCGCAGTATCAGGCCATGCCGGCACACTGGTCGCAGGCAAGCTCGGCGATGTCCCCGTCATCATGCTCTCCGGCCGGGTGCATTATTACGAAAAGGGCGACGCCAATGCCATGCGCATGCCGATCGAGACCCTGAAGGCACTCGGCGTGGACACGCTGATCCTGACGAATTCGGCCGGATCGCTGCGCGAGGAGATGCCGCCGGGCTCGGTGATGCAGATCACCGATCACATCAACTATTCCGGCATGAACCCGCTGATCGGCGAGGAGAGCGACAGGCGCTTCGTCGGCATGACCAGCGCCTACGACCTCGACCTCATCATGCGCATGCGCAAGGCGGCGGAAAAGGCCGAGATCAAGCTGTCACATGGCGTCTATATGTGGTTTTCCGGCCCAAGCTTCGAAACGCCGGCCGAGATCCGCATGGCGCGCATCCTCGGTGCCGATGCCGTCGGCATGTCGACGGTGCCGGAAGTCATCCTGGCGCGTCTTTTCGGTTTGAGGGTTGCCGCTGCCTCCGTCATCACTAACTATGGTGCTGGTATGACCGGCGGCGAGCTCTCGCATGAGGAGACGAAGGACATGGCTCCGGTCGGCGGCGCGCGGCTTGCCGCTATCCTGAAAGAAATGATCGCGGACGAAGGAGATCCACAATGACCGGCCATTCGCTGAGAGAAACGGCAGCCGTTGCGCTTTCCCTTCTCGATCTCACCAATCTCAAGGATGACTGCACCCCGGCTCAGATCGAGGCGCTGTGCGCCCGTGCGCAATCGCCCTATGGCAATACGGCCGCCATCTGCATCTGGCCGCGTTTCGTCGCACAGGCGCGTGGCATTCTCGGTGTCGATCATGCCATAAAGATCGCGACCGTGGTGAATTTCCCGGCCGGCGACATGGAAGTGGCCGATGTTGCCGCCGAGGCGCGCGAAGCCATTGCCGATGGCGCCGACGAGATCGATCTGGTCATTCCCTATCGCGCCTTTCTGGCGGGCAATGAGCAGGCCATCACCGATATGGTTGCCGCGGTAAAGGCCGAATGCAAAGGTCCGGTCCTTCTGAAGACCATCCTTGAAACCGGCGAAATCAAGGATACCGCTCTCATCCGGCGCGCGTCAGAACTTGCGATCGATGCCGGCTCCGATTTCATCAAGACGTCCACCGGCAAGGTTGCCGTCAACGCGACGCTCGAAGCCGCTGACATCATGCTGCGCGCCATCCGCGACAGCGGTCGCAAGGTCGGCTTCAAGCCGGCCGGCGGCATCGGCTCTGTCTCCGATGCGGCTCTGTATCTCAGCCTCGCCGAGACCATCATGGCGCCCGACTGGGCCATGCCGTCGACCTTCCGCTTCGGTGCGTCGAGCCTTCTCGACGATATCTCGAACGTGCTGGCCGGCGGCGAGTCCAAGACGGCGTCTTCAGGCTACTGATCCATGATCCCGCAGGAGATCATCCGTCAGAAGCGTAACGGCGCCACCCTTTCGGCTGCCGATATCGATGCGTTTATCGGTGCTTTGGGGCGGGGCGAACTGGCGGAAAGCCAGATCGGCGCTTTTGCCATGGCCGTCTGGTTTCGCGGCATGACGCGGGAGGAAACGGTGGCGCTGACGCTCGCCATGGCTCGCTCCGGCGATATCCTTTCCTGGCGAGGCATCGGCAGGCCGATTGCCGACAAGCATTCGACTGGCGGTGTCGGCGACAACGTCTCTCTGATGCTCGCTCCCATCGCCGCCGCCTGCGGCCTCGCCGTGCCGATGATCTCTGGTCGCGGTCTCGGCCATACCGGCGGCACGCTGGACAAGCTGGAATCCATTCCCGGTTACGGGATCACGCCGGATGCCGCCCGTTTCCGCAAGGTGGTCGATGAGGTCGGCTGCGCCATCATCGGTCAGACCGGCGCGCTGGCGCCCGCCGACGGCAAGCTCTATGCGGTGCGCGATGTCACGGCGACCGTCGATTCCGTGCCGTTGATTACCGCCTCCATCCTGTCGAAGAAACTGGCCGCGGGACTGGAAACGCTGGTGCTCGACGTCAAGATCGGCAGCGGCGCCTTCATGACCTCGCAGGAAGAAGCTGAGACCCTGGCGCGCTCGCTGGTGGAGGTGGCCAATGGCGGCGGGGTCAGGACTTCGGCCCTGATTACCGACATGAACCAGCCCTTGGCCGACGCGGCTGGCAACGTGGTCGAACTTCGTAACTGCCTGGATTTCCTGAAGGGCAACAAGGCAGGCACGCGCCTCGAAACAGTCGTCCTGGCCTTCGCATCCGAAATGCTCGTTCAGGCCGGCATTGCCGCCAACGCTGCCGATGCGGAGAGCAGGGCGCGCGAGGCTCTGGCATCCGGCAAGGCGGCAGAGATCTTCGGCCGCATGGTGCACGCCCTTGGCGGCCCCGCGGATCTGCTGGAACACCCGGATCGCTATTTGGCGAGTGCGCCGGTGCAGAAGCCCGTTCTCGCGGCGGCCGATGGCTGGCTGGGCGCCTGCGATGCGCGGGAGATCGGTATGAGCGTCATCGATCTCGGCGGCGGCCGCCGCCGCCCGCAAGACAAGATCGATCATCGCGTCGGCTTCAGCGACATTCTGCCGCTCGGCACCAAGGTGAGCAGGGGTGACCGCATCGCTACCGTGCATGCGGCAGACGAGGCAAGCGCGCAAAAGGCCGCGGGCGCTTTGTCGGCTAACTATCGCACCGTGGATACGGCGCCCGCTTTGTCGCCTGTCATTGTCAGACGGATTTGATTTGAAGGCGCCGGTCGGCCGCTTCGCAGTCTGGGAAATGCCTTTTATCCTATTGCTTCAGAAGCAGAGTGCCATTCTGCACTCCATAGGAGTTCAGCTTTTTCATGAAGCTCATTCCGATCAGCGTCGTGCTCAATGCGCTATCCTTTGCCACCACGGCATCGATATCGCGAACCCGGATCGTACCGATCTCCAGGCGGTCGAGTTTGATGTGGGCGACCTTTGACGTGCCATTCGCGGTCTGGACCGTGTAGCGATAGTCGAGATCGACGCCGCTGAAGCCGAGGCTGCGCGCGGTGCTTTCGTTCATTGCCACATAGGTCGCGCCGGTATCGATCATCCCATGCACAGACCGGCCATTGATGGTGAAATCGCCTTCATAGTGGCCGCCCGCATTGGCGCGCAGCTGAACGCTGCCATAGGAAACGGGAGCTTCCGCCTTCGGAAGGGCAAGCGAAACCGCTTCGACCGGCGCCGGTTTCGCGGCATGTTCGCTATAGGTACTCACCAGCATCGGCACCTGGGTCGCTGCAACGGCGATGACACCGGCAAAGGCAAGAACGCGAACGAGCATCGGCAGGGCCCCTCCTGCGGGCCATGCCATTTATAAGCCGAGAGTGCTGAAAGGATGCTAAAGCGATCAATAAAAAGCCCGGCAGTCGAATAACTGCCGGGCTTCCTGAAAAGTATTAGAGCGGATTTACTTGGTGCCGTACATGCGGTCGCCGGCATCGCCGAGGCCGGGGACGATATAGCCCTTCTCGTTCAGGTGGCTGTCGATGGCGGCCGTGAACACCGGAACGTCCGGATGCGCCTTGCGGAAATTGGCGATGCCTTCGGGAGCCGCCAGCAAGCACAGGAAGCGGATATTGTGTGCGCCTCGCTCCTTCAGCTTTTCGATCGCGGCAATCGAGGAATTGCCTGTTGCCAGCATCGGATCGACGACGATGATCAGGCGCTCGGAAATATCCTCGGGCGCCTTGAAGTAATATTCGACCGGCTGCAGCGTTTCATGATCGCGGTAGACGCCGATATGCGAGACGCGGGCCGAGGGCACGAGATCGAGCATGCCTTCGAGCAGACCGTTGCCGGCGCGCAGGATCGAGGCGAAGACCAGCTTCTTGCCCTCGAGGATCGGCGCATCCATCGGCTGGAGCGGCGTTTCGATGGTCTCGATGGTCAGTTCGAGGTCGCGCGTCACTTCGTAACAGAGCAGCGTCGAAATCTCGCGCAGCAGCCGGCGGAAGCTTCCCGTCGAGGTGTCCTTCTTGCGCATGATTGTGAGCTTGTGCTGCACAAGCGGGTGATCGATGACAGTGACGCCGTCCATGGTTTCAGCCTTCCAGTAATTCCGCGATATAAGATGGTTCTTCCACGGAAATTGCCTCTGGTGCAAGAAAATAGGCCGCTTTGCGAGATTTCATCCCCAATCTGCGGCCAAAACCCTCATTTTACAACTTTGCGAGCAGCGACGCCCGTGTCGCCTCGTCCACGAACGCCGCCTCGATCGCCGTGCGCGTCATCGCATTGATCTCGTCGTCGCTGAAGCCGAAGGCTGACGACGCAAGCTCGTATTCTCGCTCGAGCGAGGTGTGGAAGAAGGGCGGATCGTCGGCGTTGATTGTGACCCTCACGCCGGCGTCGCGCAGCCTGCGCAGCGGATGCGACTCGAAATCCGGAAAAACCTTCAGCGCGATGTTGGAACCGGGGCAGACTTCCAGCACGGTGCCGAGATCGGCAAGGCGTCTGACGAGATCCATATCCTCAATGGCGCGCACGCCATGGCCGATACGCTGCGGGCGCACCAGATCCACCGCGTCGGCGACGCTAAATGCGCCGCAAACCTCGCCGGCATGGATTGTCATACCGAGGCCGGCTTCGCGGGCGATGTCGAAGGCACGGGCGTAATCGGCGACGCGGCCCATGCGCTCCTCGCCTGCCATGTTGAATCCTTTTATCAGCGGATTGTCGCTCTTGGCGGCATACTCCGCCGCCTTCACCACGCGCTCCGGGCCGAAGTGCCGTTCGCCTGTCACGATCAGCCGAGCCTCGATGCCCGTTTTTGCCTTGGCTGCATGGATGCCGGTGGAAACACCCGCCATATAGGCGTCGGCGCCAAGGCCGATGCGGTCGCCATGGTCGGGCGAAACGATGAGCTCGCTATAGATCGTGCCGATGCCGGCAAGCTCTTCCAGATAGGTTTCCGTCAGCAGCGCATAGTCTTCCTCGGTGCGGTAGACCTCGGACACCTTGTCGTAGCAGACGAGGAATTCGGCAAAATCCTTCCAGAGGTAAATACCGTCCCTAAGGAAGGCGCTGGTGTCGACTCCATATTTCTCCGCTTGTGCGAGCGTCAATGCCGGTGGAGCCGCGCCCTCCAGATGGCAGTGCAGCTCCACCTTCTTCAAATGCGATGTCAAAGGAAGCTCCTCCCGTGCGGTCCTGCCGCAATTCCCAAATGTTTCGCAACCGTCTCGCCGATATCCGCATAGGTCTGACGGACGCCGATGGAACGGGAACGAATGCCCGGCCCGTAAGCCATGACAGGCACGCGCTCGCGCGTATGATCGGTGCCGCGCCAAGTCGGGTCGCAGCCGTGATCGGCGGTCAGGATGACGAGATCGCCTGCCTTCAGCTTCTTATGCACTTCGGGCAGGCGCGCGTCGAAGGCTTCGAGCGCCGCGGCATAACCCGGCACGTCGCGGCGATGGCCATAGACCATGTCGAAATCGACGAAATTGGTGAAGACGAGATCGCCATCCTCGGCTTCGCCCATGGCCTTCAGCGTCGCATCCATCAGCGCCATATTGCCATTGGCCTTGATGACCCTGGAGACGCCCTGATGGGCAAAGATATCGCCGATCTTGCCGACGGCATGCACCGTGCGTTCGGCCTTGACCAGACGGTCGAGCAGCGTCGGCTCGGGCGGCAGAACAGAAAAGTCGCGCCGGTTGCCGGTCCGCTCGAATGTCGCCACCGTCTCGCCGACAAAGGGGCGGGCTATGACGCGGCCGATATTGTAGGGATCGAGCAGCGTGCGTACGATCTTGCAGAGGCCGATCAGCCGGTCGAGGCCGAAATGCTGTTCGTGCGCTGCAATCTGGAAGACGGAGTCGGACGAGGTATAGCAGATCGGCTTGCCGCTGCGGATGTGCTCTTCGCCGAGCTTTGCGATGATATCCGTGCCGGAGGCGTGGCAATTGCCGAGAATCCCTGGCAGATCGGCCGCCTCGCAGATGGCCTTCGCCAGCTCCGGCGGGAAGGCATCGCCCTCGGTCGGAAAGTACCCCCAGTCGAACATGACGGGCGTACCGGCGATCTCCCAATGGCCCGAAGGTGTGTCCTTGCCGCGGGAGACCTCATTGGCGCAGCCATAGAGGCCATACAGTTTTTCCGGCAGCGGCATGCCGGCGGGATAATTGCCCGTCGCCGCCTTGGCGATCTCCAGCAGGCCGAGGCCCGACAGGATCGGCAATGTCAACGGGCCTTGGCGAAGGCCCGCCCGATCGGCCGCGCCGGCAGCGCAGAATTCCGCAATATGGCCAAGCGTGTCGGCGCCTTCATCTCCGTAGCTTGCCGCATCGGGGCCGCCACCCACGCCGAAAGAATCCAGAACGAAGAGAAAGGCGCGCGCCATAGATCACCCGATAGAATACCGTCATCCCGGGGAGGTCTTCCGGGTCATTGGACGTCACCCATATAACGGAGGCATCGACTTGGCAATTTTCCGTTTGGAAGCCCCGCCAGGCGCCTCTCTGCGGCGCGTTCTCAGCAATCGCTGCAGCTGATCGAAGTTCCGACACGCTGGCGATAGTAATATTGCCGGCTGATGGTGATCTGGTTTGTGCCGCTCGGCAGGAAATTGGCACCAAAGCTGAGGAGCTGATAGGGGTGGGTAAGTTCGCTGCGGACGAGGAATGTGCTTGCCTGGTTCATGTTGGCCGGCAAAGTGACCGTCGAGCCAACCGTATATGCCCTGCTTCCGTCCTGCGCCCAGGACCACGCGACAGTCGCCTTGCCTGAAGCGTCGATGGCGATGCCGGTGATCTTCAGCGTCAGGCCGGTGGTGCCATAGGGTGCGAAGATGGCGCCGGCGACCGAGGGCATTGTCGCAAGCACGGACTTTGTGATCGACGATTGCTGCGAGACGATATCGGCTATCGAACCGGCCGAACGGCTGGCTCGTTTCGAGGCGCTGAGGCCGACGGTAAGCTCGAAGGCACCGAGATAGAGCATCAGCAACACGGGAAAAAGAATGGCGAATTCGATCGCGCCGACGCCGCGCTCGTCGCGGGCGAATCGCCGCAATATGCCTGAGGGCACATTTTCTTTCGCGGTCATGCTCGCGTGGCTGCTCACGGATAATTCTCGTTCTGAAAGGCCGCCGTGGCGACGATGAGATAGACCGAGGCCGAACCGTCGGTCGGGTGCACGTTGGTCAGATAGGGGCGCAGCAGGTCCGTTATGATCCCCCAGCGATAGTAGGCGCGCACCATGTTCAGCGACTTGGCCCCGCCTGGTGTGAAGGCGAAACCTGTAGTGCTGAGATCGGAATAGGGATCGGTCGAGGATTTGCGCGGGATTGTTGTCGGCATGGATGCGAAGCTCGAATAGCTTTGCACATCGAGGTAGAGGTTTGTCGGCGTCTGTAGTTCGGAAGATGAGCAGGTAATGAGCACGGAAATCTGATTGCAGAATGCCTGTCGGAATTGCTGCGAGCTGGTGTTAGCAGCTGTAATCTGTCCGGTTCTGATCTGCCGTGACAGAGTATCGACGGCGTTCGAAACGACTTGTTCCGCAGTAAAGGCGACAAAGGTTTCGATAATGGCGAAGATGATCAGAAAATAGGGAATGGCAAGCAGAGCGAATTCGATCGCCGCCGTCCCATCGCGAGAGCGCACGAATTCGCGGAATCTGCCTCGCGCACGTTGCCGTGCAGGGCTCGTATTGGCGAGAGGCGCGTTGTTTGGCGTCATAGGTCATCCGCGATGTTTAAACGCGGAGGACACTAGAGTTGCTTTCTTGATAATCCGTTTCTCTTCTCTATTCATATTTAGAGGAAACTAGGATTATCGATCGCAATATAATTCTTTGAAAGTACTTTAGAATATTTGCGTTATCGAATGTTATTATGGCCCTGCGGCCGCGGTCGGCGTCGCCGTATTGTTTTGTTGAGCGTGCTGTTCGCAATTCGGCGTGCATGACAGCACGGCTCGATCCGTCTGGCGGAAAACGCGGACCGTATTGCCTTCGTCGATCGATACCAGGATCTGCTCGTCCACGATCGCGTTGCCGTCGGTGTCGAGCAGGATGATGTTCGTCGTGCCGAAGCTGCGGCCGGTCAGGACGATGGTTTTCGGATCGGCGACGGTTGCATCGGCGACCTGCGAATTGCCGACGATAACCTTGCTGACAGGGCGGTCCAGCTTCAATACGCGCGCGTGATCCATATAGACGCGCAGCATGCTCTCTCCCGCGGCGTGGGAAAGCTGCGGCATCATGCCGGCCGCGGCAACAATGCATGCAAGGAATGCTGTTCTGCCGCCGATTGGCATGGCTTGGCCTCTTGGAAAGCGATAGTGAAAAGAATTTCCGGATAGAATGGGAAAGAATGGTGAATGAACGATTAAGCTGACCCGGCGTCGTTCGATTATGGCTCGAATGTCTCATTCGACCGCCATGTCATCCCATCATTGCGAAAATCGTGTATTGTTTCAAGACAAATCGTATTTCTCGCTAATATTCATGCGTCTAATAATTTCAATTTGGCTGAAGAACTTCTTTAAAACGGAAAGAAGAACATAAAACGTGCATTAACTATTCTATTTTCGCTTTTGTATTTACTGTGTATTAACCTAATTCTTTAAAGCGATGGAAACGGCGCGCGGCTACTGTGCAGTTCATCCGATCAACGGCAACAGTTGGCGGACGTGCTGTCAACAAAGTGGAGTTAAATTTATGTCCAAGCTTTTTTCGCGTTTCCTGAAGGATGAATCCGGCGCGACCGCAATTGAATATGGCCTGATCGCCGCCCTGATCTCGGTCGCCATCATCACCGGCGCGACGACCCTGGGTGGTACATTGAATAATACCTTCCGAAATATTGCGACGAAGATGACTGCCGCTGATACTCAATCCAAGGGGTACTAAGGCGCAATAATAGCGCCTTGAAACCAACCCTGTTTCTGCAAGGTTTGGTGCTGCTAACGAAAACCGTTCTCTCTGCGAGCGGTTTTCGATTTTTTTATCTTGGTCGCAAAAGGCGGTTTATCTTCAATGCTTGAAACGGCAACATTGCTGATTTTCCCGCTCTGCATGTCAATCGCGGCGATCTCGGATCTGATGACCATGAGGATCCCGAATCGCGTGTCGTTGGCGCTTGCGGCCTCGTTCCTTGTGCTGGCACCGATCTCGGGCCTTTCGGCTGCAGAAATCGGTATGCATCTTGCCGGAGCGGGTGCTGTGTTCTTTGCCTGCTTCACGTTGTTTGCACTGAACATCATGGGCGGCGGCGATGCGAAGCTCCTGGCTGCTGCTGCACTTTGGTTTGGGTTCGATTCTTCTCTCATCGAGTTCTTGGTTTATGTCGCGTTCATCGGTGGCGCAGTTACTGTTTTGGTCATCATGCTGAGATCGCAGGCCGCTACCATCGTGGCTTTGGGCTTGCCATTGCCGCACTCATTGACGGTTGCTAAAAAAATCCCTTACGGCATTGCCATCGCGATTGGCGGGATGCTCGCCTTCCCCTCCTCGGCGGTTCTTCTGGCTGCAGCGGCCTAAAAGTACTCCGAACCTTAACGCAGGAGTATAGGAGGTCTTTTTGAAAGGGAGCTCTAATATATGTCAAGTAATCATGGTTAAGTAACAATAAATGTAACCACCCATTAACCATAATTACACCAATTGCCGGTCATTCTGCAGGGCGAAGAATCCTGTTCCTCAAGGAATGACCATGAAACCCGCTCGCATAATGATCCTCGCAGTGGCAGCCGTCGCGGCCGGTATGGCCGGTCTGCTCGCGATGCGCCTGGCGGGTTCGCGCGATATCGTTCCCCAGCAGATCGCGGCGGTCGTGGAGAAGGAGGCGACGGTCAACGTCCTCGTTGCCGGTGCCAATCTGCCTGTCGGCACACGCCTGAACGAACAGTCGATCCATTGGATGCCTTGGCCCGAAAGCGGTCTCGTCAAAGGCCTCGTCACCGAACGCGAACGGCCCGACGCTCTGAAAGATCTGACCGGCGCTGTTGTTCGTCTGCCGATCTTCGAGGGCGAGCCCATCCGCGAGGAGAAGATTGCCGATTCCAACAGCCGTATCCTTTCGTCCTTGCTGCCGGCGGGCAAGCGGGCCGTCGCCACGGAGATTTCCGTCGCCACCGGCGCGGGCGGCTTCATTCTTCCGAATGATCGTGTCGACGTCATCATGGTGCGTAAGGGCTCCCAACAGCAGCTCGTCACGGAAACCGTGCTCAGCAACGTGCGCGTTCTGGCAGTCGATCAGCAGATCGAGGAAAAGCAGGATGGAAGCAAGGCCGTCGTCGGTGCAACCGCGACGCTGGAGCTGACGCCGGATCAAACCAAGGTCCTAGCGGTCGCCCACCAGATGGCCGATCGTCTGACGCTGGCATTGCGCTCCGTTGCGGACGCGCAGCAGTCCGATACGACGGCCGCCGATTATCTTCTGGCCGGCGACAATGGCGGCAGCATGATCCAGGTCATCAAATCCGGAGCAATCGTGACCGACGGCCCGACCGGGCCGAAGCCGCAGTGAGAAGGGGCGAGACCATGTTCAAGACAAGCAAGAAAGCCAGCCTGCCTCTCGCCTTCGGCCTCTCCTTCTCCGTTGCTTTTGCCGGGCTGCCTTTGGGTCCGGCCTTTCTGCGCATGCCTGCGGTCTTCGCAGGCGGCTCGGACAGCATCGTGACGATAGCCGGCCTCGGCACGAAGCGCACATTGAAGCTGGGCCTCAACAAGGCGCTTGTCGTCGATCTGCCGGCCGATGCCCACGATATCCTTGTCTCCGATCCCAAGATGGCCGATGCGGTGACGCGAACATCGCGTCGCATCTATCTTTTCGGCAAGACGGTCGGCCAGACCAACATCTTCATCTTCGGTGCCGACGGCAAGGAGATCGTCAGCCTCGATCTGCAGATCGAGCGCGACATTGCCGGACTTCAGGCCAACCTCAAGCGCTTCATTCCCGACTCCGACATCAACGTCGAGATCGTTTCCGACAACATCGTCATGACCGGTACGGTGCGCACGCCCCAGGATGCGACACGTGCCGAACAGCTTGCGCAGGCCTTCCTCAAAGGCGGCGAGGCGACGACCCGAAACCAGACTGCCTCGGGCAGCGGCGACAACAATGCGGTCGCCATTTTTGCGGAAACACGGCAGACCTCGCAGATCGTCAACATGCTGCAGATCGAAGGCGAGGATCAGGTGACGCTCAAGGTGACCGTCGCCGAAATCAAGCGCAGCGTGCTGAAGCAGATCGGCTTCGACAATCTCGTCAGGAATTCTTCCGGCTTGACGGTTGCCCAGCTCGGCAGTCCTAGCGCGGATGGAACTGCGGCGGCCGGCGGCGGCGGCCTGGCCAGCTTGTTCAAGACCGCCATCGGCAAATACGATATCAGCACCTATCTCAATGCTCTCGAGCAGGCTGGGGCCGTCCGTACGCTGGCCGAGCCGACATTGACGGCGATCTCCGGCCAGGCGGCGACCTTCAATTCGGGCGGTCAGACCCTGTACGCCGTCACGAACAAGGACGGGACCGTCACGGTCACGCCCTTCACCTACGGTATCAGTTTGGCCTTCACGCCTGTCGTGCTGTCTGCCGGACGAATCGCGCTGCATGTGCAGACCCAGGTCTCCAATCCGGTTGGCACAGCCAACGCAGGCACGGCAACCTACAACCAGCGCGCCGCCGATACTTCGGTAGAGTTGCCGTCGGGCGGCTCGATCGCTTTGGCCGGTCTCCTGAGCGATACCATTCAGCAGACCACCAACGGCACGCCGGGCGCCTCGAAGATTCCGATTCTCGGCGCTCTGTTCCGTCAAAAGAGCTTTCAGCGCGATGAAACCGAGCTGGTCATCATCGCGACGCCTTATCTGGTGCGGCCGGTCGCCCGTAGCCAGCTTGCCCGCCCCGACGATAACTTCTCGCCGAGCAACGATATCAGCGGCGTCTTCATGAATCGTGTCAACAAGATCTACGGCCGCAAGGACGGGCCGCCGGTCGCCGATGCCGATTTCCACGGCACTGTCGGCTTCATCTACAAGTGAGGAGAGACCGATCATGACGCGCGCCTTTTCAACCGGATCAACGAAAGATCCCAAAATGGCCAGCCTGGAGCACAAAGCGCCTCGCACCGGCCGGTCCCGTTCCCTCGGGCTGGCTCTGATGGTGCCGGCCCTGATCGTGACGGCTGCAACTATCAGCAGCTGCGCCGATTCACGTGATCGCATGACCACCAGCGCGATCAATGACGATTATCGGCAACGTCATCCGATCGTGTTGACGGAGAAAGAACACAATCTCGATATCCCGGTTGCCGCCAGCGACCGTCGCCTGACGACGGGAATGCGCGATACCATCCGCGGGTTTATCCAGGATTACCGCACTCGTGCGAGCGGTACGGTCGAAATCCTTGCCCCCAGGGGATCGATGAATTCTTTGGCGGCATCTGCGTTGCGTCAGCAGATCCGCAGGGAGCTGGTTGCGAACGGCATTCCGTCGGCCCGCATCGTCGATAGCTACTATGGCGCTGGCGACCCTGGCGATGCGGCTCCGATTCGTCTGCGCTTCACAGCGACGACGGCGCTCACCAACACATGCGGTCAATGGCCGGACGATCTTTCGGACAACGCTTTCGACAACCAGAACTACTACAATTTCGGCTGCGCGACACAGCATAATCTGGCGGCGCAAGTCGCCAATCCGACGGATCTGATCTCGCCGCGCGCCGTGTCGCCGATCGATACCGATCAGCGCAGCAAGGTGATCGACAATTATCGCAATGGCTCGGTCCCGACGAGTACCGCCACGGTTGGCGGCTTCAGTGGTTCCGGCGGCTCGGGCCAATGAACATGAGAGTTACGCGCCGGCGGAACAGGATGAAATCATGAACGCCATCGAATATGATATCGGCTCGACTGCCCCGGAAGCGGAGGAGGTTTCGCGTTCGGCCAATCTCGACAATCTAAGGCCGCTGCCGCGTATTTCCATACATGCCTTTTGCGAAAGCGAGCAGTTGCAGCAGGTGATGGACCAGTGCGCCAACGATCGGCGCATGTCCAAGGTCAGCCTGCGGATCACCAGCGGCGGTGTGGCGGCTGCGGCGAACATGTTCGCCTCGGCGCCGACCCCTAATCTGATCATCCTGGAGACGCGCGCCGGTCCGCGCGGCCTGTTGGCGGAACTCGAACCGCTCGCCGCCGTCTGCGATCCGAGCACCAAAGTCATCGTCGTCGGCTATCACAACGATATCGGCCTCTATCGCGAACTCATCCGCAACGGCATCTCCGAATATATCGTCCAGCCGACCGACATGGTCGATCTGTTGACCGCGATGGCGGCGATCTTTATCGATCCCGATGCCGAGCCGCTCGGGCGCAGTATCGCCTTCATCGGCGCCAAGGGCGGGGTAGGCGCATCGACCATCGCCCATAATTGCGCCTTCGGAATTTCCAGCCTTTTCTCCACCGAAACCATCCTTGCCGATCTCGATCTGCCCTACGGCACCGCCAATATCGATTTCGACCAGGATCCCGCGCAGGGTATCGCGGAAGCCGTCTATGCTCCTGAGCGGCTTGACGAGGTCTTCCTCGACCGGTTGCTGACCAAATGTTCCCAGCATCTCTCGCTGCTGGCGGCTCCCTCGATGCTGGATCGCGCCTATGATTTCGAAGGGCAGGCTTTCCTGCCGGTGCTCGATGTCCTCCAGCGCAGTGCGCCGGTCGCGGTTCTCGATGTGCCGCATGTCTGGACGGAATGGACACGCTCGGTGCTTGGCGCGGTAGACGAGGTCGTCATTTGCGCCGCGCCCGATCTCGCCAATCTGCGCAACGCCAAGAATCTGATCGACGCTCTGAGCAAGCTGCGGCCCAACGACAAGGCGCCGCACCTCATTCTCAATCAGGTCGGCATGCCGAAGCGTCCCGAGATCAACCCCTCGGAGTTCTGCGCACCGCTTGAGACGGATCCGATCGCCATCATCCCGTTCGACATCAACCTGTTCGGCAATGCCGCCAACAGCGGGCAGATGATCGCCGAAACCGATCCGAAGTCGCCGACCGCCGAAACTTTCTCGCAGATATCGCACATCGTTACCGGACGTGTCGCTTTGAAGAAGGCCAGAAAGGGCGGTTTGCTGGGCCTTCTGAAGCGAAAGTGATCGTTTGATTTCGCACGGGCTTCAAAGACCGATCTTTTTGAAGGCCGTGCAGCAGCATTAGAATTGGATCAGAAAGATGTTTGGCAAGCGCGGAAATGAAGGTCCTGCAAAGAGCGGTGCAATGTCTCCGCCGCCGCCGGCGCGCGTGCCAGCCGCTGGCAATGGTCCGGCGGCACCGGCCGTGCTGATTGAGCCGTCCCATGATTCAACGCAGCCCCGTCAGCAGGTCGTGCCTCCCTCGATGCAGACGCCCAGCCGCCGTCGCGTGGCGCGCACCGAAGAATATTACGATACGAAATCGCAGGTCTTCTCCGCGCTGATCGACACGATCGACCTTTCGCAGCTTTCCAAGCTTGGCAACGAGGCCGCGCGCGAGGAAATCCGCGATATCGTCAACGATATCATCACCATCAAGAATTTCGCGATGTCGATCTCCGAGCAGGAGGAACTGCTCGAGGATATCTGCAACGATGTGCTTGGCTACGGTCCGCTGGAGCCGCTGCTCGCCCGCGACGACATCGCCGATATCATGGTCAACGGTGCCGGCCAGACCTTCATCGAAGTCGGCGGCAAGACCGTCGAATCCGAAATCCGCTTCCGCGACAATTCGCAGCTTCTTTCCATCTGCCAGCGCATCGTCAGCCAGGTCGGCCGCCGCGTCGATGAATCGAGCCCCATCTGCGATGCGCGCCTGCCCGACGGTTCGCGCGTCAACGTCATCGCACCGCCGCTCGCGATCGACGGTCCCGCACTGACCATTCGTAAATTCAAGAAGGACAAGCTCACCCTCGATCAGCTCGTCCGTTTTGGCGCCATCACGCCGGAAGGCGCGACACTTTTGCAGATCATCGGCCGTGTGCGCTGCAATGTCGTCATCTCAGGCGGTACCGGTTCGGGCAAGACAACGCTTCTGAACTGCCTGACCAACTATATCGACCGCGATGAACGCGTCATCACCTGCGAAGATACCGCCGAACTGCAGCTGCAGCAGCCGCATGTGGTGCGCCTCGAAACCCGCCCGCCGAACATCGAAGGCGAGGGCGAGATCACCATGCGCGATCTCGTCAAGAACTGCCTGCGTATGCGCCCCGAACGCATCATCGTCGGCGAAGTGCGCGGACCCGAGGTCTTCGACCTGCTGCAGGCGATGAACACGGGCCACGATGGTTCCATGGGGACCATCCACGCCAATACGCCGCGCGAGTGCTTGAGCCGTATGGAATCGATGATCGCGATGGGTGGTTTCAGCCTGCCGGCCAAGACCGTACGCGAGATCATTTCCAGCTCCGTCGACGTCGTCATCCAGGCCGCCCGCCTGCGTGACGGTTCGCGTCGCATCACCCAGGTCACCGAGGTGATCGGCATGGAAGGCGATGTGATCATTACACAGGATTTGATGCGCTACGAGATCGAGGGCGAGGATGCGAACGGCCGGATCATCGGTCGGCACGTTTCCACCGGTATCGGCAAGCCGCATTTCTGGGATCGTGCCCGCTACTACAACGAGGAGCGGCGCCTGGCGGCCGCCTTGGATGAGATGGAACAGAAGGCGCAATAGGATTTACGATGTTCGGTATCGATCCAATAGTGCTGTTGATTGTGCTGCTGGCGGCGGTTTCCGCGGCGGCAGTCTGCTATGGCGTTCTCTATTCCCGGATCGAGACCCAGAAGAAGGCGGAAGGCCGTGTCAATCGCGTCAAGCAGGCCGAAACCGATCGCGTCAAGGTCAAGGCAGCGCGTGACCGCGTCCAGGAAATGTCGAAGCGGCGCAAATCCGTGCAGGATTCTCTAAAGGATCTGGAACGGCGCCAGTCCGAAAACACGAAAAAGAGGCAGTCGCTGAAAGCGCGCCTCGCGCAGGCCGGTCTGTCGTTGACGCCGGCGCGCTTCTACATCTTCAGCGTGCTGTTCGGCCTTTTTGTCACATTGGTTCTTTTCATTGTCGGCGCCCCGCCGCTGGCCATTCTGGGCATATTCTTTGCGGCTGCTTTCGGCCTGCCGCGCTGGGTCGTCCGCTTCCTCATCAAGCGCCGGCAAAGCAAATTTCTGGAAGAGTTTCCGAACGCACTCGATGTCATCACGCGCTCGCTTCGCTCAGGTCTGCCGCTCAATGATGCGGTTCGGCTGGTGGCCGGCGAGGCACGGGAGCCCGTCAAGACGGAGTTCCGCCGGGTCGTCGAAGCGCAGCAAGTCGGCTTCAGCATGGCGGATGCCTGCGCGCGCATCTCGAACCACATGCCCCTGCAGGAGGTAAATTTCTTCTCGATCGTTATCGCGATCCAGGCCCAGGCGGGCGGTAACCTCTCGGAAGCTCTCGGCAATCTCTCGAAGGTGCTGCGCGAGCGCAAGAAAATGAAGGCGAAAGTCAAGGCATTGTCGATGGAAGCCAAGGCATCCGCCGTCATCATTGGCGCTCTACCCTTCATCGTGATGCTGCTGGTCTATCTGACGTCGCCGCAATACATGATGATCCTGTTCGCCGATCCGCGCGGCCATCTGATCTTGCTCGGAGCCGGCATCTGGATGTCGATCGGCATCTTCATCATGCGCAACATGGTCAATTTCGAGATCTGAGCGGGAAGGAGCCGCGTAGCCCATGACCGATCTCGCTGCCCGCTTAACCGATCCCGGCACTCTTCTTGCCGTCGTGGTCGCCATTGCCGTCTTCGCGACTTTCTACACGATTGCGATACCGCTTTTGGAACGCGGCGATCTCAGCAAGCGCATGAAGGCCGTGTCGACGGAGCGTGAACAGATCCGTGCGCGCGAGCGGGCACGGCTTAATGCGGACGGCGGCAAGGCGTCGCTGCGCAGCCACAACAATCGAAACGTCAGACAGATCGTCGAGCGGTTCAACCTGCGCAACGCGCTGGTCGACGCCAATACCGTCAATCGCTTGCGGGCCGCGGGCCTGCGGTCGGAAAATGCGCTCAACATGTTCCTGGTGGCGCGGTTCCTGCTGCCGTTCCTGTTTCTCGCAGTTGCGATCGTCGTCGTCTTCGTTCTCGGCTGGTTCGCCGCAAAGCCCCTGCCGATCCGCCTGCTCGGGGTCATCGCTTTCGCCTATCTGGGCTTCTATACGCCGAACATCTATATCTCCAATCTGGTGAGCAAGCGCCAGAAATCGATCAAGCGCGCCTGGCCCGATGCTCTCGACCTGATGCTGATCTGCGTGGAGTCGGGCATTTCAATCGAGGCGGGTATGCATCGCGTGTCCGAGGAAATGGCAGAGCAATCTCCCGCACTTGCGGAGGAAATGGTGCTGACCACGGCCGAGCTTTCCTTCCTGCAGGATCGCCGTACCGCCTTTGACAACCTCGCCGCCCGTACGCAGATCGAGCTCGTCAAATCGGTGACGCAGGCGCTCATCCAGGCCGAACGTTATGGCACGCCGCTTTCGCAGGCGCTGCGCGTCATGGCGCAGGAGGGCCGCGACGAACGCATGAACGAGGCAGAGAAGAAGGCTGCCGCGCTGCCGCCGAAGCTCACCGTGCCGATGATCATCTTCTTCCTGCCGGTCTTGATGGCGGTAATTCTCGGCCCCGCAATCATTCAGGCTATGGATAAGTTCTGAATTGCCTGCTTGCCCGCCACGCGGAGACATGGTTAGTTGTATGGAATGTCGTCGAGTACGTCTGGCGTGTGTTGCAGCAAGCGCAAGTCGTTCGTACCGAGCGTCCTTGGAGGTCTCGCATGTCATCCCTTGCTATATTTTTCAGCGTCATCGCGGCTGTCTTCATCGGAGCCGTCAGTCCCGGCCCGAGCTTCGTGCTCGTTTCACGCATCGCCATTTCGCGCTCTCGCAAGGCGGGGCTTGCCGCGGCTTTCGGCATGGGAACCGGTAGCGTCATTTTCGCGACCTTGGCCCTGTTCGGCTTGAGCGCGTTGCTGATGAAGGTCGAATGGCTGTATCTCGCGCTGAAAATCGGCGGCGGCCTTTATCTGATCTATGTCGGCATCCGCATCTGGCGCAGCGCGGCGGATGACCTTCCCATCGACGCGCCGGCAACGCCGGCGGAGGGTGGCGTGGTGCGTAATTTCCTCTTTGCGCTCGGCACGCAGCTCAGCAATCCGAAGACGGCCATTTTCTACGGCAGTATCTTCGCCGCACTCCTTCCGGCGGCTCCGGCTCCCTGGCTGCTCTTTGCGGTTCCGCCCGCAGTCCTCCTGGTCGAGGTTGGCTGGTACACCGTGGTGACACTGGCCTTCTCCTCCAACCGCCCACGTGCACTTTATGTCGGATCAAAGCTCTGGATCGACAGGGTGGCGGGTGCCGTCATCGGTGCCCTTGGAGCGCGGCTTGTCGCCGAGGGGCTGCCGCGCCACATCTGGCGTTAAGTGCCTCGAGCTGCCGGGTATCCGCCTGAATTGGCGTGCGGCCGGCTTATCTGTGCGAGAGGTGCGCAGGCGAGCCGTTATGGCCGCTCCCGCTGGCCCTATTGTTGGGCGACTTTCCTGCTGTTGCCGCTGGCGGCAAGCTTCTGCCAGGAGTTCTGCTGCGCCAGCATGCCGCGCAGATAGGCAACGTTGGCGTTCGCCTGTTGCGGTGTCAGTTCCTGCCGCGCAATCTGTTCGGCTTCCGCAAACCGGCCCTGCAGACCGACGACCAGCGCCAGATTCTGCCGTACGCGGCTATCGGAGCCCGGCTGCGAGATGGCCGTGCGGAGATAGTTTTCCGCATTCTTGAGATCGCCGGTCAGCACATAGGACATGCCGAGATTGGAAAGGATGGTCGGCTCGTTTGGAGCCAGCACCAGCGCATCCCGATATTTGGCGCGCGCATCTTGGGAGCGCCCAAGCTGATCGAGGATAGCGCCCTGCGCTGAAACCAGGCGCCAGTCCGGCCGATCCGGAAGCTGGGCGCGGTCAATGGTCGAAAGCGCCTCGTCGAGCTGGCCTGCCGCCGCCTGGGCTTTGCCATAGGCCGCCAGCACGCCGCGGTCGGTTGGATTGGCGATTGCCACCTGCTGCATGACCGCAAGCGCCTGATTGTTGCGGCCGCTCATGCGCAGCGCATTGGCGTAGTTGACGCCGGCATCGCGATCCTTGGGATTGGCATCATAGGCCTTGCCAAACGTCGCGGTCGCCTGAGCCAGCTCCGTGCTGTTCATCGTATCGACAGATTTCGAAGTCTTGGGGATCGAGCCCGTCGTCATCCTGTCCTGTCCGGTCGTCGAGCAGCTTGCGAGCGTGAGCGCCAGAAGTGCGACGGAAGCTCCCTGCAAAAGAAAGGTTCTGAATGAAGACGCAGCTGCGACGGCGGGCATGACGCTGATCCCTGAATTCCTATAGTCTTGCGCCCGGCCTAGAATCGGAACAGGGAAAGGTTCGACGCAATGTTCGCTCCAGCAATAATCTGTTAACCCTAACAGACGGTTAACTCTCGATTCCCCTCAGTCATTGCCGAAGGATAGTCATGGCCCCCTTTCAATTCATCGAGCGCGCGACGCCTTTCAATTCGAAGGGTGGTGCGACCCTGCCGATCTTTGCCGTCACCCCTGCACATATCGAGACGGGCACCATCGATCCCATCGCGCTCGATTGGGCACGCAAGGCGGGTTACAAGGCCGAAAGCGGCTCGCTGTTGTTGATCCCGACCGCTGAAGGGCATCTGGGCGGAGCTCTGTTCGGCCTCGGCTCCAATCCGTCCGAACAACCCTTCCTCACAGGCAAGCTGGCACGCAGCCTGCCGGCCGGCACCTGGCATATTGAGACGGCGCCGCTGACGGCGAACCGGCTCTCGCTTGGTTTCGGTCTCGGCAGCTATCGCTTCGACCGCTACAAATCAGAAAAAGCCGCGGCGCCGACATTGATGATCCCGCGCGATGCCGATGCTGCCGATATCAAGCGCCAGCTGGCAGGCGTCTTCCTCGCGCGCGATCTCATCAACACGCCGACCAACGATATGGGTCCGGAACAGCTCGAAGCCGCCTTCCGGGCGCTGGCCGAGCACTACAAGGCTGAGATGTCCGTCATCATCGGCGATGATCTCCTGAAGGAGAATTTCCCGCTGGTCCATACGGTGGGACGTGCGAGCGCCGATGCGCCGCGCCTTCTGGAACTGCATTGGGGCAAGAAGGGTCATCGCCGCATCACCCTGGTCGGCAAGGGCGTGTGCTTCGACACCGGCGGCCTCGATATCAAGCCGGCATCCTCGATGCTTCTGATGAAGAAGGACATGGGCGGTGCCGCCAACGTCATGGGTCTGGCGCTGATGATCATGGACGCCAAGCTCAAGGTCGATCTGCGCGTCATCATTCCGGTCGTCGAGAATTCGATCTCGGCCAATGCCTTCCGCCCTGGCGATATCTACAAGAGCCGCAAGGGCCTGACCGTGCAGATCGACAATACCGATGCCGAGGGGCGGCTGATCCTTGCCGATGCGCTCGCCTATGCCGACGAGGACGCGCCGGACCTGATGATCGACATGGCGACGCTGACGGGTGCTGCCCGCGTCGCGCTCGGCCCAGATCTGCCGCCCTTCTTCACCGACGATAGCGAACTTGCCAGCGATCTGACCGAGGCGAGCCTGGAGACGGATGATCCGCTGTGGCGCATGCCGCTCTATATGGGCTACGATAAGGATATTCGCACCAAATTTGCCGATATCACCAATGCGCCATCAGGCGGCATGGCCGGCGCCATTACGGCCGCCCTGTTCCTCAAGCGCTTCGTGACGAAGACACCGAGCTGGGTGCATTTCGACATCTTCGGCTGGGCACCGAGCGAACGTCCGCATTCGCCCGGCGGCGGCGAGGCACAGGCCATCCGGGCGCTCTATCACCATATCAGGCAGAGCGTGCGGTAGGGGCTGCATTATCGCGAGCAGATGGGTGTTCGATTGTGCCGAGCCTCTGATATCCCCTCTGTCGCTGTTGCGACATCTCCCCCACAAGGGGGGAGATTGGTTACTCGCTGCACATACCTGCCACAAGCCTAATATCGTGCCTGGTGAAATCGCAGTTCGTTGTTTTGAGGTCGACGAGTGGCAAACTCCCAAAGATCTCCCCCCTTGTGGGGGAGATGTCGCGAAAGCGACAGAGGGGGGTGCGCACCCTCCGCGAATTCTATGGCTCGAAAGTCCATCTTCGAAAGAGCTAGAACCAAAACACCCCTTGAAACCGCCATGATCTTGGTCGAGACTGGAACGGCAGCGTAACGAATTTCGGGGTTGCTCTTGCCGCTTGAACTCACCGCCTCGCAGGCTCTCGGCCTTTGGCACGGCGTGACGCTCGCTCAGGTGCGCCGCGAGGATCATGATTTGACGCTGCGGCAGACGGCGATTCTGCTGCAGATCTATCTTGTGCCGCCGCCGCATACCGTACGCGGCCTGGCCGCGACGCTCGGCGTCACCAAGCCGGTCATTACCCGGGCGCTTGACACCATGGGCGTGATGGGATTGGTCGACCGCGTGCGCGACGATCGCGATCGCCGCAATGTCATCATTAAGCGAACAGTCACCGGCGCGCTCTATCTTGAAAAACTCGGCGATCTCATCATCGAGCACGGCCGAAAATTGTAACCTCAGGAATTTCAACATGATGCTTGACCGCCGTCTCAATGCTTTCAGACCCGATCTTGCCGAGGCTTCTCTCAAGGGCAAGGTTGAGGCCGAGCGTTTCGTCGAAGGTATTGCTGCACGCGTTGCCGTGCCGGTCGTTGCGCTCCGGCCGAAGCCGGATCTCGCCTCGGGCATCGATACCGAGCTCTTGATGGGCGAAGAGGTGACGATATTCGAGCGCCGCGACGGCTGGTGCTGGATCAAGGCTGTGTCTGACGGCTATGTCGGCTATCTTCCGGAAACGGCGATCAAGGAGGGCGCGGCAGCGCCGACCCATGTCGTCGTCCCGCAGCGCACTTTCCTCTATCCCGAGCCGGAGCTGCGCAAGCCGCATGCTGCGATCCTCTCCATGGGCAGCCTCGTATATGTGACCGGTACGGCGGAGGCACGGGGCAATCACTATGTCGTCCTGGAGGATGGAACCGCTATTTTCGCAAAGCATGTCCAGCCGATCGGCTACAACAAGGGCGGCGATTTTGTCGATGTCGCCTTACGCTTCATCGAGACGCCCTATCTCTGGGGCGGCCGCTCGGGTCTCGGTATCGATTGCTCCGGCCTCGTACAGCTGGCGCTGTCGATGACGGGCCGCGTCGCACCGCGCGATACCGACATGCAGGCCACCGGCCTCGGCCAGCCAATAGAGCGCGGGGAGCTGAAGCGCGGCGATTTCGTCTTCTGGAAGGGGCATGTGGCGATTATGGAAGATCCCGAAACCATCGTCCACGCCAACGGCCATACCATGACCGTCGCCCGTGAGAATTTCGCCGCCGCCATCGAGCGCATCGGCTGGCTTTATGAAAGGCCGACCGGCTATCGCCGTTTCATCGACTGACTGCGCTGCGCAACCCCGTTGCCACAGCGCCCGCCAGCATTCGCAATAGGATCGGTCTTACGGCGTGCGGGGGCGCGCGATCCAGATGCCAGCGACGATGACGATGCCGCCAAGCGCCTGCAACAGCGTGACGTTTTCGCCGAACAGGAACCAGGCGAAAAGCGCGGCTGCGATCGATTCCAGGAAAATGACGAGCGAGGAGAATACGGTCGGCAACCGTCCGAGCGCGACCGAAAGCAGTCCCTGTCCGCCGGCATGGCTGATGAGGCCGAGTGCCAGGAGCATGCACCATCCCGAGATCGACTGCGGCAATATGCGCGGCTCGAAGAAGAAGGCGATCAGGAACAGGATCGCCGACGTTATGATGCTCAATTCGAAGGTAACGCGCGCGGCGTTGGTCCCGGGACGCGCCGCGCCGACCGCCAGGAAATAAAGGCCGAAGAACGCGCCGGTAATGATGGCGAGCGCATCGCCGACGGCGCGATCCGGATTGAACGCCAGGCTTTGGACAACGAGCGCCGTGCCGCCCGCAAGGCAGACGAGGAGACCGAGAAGCGTGGCGCGGCTGACACGCTGTCTCAAAAGAAGCCAGCCGAAGATGACGACCCATAGCGGTGCCATCGTCGCGAAGAAGGTGGCGTTGGCAATCGTCGTGCGCATGATCGAGAGATGCCAAAAGAACAGGTCGCCCGTAAAGGCGATGCCGGCGAGAATCGTCGGTATCGTGAAGCTGGCGCGAGGCGCATTGGGCTCGGCGACCTCCGCGTAGCGCATCCATATCCAAAGGATCGGTAGCGCTAGAAAGACACGCCAGAAGGCGCTGGCGAAAGGCCCGACATCGGCAAGGCGCACGAGGCTCGGCGAGATGCTCATCGCCAGCGCCGCGAGAACCATCGCCATTACGCCGAGAAGAAAACCCTTCGTATCGGCGCTTTCTCCGAGGCTCGGGCTGCGCATATCGTATTCGGTGTCCGGCTGTGACATTCTCGTGCCTTTGCAAGTGAGATGATGTGTGGCGCAAAGCTAGTACATAAGGAAAGAGGATTTGGCTCTATTGCGACAAGTTTCATGCAATTTTGTTTCTTCTTTGCGGTAAGGATGTATTGAAATGCGCAAACCCGCCGATCTCGATGAATTCGACCTGGCAATTCTCGAGATTCTTCAAAAGGACAGTACGGTTCCCCAACGGGAGATCGGTGAGCGGGTCAACCTGTCGGCCCCGGCCGTGCAGCGGCGTATCAAGCGCATGCAGCAAAGCGGTGTCATCCAGGCCAATATCGCCGTCGTCGATCCGGCGGCCGTGGGCTTGCCGATTACCATCGTCGTCGAGGTTCATATCGCAAACGAACGCTATGACCTTATCAACGCGATCAAGCGCAGCTTCCTCGAAGCGCCGGAAGTGCAGCAATGCTACTGTGTCACCGGCGAGGCCGATTTCGTGCTCATCATCGTCGTCCCCAGCATGTCCGCCTATGAGGAGGTGGCCCGGCGCCTGTTCTACGACAATCCGAATGTCACGAAATTCAAATCGCTCGTCACCATGGACCGGGTCAAGGTCGGTCTTTCCGTGCCGTTGTCGCTGGACTAGCTGGCTGTCTTCAAGTTCTGTTCATGCCGGTCGCGTCGGCCAGTTCGTCACGCCGCCGCTCCAGTCCTCGAAGGCCTTCGAGAGGCGAAGCACCAGCAAGTCGTCGAAGCGCGGACCGATGATCTGCATGCCGATCGGCATGCCGGAGCGGGAGAAGCCGCAATTGATCGAGGCGGCCGGCTGCTCTGACATGTTCCATGGAACGGTGAAGGCGATGTGCTCGAAAGGTCGCGCTGGGTCGTTGGTGGGTGAAGCCCATTCGGCGGGATAGGAGATGATCGGATTGGTCGGCGAAAGCACGGCATTCACCTCTGCGAAGAGCTTGGCGCAGCTCTTGCGCATCTCGTAGGTCTGGTTGAAGCCGCGAACGGCATCGACGCCGCTGATACCGGCGCCGCCCTTCGCCCAGCCATAGATATAGGGCAGGATGCTGTTGCGGCGTTCCTCGCTCAAGGCCGTCATGTCGCCCCAGAAGCGGGCGCGCCAGAAGGCGTCGAGCCCATCCAGCATCTGCCTCGTCAGCACCGGCGCGACATCGACGATGATGGCGCCGGCTTCCTCGAAGCGCTTGGCGGCAGCGGTGACCGCGTCGCGTATCTCGTTCTCGACAGGCAGGCCGCAGCCTGCATCCATCATCAGGCCGATTTTCATGCCTCGGACGTCGATGTCGAGATCCGTCCAGTCGGTATCGTTCGGCTGTAGGCTAGTGCTGTCGCGCCAGTCGGGTCGCGAGAGCGTCGCCATGGAAAAGGCAGCATCCTCGACCGTGCGGGTCATCGGTCCGGCGCATCGCCCGAGATAATAGGGATCGATCGGAATGCGGCCATTGCTCGGCTTGAAGCCGAAAATGCCGGTCCACCCTGCCGGCAGGCGTATCGAGCCGCCGATATCGGTGCCGATATGCAGCGGTCCGTAGCCGGCTGCCGCCGCCGCCGATGCGCCGGCGCTGGAGCCGCCCGGATTTTGGCTGGGGTCCCAGGGATTGCGGCTGAGCTTGTGAAAGCTGGAAAGGCCAGAGGAGAGCATGCCGTAGTCCGGGCAGGTGGTTTTCGCGAAAATCACCGCGCCGTCCTCGCGCATGCGGGCGGCGATCGGGGCGTCTTCGGCAGCGGGAATGAGCTCGACGGCCGCCGTGCCGAGCGGCACCGGCTGGCCCTTGGTGGCGATCAGCTCCTTCAATGTCACCGGAATCCCGTCCAGTGTCCCAAGCGGCGCGCCCTTCGCCCAGCGCTCCGTGGAGGCAGCTGCCTGCTTGCGGGCATCCTCAGGATCATAGGCGTAGAGAGCAGCGATTGTCGGCTCCCATGCCTCGATATGCGTCTCGAGCGCCAGCCAGTATTCGCTGGGGGACAGGCTCTTGTCGGCAAATTGGCGCCTGAGGTCTCGGATGGAAAGATCGGTAGGTTCGGTCATGATCTATACTCTTTATGTCTCAATCAGCGCGTCGCCTCGCGGGGGTCGAGGAGATCGCGCAGCCCGTCGCCGAGCAGGTTGAAGCCGAGCACGGAGAGCGCGATGGCAAGCCCCGGCAGCAGGGCGAGCCACGGCGCAACGTGGAAATAGGTCTGCGCATCGGCCAGCATCCGCCCCCAGGTCGGTGCCGGCGGCGGCACGCTGAGACCCAGGAAGGCGAGCCCGGCTTCCGTGAGGATCGCAAGGCCGAGCTGGATCGTCGCCTGGACGATGATGCTGCCCATGATGTTTGGCAGGACATGGCGGCGCGTGATGGAAAGCTGCGTATTGCCGATGGCGCGCGCCGCCAGCACATAGTCGCGGCTCCAGGCCTGCAAGGCCGCACCGAGCGCGACACGGGCAAAGACCGGCACCATGAAGACGGCAATGGCGATAACTGCCGTTGAGCGCCCGGTACCAAGAAATGCGCCGAGGATCATGGCCGAAAGGATCGGCGGCAGGGCGAAGATCACGTCGCAGGCCCGCATGACCAGCGCCTCGAACAGCCCTCGTTGGGCGGCGGCGGCGACACCGATGATCGTTCCGATCGTCCCGCCGATCGCGACCGATGATACGGAAATGGAAAGCGAATTCCAGCAGCCCGCCATCAGCATCGACAGGACGTCGCGGCCGATCTGGTCGGTGCCGAGGAGCCCGAAGCCGAAGGGCGGCTGCAGCTTGTGGAGGATTTGCATCTTCGCCGGCGGCACTGGCGTCCAGAACTGCGAGACGAGAGCGACGCAGAAGAGTGCAAGGATGATGACGGCACCGACGATGAGATTCATCCGCCGCAGCGCCTGAAAACGACGGCGAGAAGACGGCGCGGCAATTTTGGTCTCGACTGAAGTCATCGCGCACCTCCTGCTCGCAATCGCGGATCGATGACGAGATAGGAGAGATCGACCAGAAAATTCACGACGATGACGAGGCCGGCAAAGAATAGCACGACATCCTGAAGCACGATGACGTCGCGCTGGCTGAGCGCCTGATAAGCGAGGCGGCCAAGGCCGGGCAGGGTGAAGACATTTTCGATCAGCACGGCGCCGGCGACGAGAAAGGTGAACTGCAGCCCGAGAATGGTCAGCACCGGCACCAGCGCATTCGGCACCACATGTCCCCAGAGCACGCGGCTGCGCGATAGACCCTTGGCGATCGCCGTGCGGGCAAAATCCTCATGCAGCGTATCGAGCACGGCCGAGCGCGTCACTCGTGTCAGCACCGCCGCTTGGGGCAGAGCAAGGGCAGCGGCCGGCAGCACCAGCGACTTTGCGGCAGGCCAGAATCCGCTCTCCCAACCGGGAAAACCGCCGGCCGGCATCCAGCCGAGCGATGTGGCAAACACAAGCACCAGCAAGAGGCCGACCCAGAAGCCCGGAACGGCGATGCCCATCTGCGAAAATAGTGTGGCGATGATATCGAAGACGCCGCCGCGCCGTGCCGCTGCCGCAACACCGAGCGGCACGGCGACAACAACCGACAACAGGATGGCAAGCAGCGCAAGTGGCAGGGTGACGACAAGCCGCTCGGCAATCAGGCCGGCGACCGGAACACCATAGGTATAGGACGTGCCAAGATCACCCGTCAGCGCGCCGGCGAGCCATTGCCCATAGCGCACGATCAGCGGCTGATCGAGCCCCATATCATGCCGGAGCGCGGCAAGCGTTTCCGACGTCGCCGAGGTGCCGAGCGTGATCGCGGCCGGGTCGCCCGGCAGCAGCACCATAACGGCAAAGATCAGCAGCGAGACGGCAATCAGCGTCAGCACAAGTCCGAAAATCCGGCGGGTGAGCAGTACGATCATAGCAAGTCCATGGCCGATCATGCCCGGCATCGAAATGGTTGGCTTCGAAAGGGTTCGCGGCGGGCGAAGCGATCCGCCCATCCGCGCCTGCAGGCAAAGAGCTCAATCTTCCCAGGAAACATTGGTCAGCACGTTGGACGGGATCGGTTCGTTCTCCCAAAGACCCTTCAGCTTCTTGTCCCACACCCCGAGCTTCGGCATGACGAACAGGAAGAGCGACGGCACATCCTCCGCAAGAATGCTTTGCGCCTCGCCATAGAGCTTGTTCTGCTCGGCGGGATCGGCGGTGAGCTGGATCTTCTTCATCAACTCGTTGAAGGCCGGGTTCTTGTAGTTGAAGTAATAGGGATCGCGCGAATAGATATCGATATCCATCGGCTCGGCATGGGCGACGATGGTCATGTCGTAATTGCGGCCGGTGAAAACGTCCTGCACCCATTTCGCCGGGAATTCCGTCGGCTCGATATTCATCGTTACGCCGATATCGGCAAACATCGCCTGCATCACCTGAGCACTGCGCGGCGCATAGGCCATCTGCGGCGTCTTGATGGTGAAGGTGAAACCATTTGGATAGCCGGCTTCGGCAAGCAGGGCTTTGGCCTTGGCGGCGTCATAGGGCAGCGTGCCGTTCAGGTCCTTGTAGCCGGGGTCGTTCGGGGTGTAGTGGCTGCCGATCGCGGTGCCGAAGCCGGACCACGCGCCCTCGATGATCGTCTTGCGATCGAGCGCCATCATCAGCGCCTGGCGCACGCGCTTGTCGTCGAAAGGCTTGCGGGTGTTGTTCATGCCGGCCACGACCTTCAGCTCGGTGTTGCCGATCTTGGTCGTCAGCCTGGCATCGCCCTCGAAGGAACTCATGAGCTCCGGCGCGGCGAATTCCGGAAAGGCATCGAGATCACCGGCTTTCAGTGCCGCGGCCTCCGCCTGCGGATCGGAAATGAAACGGAAGGTTACCTTCTCCAGCCTCAAGTCGACCGACTTGTTCCAGTAGTCCGGGTTCTTGACGAGGTCGACATGGTCGCCCTTCGTCCAGGAGGAGAATTTGAACGGGCCAGTGCCGACGGGCGTCGTCTTGTTATTGGCAGAGGACTTCGGCCCGACCATGACGGAGCTCGGCCAGCCCAGCCAATAGAGCAGGCTGCCGGTCGGCGAAGAAAGATGCAGGACCAGCGTCTCCGCATCCGGCGTGTCGATCGAGGCGATCGTTGCAAAGAAGCGCTTCTGCGGGTTGACGGAATCGGCACCCCGGGCGCGGTCGAGCGTGAACTTAGCGGCGGCGGAATCGAAGGCCTCGCCGTCATGGAATTTCACGCCGGTCTGCAGTTTGAACGTATAGGTCAGGCCGTCAGGCGAGATTTCCCAGCTCTTGGCAAGCTGCGGCACGATCTTGCCGTTTTGGTCGATGGCAACCAGGCCTTCGAAAATGTTCTGCCAGGTGACCTGGCCGATCGCGACGGGCGCGGCGATCGTCGGGTCGAGGCCTGTCGGCTCGACGCTCATGCCGAGATTGAGAGTTGTCTTCGCGGCCTCGGCCTGTGTCAGCCCCATCAGCAGCAGGCCGGCAGAAACTGCGGCGCCATAGGCAAGCCGGCGCGCGACGTCGCCCAGGCTCGGGCGTGAAAACTTGGTCATGTCGGTTCCCTTGCTTTTTGCCCGCATGTCCGGCTTCCCTCCGGCTGCGGTCTTTTTCAGGATAGTGTCATCTCACAGGCGCACACACAATTCCGAAAATGTGTGCTCAGTGTAGCCGAAACTGCTGCACTGGTTTTGCTCTCTACAGTGTTGGGTTCAATCCTGCCTCCCCTTGGCGGAAAGTTGCTTGCGCATGAAGCGCTCGATGAAATCGAGCAGCTTGCCGGCCGCGAAGGAGAGCTGGCGATCGGGCGCGACGCAGAGATCGACCGGCGTCCGCACCCCCATGCCGCCCGCGACGGGTCGTGCGACGAGCTGACCCGCTTCGATCTCCCTTTGAACGGTCAGCGCCGGCAGCATGGTAATTGCTGCGCCCCGCAGCACCAGCTCTTTCTGCATTTCCAGCGAGCCGGTCTCAAAGACTGGATCGAGCCTCAGCCCCTCACGTTCGAACAGCGCGTCGAAGGCCTGCCTTGCGCCGAAGGAGCGATCGGGGACGGCAAGCGCGTGTGACGCAATTTCGTCTAGCGTGATCTCGCTGGCGGCAGCAAGCGGATGGGAGGAAGCGGCGATCACGTCATAGACGAGCTCGGACCGCAGGCGCACCTTTGTGCCGGAAAGCGGCGGGGCAAACAGCGTCACCGCAATATCGGCCTCGGCATTGTTGACGGCTTCGATGGCGCCGCGGGCACTGGTGATGGTCACTTCGAAGCGCAGGCGCGGATAGCGCAGGCTGAACTCAGCCAGCGCCGGCGCAAGGATACTGGCGACCGACGCGCCGTTGGCATAGATGCTGACCGTCCCGCGCTGCAGGCCTTTCAGGTCTTCGATCAGCTGATGAACATGGTCGAGCTCGCGCAGCGTCCGGCCGGCGCGTTCCGCCAGCAATTCGCCGGCTGCCGTCAATTTGATGCCGCGGGCGCTGCGCTCGACCAGCTGCGTGCCGAAATGATATTCGAGGTTCTCGATCTGGCGGCTGATGGCCGTCGGCGCCACGTTCAGGTTTTCAGCCGCCTGGCGCATCGAATTGGTGCGCACCAGCTCGTCGAAATAGATCAGCGCGCGGATCTGCATGCGTGGAACCCCCCGCTAGATGGCGGGCTTGGCGAAGCGATCCCGCCACGCCGCTTGCCCACCTTTGACCGGCAGCGCCCTCGCTTCATAGACGCCGCGGGCGATGGCGCGCGCCATGACGATAGTGGCAAGGTGGTAAAGCTCCATGAAACCAGGCATATCGTCGCGGGAACGCTTGCCGGTAGAGGCGGCAAACACGGTATCGCCGTCGAGCGGCAGATGTGTCGGTAGGAGCGCCCTGGCGAAGCCGTCATGGGCTGAGATGGAGAGGCGATGCGCCTCTGCCTTGGTCAACTGGGCGTCGGTGACGACGGCTCCGATGGTCGTGGCGGTGATGTTCGTGCCCTTCAGCCGCAAGCGCGAATCGGCCACCTGCGGCATGCCGAGGCCGCCGAATTCGCCATTTTGCTCGAAGTGAGCCGCCCAGAAATGCGGGCCGTCGCCGATGGTGGCGGAACCGAGCGCATTGACGGCGACGATCGCGGCGATCCTGTATCCCCTGCTGCTGACGGCGCTTGCCGAGCCGAGGCCGCCTTTGACCGTTGCCGTGGTGGCGCCTGTACCGGCCCCGACGCTTCCAAGTGCAAACGGTCCTTTATCTGCGGCCTTGAAGGCGGCATATCCCATATCGCGATAGGGCGAGTGCAGCCCCCAATCCTTGTTGCCGCCGTTGATAAGATCGAACAGAATCGCCTGCGGCACGATGGGCACCAGGGCGTCGCCGACCTTCAGGCCTCGACCGATTTCCCTCAAGCCTGCCTGCACGCCGCCGGCGGCATCGAGCCCGAAGGCCGAGCCGCCTGAGAGCACGAGAGCATCCACAGTGCCGACCGTCATTGCAGGGTCCAGCAATGCGGTATCCCGTCCACCTGGCGCGCCGCCAAGAACGGTGCATGAGGCAACTGCCGGCTCATCGAAGACGATGGCGGTGACGCCTGAGCCGAGCGCAAGATCGGTCGAATGACCGACAGCGACGCCTTCGACATCGGTCAGGAGATTGAGGAGGTCAGCCAATGAAAAATCCTTCGCCGTTGCAACGCGAGGTCGTCATGGCGATAGGATCGTAAAGAGGGGAAAAAGACAAGATGGGTTTGCCCAAGCGGTGCAGGACCGGAGGCTTCGGAGCTTCGGCGTTTCATAAGGAGCCGGTGGAAGCTTCCTTCGAAAGAAGCCATGCGATGGCCTCGAAAAAAGCCCCCACCCTGATTCTATCAAAGGTGAGGGCTGGGGATGGGATTGAGTAAAAGCGCAGGTGATCCGATCCATCAAACATGGATCGGTTTTGCCTGTTGGCGGGAGAGAAGGTCGCGGATCGCAAGCTTCACTTCGTCCGCATTTCTGAAATGCTGCTCGTCCAGATCATGGACATGATATTTTACAGCGATGAACTTGAGCCGATCCTGATCGGGAACGACGATGCCGACGGGAACGCCAGCGTATTCGATGACTTGCTTCTTCATAAATAGACTCCCTCTGCGCACGCACGGCGCAGACATGGCGAATTGACTGTCTTATTCCGGGAAGGAGGACGAACGTCACATTCGACAGCACGGGCGGGAGAGCGCGCCCGAACGGTCATTGCCAAGCACGGGCCGCCCAAGGAACGAAGCAATGAATTTTCTATTCAGCATGTCACTTCCTCAATTGGCGTTGTACTTGTTAGGGCCTCGGTAGCAGAGACCCGGTGAGTGCACCATTATCCACTATATTAGTAGATAATAGCAGTTGCATCTTCAGAAACATATTCCGAAAGATGTCAAAATATCGACGATCGGGAAAATAAAATTCCGAGCTGCGGGGTTGCGGGGAAGGTTGTCTTAATTGCCTTCGCATTGCCACCCGTGCCGGTAAGGCTCGCCGATCACCGGGACACAGATAGGAACTGCCGCGAGATTCGACAATGCCCAGGCGCATTAAAATTCACGCGCCGCTAAAACACCTAAATGGTTAACGGCGCGCCGGGATCGTCAAAATCCATCTTCCAGCACCTTTTCCAGGGCCTTCACGAAGAAATCGGCGCTCTCGGGTGCGAGACATAGAGGCGGTTTGATCTTCAACACGTTCAGGTGATCGCCGGTCGGCTGCATGAGGACTCCGAGATCGAGCAGGTGCTCGCAGATCGCAGCCGTCTCTTCGGTGGCCGGCGTCAGGCTTTCGCGGTCGCGCACGAATTCGACGCCGAGATAAAGTCCCGTGCCATGCACGGCGCCGATCAGCGGGAAGCGATCCATGAGAGCGATCAGCCCAGCCTTCAGCCTCTCGCCGATGACGCGGGCGTTTTCCTGCAGATTCTCGTCTTTGAGAATATCGAGAACGGTGAGGCCGACGACGCAGCTGACCGGGCTGCCGCCGGCGGAAGAGAAGAAATAGCCCTCCCTTTCCAGCGACTCCGCGATCTCGCGTCGGGTGATGACGGCGCCGAGCGGATGGCCGTTGCCCATGCCTTTGGCGATTGTGATGATATCGGGCACGACGCCCTGGGTTTCGAAGCCCCAGAAGTGTTCGCCGAGACGGCCGTAGCCCACCTGCACTTCGTCGGCTATGCAAAGGCCGCCACGCTGCCGTACTGCATCATAGACGCCGGCAAGATAGCCATGCGGCAGAGCGATGCCGCCGGCATTGCCATAGACCGGCTCGGCAATGAAGCCGGCAAGCCCCACTCCCTTTTCATCGATGGCCTGCAACTTGGCCGTGACATCGTTGAGATAGTCGATCCCCGAGTCCGGGCCGCGGAACGGGCCGCGATAGGTATTGGGAGACAGGACGGGATGCACCCAATCCGGCCGCGTCGTCAGCGCCTGCGGATTGTCGGCAATCGAGGTGGAGACGGCATCGCTGGCAACAGTCCAGCCGTGATAGGCCTCGAGCAGGCAGAGCATGTTCCTCTTGCCCGTGTGCGCCCAGGCAAGGCGGATCGCAAGATCATTGGCTTCCGAGCCGCTGTTGACGAGGAAGACACTGTCGAGCCCATCAGGCGCAAGCGCTGCCAGCCGCTCGGAGAATTCCGCGACAGCGGCATAGTGGAAGCGGGAGTTGGTATTGAGGCGAGACCATTGCTGGGCGATCGCTGCCGTCAGGCGCGGATGGGCGTGGCCAAGCGTCGTCACGTTGTTGACCATGTCGAGGTAGCAGCGTCCCTGCGTGTCGAACAGAAATTCGCGCCAGCCACGCTCGATCTGCGGCGGGAAGTCGTAATAGTGCTTCTGCGGCTTGGCGAAGCGGGCGTTGCGCAATGACAGCAGCGCGGATGGATCCGGCCGCGGCGCTTCGCAGGCCGGGTTCAAGAGAGCAGCAGGCGAGGGGGAGATGGCTGACCAGCCCTCCGCCTGATCCGCCGTCGCGAAGAGCGGCGGCACGAGGCCGGGCACGCGGCAAAGCTGGATGCGCAATCCCCCGATCGCCGACCCCTCGCTGCCGATCGTTCCGATAGTAGTACCTTGCTCGATGGCCGCTCCGTCCTCAAGGGCACTCTCGATGCCATCGAGATGCAAGCTCACTTCGTCCCCGACCAGCACGAAATGCTGGCCTTGCCGTTGCAGAAGGCCGGGAAAGGGAGCCGCAACCGTGGCCCCAGCCGGCAGGCAGATATCGCAATGCAGGGCGAAATTCTGCGGCTGTACCATGTTAAGCGGCGCGGCAAGGGAGAGGCGGAATTCGCCGTAGCGCGTTGCGGCAGTCCCCGACGCGATTGCCGTCTGGGCAAGCAGCCGCCAGTCCATATCCGGCTTCTGCCAGTTGCCGTCGGTAAAGTCGGGGCCGGTGACGGAAAGATCGATGGCGGCAATCTGCGAGTGATCGATGTCGGGCAGCAGCGGCGCCCAGCCGTCAGTCGCGATTGGCGCGACATCGAAGCCGATCGCCTTGAGGATCGCGGCTTCCATCACATCCGGCTGTGCGCCGGTCGCGACGTCGAAAATCTCGCGTTCGAAATCGAGATTGCCGCGCACATAGTCGTTGTCCGGATCGATGGCGAGCTGTTGTTCGCTGCTGGCGGCAAGGATGACGGCGCGCGCGACGATCAGCGGCCAAAGCGCCTTGGCCTCCGCTTCCGTCAGCGGATAGACCGCATGATAGGCCTTGATGGCGGGAAGGATATAGAAGGGGTTGCCGTCCGCATGGTGCAGCAGTGATGCGCAGGTGACGGCGAGATCGCCGACCAACCAGCCCTGAATGATATCACCGAAATCGATGACGCCATCGGGGACAAGCTGTCCATACGCATCCGGATGGCTGACGACGTTGTCGTCGGTGACATCGTGATGCACGGGCTGCACGCGCAATTCGCTCGCCAGCGGCTGGATGCGCTTGACGGCAGCCACCATTGCCTTGGCGATACGGTCGCGTGCCTCGTGGTCCGTGATCGCCGACAGCAGTTGCACGGCGACCGGTCCGGCGCGCCGCAGGTCCCATTGCAGGTTTCGGTGCAGGCCGGGATGGTCGAAATCGGCAAGGTCTCGGGCAAGCCGGGCCGAAAGCGCGCCTAAGCCTGCGGCTGCGGCAGGCGGCAGATGCCTGCGCCGCGTCAGCGTCTGGCCCGGAAGAAAGCCGAGCAGCCGAACGAGATAATCCTCTTCGCGAAGGGTAACGGTGAGAATATCGCGACCATTGAGAGAGGGCACGACTTCAGGCACGCGCGGCGCGTCCGGCTTGGCGTGCAGGTGACGGATCGCGGCGTTCTGCGCCTCGAGCTCGACCAGCTCGTATTCCGCCCGGCAGATCTTCAGCACATAGGCATTATCGCCGGCATCGATGCGGTAGTTGCGGTCCTGCTGACTGCCGAGCTCGGTCAGTGTCCCGCTCAGGCCGTAATGCGCCTGTAGGATTTCGGCCGCCTCGTCCGGCGTCACGTCCGGTCTCGGCAGTTGCATACGGTTCACGAGCGTGGCGTCGGCCATGGCATCCCCCGGATGGTTCATTTGCATCGACACTAAACCATTCCATATTAAAGAAAATTACCCAAAGCAGATAATGCTGTCGAGCGATGGGCAAGAAGATAGGCCACGGAATGCAGCCGGCTAGCCGTAAGGGTCTATTCGACCTCGATGGAATAGCTGCAACCGGCCAGCGTCTTACCGGGATGGGTATCGACTGTGGAGACGTTGAGCGAGATGCGCGTTTCCAACACGGTGTCCGAATTTGCCTGCTGATCCTTGTGTGACAGGACGACCTTCTCGCCAAGAAACTTGTTCGGCTGATCGACCGAGGCTGTCACGCCAAGCTGTTTGGCCAGCGAATGAGGATCTGCCTCATCGAGCACGGCGAGGGGGCCTGTGGAGGTAAAGACGATCCTGTTTGTCCGCCGTCCGAAGACGCTCAGGGGCATCGAAAGCCGGAACTCGCGCAGAAAGGGATTGTCCGACGGCAGCTCGCTGATGCCGAACTGCTTCATGGCTTTGGCGCTTTCTGGCCCGGTCAGCCATAGGGCGAAATTATTATAGCTCGGCACGTCGTATGTCGTGCATTCGATCAACTTGGCGAGATCGATCTTGGAAGGGTCATCTTGCGTTGTTGCTGCATGCGACGCTGGCGCGCTCAAAAGGAACGCCGCGAGCAGCAGCGTTCCATTTCGGTAGAATGACATGTCCTCTCCTTGATCTCCGGGCGATTCGATAGCGGTGATATCAAATCGCGCGCCGGAGCGAAAAGGAAAGAAAGGTGGCCAAAATCGAGCCTCGGTACCTCACCCCATGCGCTCGGAGGCATATGAGCCCGGGCTTGCCGGGAAGACGACCGTGCGGTTGCCGTTGATGAAGTTGCGGTGATGGATATGGGCATGGATGGCGCGGGCGAGAACCTGGCTCTCCACATCGCGGCCGATCGAGACGTAATCCTCGGCAGACTGCGCATGGGTGATGCGCGCCGTGTCCTGCTCGATGATCGGACCCTCGTCGAGATCGGCCGTCACATAATGCGCCGTCGCCCCGATCAGCTTCACCCCGCGCTCATAGGCCTGCTTGTAGGGATTGGCGCCCTTGAACGACGGCAGGAAGGAATGATGGATGTTGATGATGCGGCCCGACATCTTCTGGCACATGGAATCCGACAGGATCTGCATGTAGCGCGCCAGCACGATCAGTTCGGTGCCGGTCTGCTCGACCACGTCCATGATCCGCGCTTCCGCCTCCGGCTTGTTGGCCTTGGTCACCGGAATATGGTGGAAGGGGATGTCATGATTGACCACCACCTTCTGGTAATCGAAATGGTTGGAGATGACGCCGACGATGTCGATCGGCAGCGCACCGATCTTCCAGCGATAGAGCAGGTCGTTCAAGCAATGGCCGAAGCGCGACACCATCAGCAGCACCTTCATGCGCTTCTTGGCATCGTGGATCTCGACGTCCATGGCGAACTTTTCCGCGATCGGCTTGAAGCCTTCTGCCAGCGCCGTCTCACCGACGCCCTCCTCGGAGATGAAGGAGACGCGCATGAAGAACATGCCGGTGTCGAGATCGTCGAACTGGCTGGAGTCGATGATGTTGCAGCCCTGCCCGGCCAGATAGTTCGAGATCGCCGCAACGATCCCGCGCGTCGATTTGCACGCAACTGTCAATACATAGCTCGTCATGTCTCTTCTCTTCTATCCCGAGGATGTCCGCCTGCTTAGATGAAATCGGAGGTCTGGGAAATACCTCCCCCCAGCCATGTTTCGACGGATATTTAGGCAGGATGACGGGCAAAAAGCCGTTCCCGTTGCGTCTTCGAACGGCGTATCCCCGCCTCAGCCGCTGGTTGCCAGCGAAAGCTCTTGTGGCCGTTTCGCCAGACTTCCCTCGTTGAATTTCAGGAATCCCACAAGAAGCCAGACGAGCCCGGCCGTCTTCATGGAGAAGATCGCCGTCGAGCCGATCATCAGATTGAGGAAGAGGAAAAGGGAAAGCGCATGGCCGAGGCGTCGCTGATTGACTGTTTCGCCGCCCGGATAGAGCGAGGCGTAGAGCCAGAACAGGATCAGGCCGAAGATGGTGGCGCCATAGATGATGTAGACATATCCACTGTCGAAAAAGATGCCGACCTGATCGAGCTGCAGGCCGATCGTGCTCTGCAGATCCATGCCGAGGAACGCTTTCACCGTGCCATTGATGCGCCCGACGAAATTATCGCCCGTCACGCTCGGCTCGAGCGCGTGAATGACGAAGCCGACTACGATGATCCCGGGCATCGTCAGCAGGTCGAGCGTCTTCGGAAGCCAGGGATAGATGAAATAGCCGGCAACGCAGACGAGGCTGAATATCAGCATCGTGCGCGTGTCATTCGTCAGCAGGATCAGCACAACAGTCGAGAAGAATAGCAGACGGTCGAATAATCCCAGGCGATTGGAAAAGCTGATCAGATACAGCACCATCACGCCGCAGAAATTGGCAAGCGAGACCTGCTCCAGGAAGATGGAGGACGATCGGTGGTCGATCAGACCGAAGGAGAACCGGCCCTCGAAGCCGAGCGCGCCGCGAAACAGGCCGATATCGCTATAGGTCGCCGGCGGCACGCCGCGCGTATTCTGGAAATATTCGGCCGGATGGAACAGCGCGACATATTCCTTGACCGAAACGATTTCCAGGACAAGCACGGCAAGCACGATGAAGCATGAAATCTTGAATGCGAGCTTGACGGTGCGCTCGTTGGCCAGCCGCCCCATGATCGAAAAGGCGAAGATGATCATCACATTGCGGAGATGATCGATATAGGCCTGCTTGTTGATGGCGATGACGAAGATCGTCAGCACGATCGTCAGCAGCAGGTAAAGGAGCGGCGCTATGTCCTCCTCATATATGCCCTTTGTCAGCAGATAGGTGAAAGCGGCGACCTGCAGCAATATTTCGGACAAGACGACCGCGCTCGGCGTCAACGGCGTGATATTGTGATTGATGAAGGCAAGGATGCAGTTATAGCAGACCGCCAGCAGCGAAATCGTGAGAATGACGAAATTGATCGACTGCTTTTCGCCTGAACGTTGCATGAGATATCCGAGGTCGTGGCGTCTTCACTGGCCGCCACAACATATCAGCCCGATGATTCGCGACAAAGGGCCGGTTGCCCGTCAGCGGTCATTTCGCCGGCCTGACCAGCGCGCATGAGGCCGCCAGAGACGACTTTCGGCTCAGGTCCTCGGCAAGAACCTTCATCTGCGGCTTGTCGCGACCATTGCGCGGCTGGACGTTGAGTGGTTCCTCAGGCGGCCACCAGTCACCGGCAGCCCAATAGGTCCAGCCGAGCCAGACGTCGCTGTTGGCGTCCATGACGCTGAGCACCTGTTTGAGGCCATCGAGGCAATCATCATTGGCGGCGCCGCCGAATTCGCCCAGAAATCCGCGTTTGCCGTTTTTGCGCAGCCAGTCGGTGACGTCGTTCATGCCCTTCACGGCCTTGTCGGTGCCATCGCAGACCGGGTGCGTGCCCGAACTGTCGGAATCCAGATATTGGTGAAATTCGAAGGCGTAGAAATCGAGCGGGTCCCTGACGCCGAGCATGACCGTGCCGTTTGCGCCGCCACCAAGGACATCGGCCGACCAGCTGTGCGCGCCCGTCCAGTTCGTTCCGGGTACGAGAATGAGATTGCGCGCGCCGACGGTACGGATGCTGCGGATCGCGGTATTGGCGAGTTCGAGCCAATCGGGCGCCTTGAGGTCGTGCGGCTCATTCATCAGGCCGAAGGCCACGCCCTTGCGGTTGGAGAACTCCACCGCAAGCCGCGCCCAGAAATCGCCGAATGCGAGATCGGTCGCGGGAGGCTGCTTGAGCTGGATCTTGTCGTAATAAGCATAATTATGCGGGTCGAGAACGACTGCCATTCCGTGCTTCTGAATGAGATCGACGGCATCCTTCAGGCGTTTCATCTCGTTCCCGTCAAACGGCGCCCCGAGCACCGGCTGCAGCCGCTCCCAGCGAAAGGGAAGGCGGATCGTGTTCATGCCTTTTTCGGCGAAATAGCGCACGGTCCGTTCGGACGGATAGGTGTAATTGACATTGACGACCCCGCCGCGCTCCCCATACTCAGCCCCGGAGAGATTGACGCCGCGATAGCACAGTTGCGTGGCCGCGAATGCGCCTCCAGCCTCCGTCGTGAAAGCAAGCATGACGGCCGCCGCTAGCAGGCGTCGCAGAGATTTCGTCATCGATGCGGTCATGGCATGTCCCTGTCTTCCACGCGGGCTATGGCTTTTCATAGGAAGTATGGTGTTGAGCAATGATGAAAGGATGGGTTGTGTTGATGGTCGCGGCGCGATTTCCTGAAAGCGTCCTTAATGTTCCGTTAGCCAAACCTTTCTAAACTTCAGGCGTCTGCTGCGTGGAATTCGCCTACGAAGCACTGAAAGTCTGCAATGAGCTCAATGGAACGAAGCCAGCGATCGGACCGACTTGCGGGTTGGCGCGACACCGAGCCGCCTGATGTACGGCGCGATGGCGTGCGCCCGCGCAGCCCTGTCTTGCGTCCCCGGGATTTCGTTGTCGCAGGCGAGCCCGTAGCACATACCGAAGAGCCCAAGGCGCCTATCGCGGATGCCGCCGTTTCGCAAAGCCCGTCGAATCGATCCGACGGAGAGGAGCCAGTGGTTCCGCGCCCCATTGCCGAGCCGGTTGTCGCCGTGGCGATGCCGACCGTCGAGCAGGTTGTGGTTCCTCCGGTGTCTGCCGCTGCTCCGGCAGCATCGGTACCGGCGGCAAAGTTGCCGTTGCTCGATCTCCGATCGGCCATCGCTTCGATCTGGGCGAAGAAGCTTGTAGTTCTTGCCCTGGCAGGCGCCGGCGCGGTACTGGGCGGCGCTGTCATTCCCCTTATTCCGCAGAAGTTCACCGCCGAGACCAGCCTCTATTTCGACCCCCGCCCGGTCGGAGGCTCCGATTCCGCCCAGCAGGCCCCAACACCACCTGAATTGATCACGACGATGATCGAAAGCCAGACGCAGATCCTGTCTTCGGGCAAGGTGCTCGGCCGCGTCGTCGATGCATTGAAGCTCGATCAGGACCCGAAATTCAATGGCGGCGCCACCGGCGAGGCGGCAAAATATGGGGCCACGGCCGTCCTGGCGAAAGCCGTTCAGATCGCCCGCGAATCCAGCACCTATGTCGTGACGGCGAAAGTGACGACGGGCGATCCGCAGAAATCGGCTGGGATCGCCAATCAGCTCGTCACCTCCTTTCTGGAGGAAGAGAGCAAGGCGGCGTCTAACAGCTTCAAGAGCAGCAATACGGCGTTGGATAGCCGCCTCGAGGATCTGCGCCAGCAGGTGCTCTCAGCCGAAAAGGCTGTCGAGACCTACCGCGCCGACAACGATATGGTGGCCGTCGAGGGCAATCTGATTTCCGACAAGCGCCTGACCGCGCTGAACGACCTGCTTGTCACCAGCCAGCAGAAGACGATCGAGGCGAAAGCCCGCGCCGATGCAGCCGGAAAGCTCAGTTTCGAGGATGTCGTCTCCAACAATCCTTCGTCGGGGGTGACGTCGACCGCATTGAGCAGTCTGCGGCAGCAGTATGCGACGATGGCGGCCAATGTCGGCAGCCTGCAGAGCCTGCTCGGCGCCCGCCACCCGCGCCTGCTCGCCGCGAAGTCCTCGCTGGAAAGCCTCGCCGCGGAAATCCGGGCGGAGCTGCAACGGCAGATGACGTCCGCTCGTGCCGATTACGAGCAGGCGCAGAAGGCCGAGCAGGATATCGCCAAGGAACTTGCCGCGCAGAAGGCCTCGCAGGTCAATACCTCGGGCAAGCTCGTCAGCCTGAACGAGCTGCAGCGCAAGGCGACTGCGGCCCGCGATCTTTATGAATCGCTTCTGAAACGGTCCGGCCAGGCGAGCGATGCTCACGATCTGTCACAGAGCAATATCCGCGTGATCTCCGAGGCGGAAGCGCCGTTGAAGGCCGATGGGCCGAGCCGCAAGGTAATGATGGTGGCCGGGCTTATCGCCGGAGCGATCTTCGGTGCAGGTCTCGGCATGGCGTTTGCCATTCTCCTCGGTCTGTTCCGGCATCCCGTTATCCGCAGCTATTTCGGTAAGTGACCGCCGATCCATCTTTCGTGCCGCCGGCTTTTTCAGCGTTGAGGATGCAATTGCGCGCCGACTGTTCTAAATGTAAACCGGCGCTGTGGATGATTGGATCTTGCTAATGGAAGCGCAATCTGGTCATCAGGCGGTGTATGGTGTTTTGTGAGACAATCTATGCGAGAAAAGCGGTGCGCTGCTCCGATGACTGGCGCCAGGGAAAACTGACCGATGGTGCCCGCGGATAAACTCGTTCTGCCGTTTCTGGCTTTGCCGCGCTCTACCAAGCGTGCGCTTGCGCTGCTGGTCGACGCCAGCCTGTGCGTGCTGACGGTCTGGTTTGCTTACTGTCTCCGCCTCGACGATTGGGTCATTCTCGAAGGCGTCGAGTGGCTGCCGGCCATCGTCTCCCTTCTGCTCGCCATTCCGATCTTCATCGTTCTCGGCCTTTATCGTGCGATCTTCCGCTACGCCGGTCTTTCGGCGTTCGTGACGGTCGTCAAGGCGGTAGCGATCTATGCGCTCGCTTTCATGACGGTTTTCACCGCGATCAGCGTGCCGGGCGTGCCGCGCACGGTCGGTATCTTGCAGCCGCTGCTATTGCTGATCGCGATCGGCCTGTCGCGCATGTGGACGCGCTACTGGCTCGGTAACGCCTATCAGCGCCTTCTCAACCGCAATCAGCTTGGCAAGGTGCTGGTCTATGGCGCGGGTGCTTCGGGGCGCCAGCTTACAGGCGCCCTTGCCAACAGCGCCGAACTGAACGTCGTCGGTTATCTCGACGACGATCGCAATCTGCATGGCAGCATCATGGGCGGCCTGCCGATCTACGATCCTGCCGATCTGCCGGCGCTCGTGGTTTCGGGCGAGATCAAGGGCGTATTGCTCGCCCTGCCGAACGCCACGCGGCAGCGGCGCAACGAAATCCTCGAAGATATGCGCAAGGCCCGCGTCACGGTGCGGACCATGCCCGATCTGACGGCGCTTGCGCAGGGCCGGGTCGCGGTTTCGGATCTGCGCGAGCTTGACATCGAAGACCTGCTCGGCCGCAACGTGATCGCTCCCGACCGCGGTCTGATCGAGAAGAACATTCGCGGCAAGGTCGTCATGGTCACCGGCGCCGGCGGCTCGATCGGCAGCGAACTCTGCCGCCAGATCCTGAAGAACGGCCCGTCCGCCCTGCTGCTGATCGAGCAGAGCGAGTTCGCCCTTTATGCCATCCATGGTGAGCTGGAAAAGACCGCCGCTTCCGCCGGTTATGCCGATATACGGATCATTCCCTTCCTGGCGTCCGTGCGGGATGGCCAGCGGATGAGGCAGATCATGCAGGCCTGGCGGCCGAAGACCGTCTATCATGCCGCCGCCTACAAGCATGTGCCGCTCGTCGAATACAATCCCGCCGAAGGCATCCGCAACAATGTGCAGGGAACGCAGATAGCGGCCGAGGCTGCGCGCGATCATGGTGTCGAAAATTTCGTCCTCATCAGCACCGACAAGGCCGTACGCCCGACCAACATCATGGGCGCGAGCAAGCGGCTGGCGGAAATGGTGCTGCAGGCGATGGACGCTGATCGCAAGCCCGGCACCGACAGTACCAATTTCGCCATGGTGCGCTTCGGCAACGTGCTCGGCTCCTCCGGTTCGGTCGTGCCCCTCTTTCGTCAGCAGATCCGCGACGGCGGGCCGATCACGCTCACGCATCCCGATATCACCCGTTATTTCATGACCATTCCCGAGGCGTCGCAGCTTGTGATCCAGGCGGGCGCGATGTCGGGCGGCGGCGACGTGTTCCTGCTCGACATGGGCGAACCGGTGCGCATTGCCGATCTCGCACGTCGCATGGTGGAACTGTCCGGTCTGACCGTACGGGATCAAGACGAGCCTGACGGCGATATCGAGCTCGAAATCACCGGCCTGCGACCAGGCGAGAAGCTCTATGAAGAGCTGTTGATCGGCGACAACCCGCAGCCGACCAGTCATCCGCGCATCATGCAGGCCAAGGAAGACTTTCTCCCCTGGCCGGAGCTGTCGAAGCGGCTTGCCGCACTCGAGGCGGCGCTGGATGAAAACGACATTCCCCTGGCCAGAGCCATGCTGCAAAATCTCGTTTCCGGCTATACGCCGAGCAGCGAAGTGGTCGATCTGGTCTATCGCGAGCGCGAGACGGATCTGACGGTCGACCAACCGAACCTTGATAACGTCGCGCAGCTATAGACGCGTGCCCTGTCACCACTCCGTCGCCTCCTGGAGCAACTCCAGGAAAAGTGCGCAGCGGTTTGCCGGTCCGGCTTCGCGTCGCAGCTACCGTTTCATCGCGATGGCGTAGTACCAGCGGTGCACCTGATCGCAGGTGCGGAACCAATGTGCCGTCAGCCGCAACAGGGGGTGCCGCTTTACGGCGCGGTAATGCACGCGCTTGCCGATCGTGGTATCGGCGCGATGAGGGCTGAAGTCGACCAGATTTTCAAAGGTCGTGAATGTCTCGACGCCGGTGGACCAACCGCGTTCCAGGGCGACATCATAGGGAAGAAGCATGGGCTTCAGCGTCGTCAGCAGCTTCTTGGCAGCCTTGCGGTTGACGATGTAACAGGCAGCTGAGCCCTGCGGACCATGCATGCAGCGGCCGACAACGTCATTCTCGCTGGTTTTGTGGATCGGTTTGAAGCCGACGAGGCGATGGTTGACGAGTTTGACGAGACGGGCGCCTTTGGCGCCGTCCATCGCCGCGATCGCGCGCGGTATCAGCCTCTCGTTGAGCTCGACGTCATCTTCGATGATGATCGCCACCCTGTCGCCGCTGGCGACAAATTGCTCGAGGGCGATGAGATGGCTGCGATAGCATCCGTATTCTCCCGGTAGGAGCTTACGGCCGTTATGATACATGAATGAAGGGGGGTGGAAGTCGACGCGATCCGCGTCAGCTATGACGCGGCCGTCGACAGCGGGAATGCGGGTGAGATGCAGATCGAATTCGACAGCCTGCTTGCAGAGCCGCTCCCAGCGATCACGCGAGCGATCGAGGTTGATGACATAGATGGAAACCTGCTGAGCGATATCGTCAGCGGTGCCGGGATCAGGGCAGGGAGGAACACGATTAATCTGTTCGAGAATGACTGTTACTCCTGCAAACAGAAATCGCGGCGACTGCAACTGAGATGACAATTTCCGTACTATATAACATGCTTATTACTTGTCGCAAACGGCTGCCGCACGCCTGTGTTGTATTTGCGGATAAAAGCATTTTTTTTGGTGTAACGTAGCGTGAATGGCCGGCTGCTGTTGGAGGGAAACGGCCGCTTATGCGCGATTTTGATCCGGGAACCCGTTGGCGCATGACTGCGGCCCCACTATATCTATTATATGCGGCGTATGATCGTTGCGCTCGCATCTGCAAAGGAGCGTAGCAGTTCATGTGGGTCAAATCGAAAATCGCCATTGCTGCCCTGTCCTTTGCAGCCTTGATGCCGGCGGTCGCCCTTGCCGACAATCCGCTCCTCCCCAAGCCATATGTCGCTCCCGTCTATCCTTACAAGGACCTTCCCGGAGTTACTGCGCCCAAAATGGCTGATGACGAGAAGTTTCAATGTCATACTGCCACCGTCTACGCGGATTATTTTCACGAAGGACCGTTCTATCGTGGCCTGCCGCGTCTCGGTTACGTTTGCGATCAGAATGGCGTCATTTCCAGCAGCACCAGAAAACCGAATTACCAATATTGGCAGTATAACGGCCCGGACAGATAAGTCGCAGGCACTTTGCCGATTTAAGCAGCAGCGTTGAGCGCCATCGCAATCAAAGCGAGCGTGGCTTGCACGTCAATGTCGCGCAAGTTTTGTCATTTTCTGAAAATAAATTTCATGTTTCTCGTAAAATGCGCGAACGTCGTTGACGAATGCGAAAATTTGTCCCAAGCTTACGAAAATAAATTACGTAATGGGAACTCAAAAGCATGCGCGTTGGAATCATTGGGCTGGGATTCCGCCTGGGCTACCTGGGCTATGTCTTCAAGGCGATCGATGAGAGCTTCGAGATTGCCGGCTATGTCGATCCGGCGCCGGCAGGCCTGCCCGGTTTGACCGAACGGGGCATATCGGCCGGGAAGGCCTACGCGACGCCTCAGGAGCTGATCGCCAACGAGAAGATCGATCTCCTGATGATCGGCTCGCCGAACCACATGCATCTCGATCACATTCGCGTCGGCCTCGAAGCCGGCCTCAAGATCTTCTGCGAAAAGCCGATCGTCACGACGATCAAGGACAGTATCGAGCTCGCCCGCCTGATGGCGAAATTCGGCCATGAGCGCCTGAACGTGGGCCTGGTCCTGCGTTATTCGCCGATGTACCGTGATCTCCTCGCCGCCCAGGCCGAAGGAAAGCTCGGCCATGTGGTTTCGATCGAGGCGGCGGAGCACATCGAGCCCTATCATGGCGCCTTTTTCATGCGTGACTGGCGCCGCTACGAACATTATTCCGGCAGCTTCATGCTGGAAAAATGCTGCCACGACCTCGATCTCTACAATGGTGTGGTCGGCGCGCGGCCGGAGCGGGTCGCAAGCTTCGGCGGCCGCAAGAGTTTCATTCCGGAAAACGACCCGGCGCGGGAAGGTATCAACGATCTTGAGCTCTTCCATCGCAAGCCGAGCGGCTGGATGGGATCGGACAAGGTCTTCGACAGCGACGGCGATATCATCGATTACCAGGTGGCGATCGTCGAATATGCCAATGGCGTCGGCATGAACTTCCACACCAATCTGAACGTGCCGGACCAGTTCCGCCGCTTTGCCATCATGGGCTCGCGCGGCATGGCCGAAGGTGATTTCATCCGCGGTTACTTCAATGTCCACGAGATGCTGACCGGCAAAAAGGTAATCGAAAACACTTACGCGGCCACCACGCTTTCGCAGCATTACGGCGCCGACGAGCAGATGGCCGCCGATATCATCACGCACGTCAAGACGGGCCTGCACCTGCCGGTGTCGACCCAGAATGCGCTGGAGGCGGGCATTCTGGCGCTCTCGATGGACGAGGCGCGCATGAAGAGAGCTGTCGTCGATCTCCGACCGATTTGGGACGAGTTCGACGAAGCGCTTCATTCAAGAGCCGCCTAGGGAGGGGCGCGGGATGGGTGTTCAACGCAGCACGGTCATCTTCGCCTGGCTCCTGCTTTTTCCGGCTCTCCTTTATGTCACCGTCATCGTCGCCTATCCGCTGGTCGACACGATAATCCTGTCCTTCACCGATGCGTCGTTGAAGAAGGTGACGAATTGGGTTGGGTTCGAGAACTACGCGAAGATCTTCAACGACACTTTCGCAGGCGTCATCGTCCGCACCTTCATCTGGACCTTCTTCTCCGTGTCGATCAAGATGATCATCGGCACTTTAGGGGCGGCGCTTCTGAACTCGGCCGTTCCGGGCCGCGCGCTCTTCCGCGTGCTGACCATGCCGCCCTGGATCGTGCCTATGGCGATCGGCATCTTCATGTGGGGCTGGATGTATAATGGCCAGTTCGGCATGATTTCCGGCCTGCTGCAGCGCTTCGGCATCGTCGACAGTCCTGTCGCTTTCCTTGCCTATGGCAGCACAGCCTTCTGGGCGACGATCGTCACCGACGTCTGGATCGGCGTGCCGATGGTCACTCTCTATATGCTTGCGGCCATGCAGGCTATTCCGCACGATCTCTATGAGGCGGCCTGGACGGATGGCGCTGGCCGCTTCTATCGCTTCCGCCGCATCACACTGCCGCTGCTGGTGCCGTCTCTGGTCACCATGTCGATGCTCTCGCTGATCTCGACCTTCAATTCCTTCGACATCATCTGGATCCTGACTCGCGGCGGTCCGAACGGCGAGACGACCACGATGATCATCGACACGTACCGAACGGCGATCGGCTCCTACAAATATGGTGAGGGCGCTGCGCGTGCGGTGCTGATCTGCATCTTCCTGTCGCTCTTCTGCCTTGCCTATTTCCGCCTGACCAGCCGCTTTTCCACGGGAGCCAAGCAGCGATGAGCCACCCTTCGATGATCCATCGCTACAAGTGGTATGAGCTTATCGGCATTTATGCCGGAATCCTGCTCTTTCTGGCTTTCGTGCTGGCGCCCTTCATCGAAGGGTTCCTGGTTTCGCTGAAGCCGCTTAGCCAGCTCTTTTCTTCGCCTTACCGCTTCATCCCCGAGAACGGCTCTTTTACGGCCTATCGGACGATGTGGACGAGCGTGCCGGGTTTCGGCTGGTATATCTTCAACTCGTTTCTGGTTTCCGGATCGATCACCATCATCGTGCTGATCCTCGTCGTGCCGGCCGCCTACGCCTTCGCCCGTTTCGAATTCAAGGGATCAGGCCTGCTGCTGGGCGCGTTCCTTGCGGTCAAGATGTTTTCCGGCGCCGTGCTGCTCATCCCGCTGTTCCGGCTTATGCGTTCCTTCGGTGTGCTGAACACCTATTTCGCCATGATCGTCCCGGGAGTGGCCTTCATCATTCCAACGGGAATCTGGCTGCTCCACACCTATATCCGCCGCATTCCACGCGAGCTGGATGAGGCGGCCTATGTGGATGGCGCAAGCCAGCTCTATACACTGCGTCGCGTCATCTTGCCGATCGCCATGCCCGGCATCGTCGTCGTTGCGATTTCCTCGTTCATCGAGGCCTACGCGCAGCAGTTCATCTATGCTCTTACCTTCAATTCGAAGACGGAATACATGCCGCTGCCGGTTGGGCTCTTTGCCTATTTCGGCCGGCAGGAGGTCGTCTGGAATGAACTCATGGCCGCAAGTTTCGTCGGCATCGCGCCGGCTCTGGTCGTGATCTTCTTCCTGCAACGGTATCTCGTCAGCGGTCTGACCGCCGGCGCGGTGAAGCAATAAAATCAAATCAACCACCAGAGAGAACGGGAGCTTAAACGTGACATTCCATTTCAAGACAGGGCTTCTCGCCTTTGCTTTGCTCGGCTCCACCGCGCTTGGCGCCGTAAACGCCCAGGCGGCCGACAAGGAAATCAGCTGGATCTATTGCGGCGACAGCATCGATCCGATCCATGTGAAGTATATCAAGCAGTGGGAAGACAAGAATCCGGGCTGGGTCGTCAAGCCAGAGCTCGTCGGCTGGGAATTGTGCCAGGATAAGGCGACAACACTGGCTGCTGCCGGCACGCCGGTCGGCATGGCCTATGTCGGCTCGCGCACGCTGAAGCAGTTCGCTGACAACGATCTGATCGTGCCGATCCCGATGACGGACGACGAGAAGAAGGCCTATTATCCGGGGATCGTGAATACGGTCACCATCGATGGACAGCAGTGGGGCACGCCGATCGCTTTCTCGACCAAGGCGCTCTATTGGAACAAGGACCTCTTCAAGAAGGCCGGTCTCGATCCGGAAAAGCCGCCGACCACCTGGGCCGAGGAAATCGCCGACGCCAAGACGATCAAGGAAAAGACGGGCATTCCCGGATACGGCCTCTCGGCCAAGACCTTCGACAACACCATGCACCAGTTCCTGCACTGGGTTTACACCAACAACGGCAAGGTGATCGACGGCGACAAGATCACCCTCGACAGCCCCGAAGTTCTGGCAGCTCTCCAGGCCTACAAGGACATCACGCCTTATTCGGTCGAAGGACCGACGGCCTACGAGCAGAACGAAATGCGCGCCATCTTCCTCGATGGCAAGGTCGGCATGCTCCAGGCCGGTTCCGGCGCCGCCTACCGCCTCAAGGAAACGAAAATCAACTGGGGTGTGGCACCGCTGCCGCTCGGTCCGTCGGCCAAGGGCCAGGGCACGCTCCTCATCACCGACAGCCTTGCCGTCTTCAAGGGGTCTGGCGTTGAGGACAAGGCGATCGAATTTGCCAAATTCATCACCTCTCCCGGCCCGCAGGGCGAGTACGAACTCCAGGGCGGTGCCGGTCTTACGCCGCTGCGCCCGTCTCCGATGGTTGACGAGTTCGTCAAGAAGGATCCTTCCTGGAAGCCGTTTATCGACGGCATCGCCTATGGTGGTCCGGAGCCGCTGTTCAAGGACTATAAGGGCTTCCAGAACGTCATGATCGCCATGGTCCAGTCGGTCGTGACGGGCCAGGCCCAGCCGGCAGATGCGCTGAAGAAGGCGGCTGCCGATCTCGAGCAGTATAAATAAGTCTGCAAGTCACCGGGCCGCGCGCATCGCGCGCGGCCTTTGGAGCCCTGCCCGCCAGATGGCGGCGCCGCGCGGAGACAGAGTTTGGGAAAGCTGCACCTTAATCAGGTCAAAAAATCTTATGGTCATTTCGAGGTCATCAAGGGCGTGGAGCTCGACGTCAATGACGGTGAGTTCATCGTCTTCGTCGGTCCGTCCGGCTGCGGCAAGTCGACCTTGCTGCGCATGATTGCTGGTCTCGACGATGTGACCAGCGGCGACATCAGGATCGATGGCGCCCGCGTCAATGATCTGCCGCCCGTCAAGCGCGGCATCGCCATGGTCTTCCAGTCCTATGCGCTTTATCCGCATATGTCGGTGTTCGAGAACATCGCTTTCCCATTGCGGGTGGAGAAGATGGCGGAGGACAAGCTCAAGGCCAAGGTCGAGAATGCTGCCCGCATCCTGCACCTCGATAAACGCCTGCAGGAAAAGCCGGGCCAGTTGTCCGGCGGCCAGCGCCAGCGTGTCGCCATCGGCCGCGCCATCGTGCGCGAGCCGAAGATCTTCCTTTTTGACGAGCCGCTGTCGAACCTCGACGCAGCGCTGCGTGCCGATATGCGCATCGAGCTTGCGAAACTGCACCGCCAGCTACAGGCAACCATGATCTATGTGACGCATGATCAGGTCGAGGCCATGACCATGGCCGACCGGATCGTCGTCTTGAACGCCGGGGAGATATCGCAGGTCGGTGCGCCGCTGGAGCTCTATCATAAGCCGGCCAATACCTTCGTTGCCCGCTTCATCGGCAATCCGAAGATGAACTTCCTGCCCGTCATCTGCACTGGCGTCAGCGATGCGGGCGTGGAGGTGGACTACAAGGGCCAGAGGGCCGTGCTGCCGGTGACGCCGCGCGCCGGCTTTGCCGGCAAGCCGCTGACGCTCGGCGTTCGCCCGGAGCATGTCCAACTCGGAGACGGCGATCTGACCCTGACCATCGTACCGACGGTCGTGGAGCGGCTCGGCGCTCAAACGGTCGCCTATGCCACGGCCGATGGCATTGATGAGAATTTCTGTGCGACGTTGGAGGGCAGTGCGGCTATCCGCATGGATGCCCCGCTCAAGACCGGCATCCGCCTCGGCGACTGCCACCTGTTTGACGAGAATGGCCAGGCCTTCGAGCGGCGAGTGGAACTGGCCGAAATCGACATGGACCTGCTGAACCGGGCTGCCTCCTGACGGGAGGTGGCCTCGGAAGCAATCGGCGGATGGCGGATCGCCCTACCAGACCAAACCGCGAGCGGCCACATCTTCGACGCGCGTTACCACGCCATCGCGATGGAACACCATCTGGTCGAAGAGATTGGAAACGACGCAGGTATGATTCGGGATGATGCGGATCTTGTCGCCGATCTCAGGACGAGGGCCGATGCAGTTCGACAGGTCGATGACGCCGTGCTCTTCCGATAACCCCTTGATGACGGCATCGGGATAGCCAACCACCTGGCCATAATCGGCAAAACCGAGAAGGTCTGAGGTCAGAGCCTTGGAGCCGGCATCGATGACGGCTCGGTCTTCAGTCGGGCGAGAAACGACAGTGGCGAGGATGTGCATGGCGCAATCCTCTTCCCGGCAATGGCCTGCACGCACCATGGAGCGGTCATTATAGATATAGGTCCCGGCGCGATGCTCGGTGGCGGCCGTGACGAGATGCGCCTCGAAAAGGCTCGGCGTGCCGCCATTGCTGACGATCGGGCATTCGATGCCATCATTCTTCAGCAGCGCTACCGCTTCAACGAGGAAAGCCTGTGTCGCGGCGGCGTCGTTCGGCTTCGGATAGTTCATCAAGCCGCCGAAGACCAGACCGGGCTTGCCGGCTATATGCTTGCCGAGAGCGGCCGCCTGCGCGGGCGATTGCACGCCGCAGCGCGCGCCGCCGGTATCGCATTCCACCAGCACGGTCAGCGGTTTGCGGGCGGCGAACCAGTCGGAGAGGCCATCCACTGTCACCATGCTGTCCGCCACGACCTTGAGGCCGGCAATGCGGTCGTTCAAAGCCGAAAGCCGCGCAAGCTTCTCAGCCCCGAGAATATTGAAGGTGATCAGGATATCCTCGAAACCTGCCTTGGCGAAGACTTCCGCCTCGGTGATCTTCTGGCAGTTGATGCCCTTTGCGCCGGCGGCGACCTGGGCATGCGCCAGTGCAGGGATCTTGTGCGTCTTGATATGCGGGCGGAAATTCAGTCCATGCGCATCCATATAGGACTGCACGCGGGCAATGTTCGCTGCCAGCCGGTCTTCGTCGATGATCGGGCGAGGGGTCGAGAGTTCTTCGATCCGGTCGCCTGGCTTGGGGCTGATTTCCAAGGCGATGTCGTGAGCGATACTGGAAGCCATGTCAGGCGTCTTTCCGTTCTTCTGCAAAGGGGTCCGCCACCATCGGCCAGATATCCTTTCGCGCACGGCGGTAAGGCGTGCGCGCCGGATTGTTGGGATAAGGCGTTCCCGCGGAACAGTAAAGGATCTGCGATGCGATCTTGGAGAAGGATGCGTAGAAGTGATTGGTCGATTTGATGACCAGGATCTTCTTCGTTCCGGGATCGATGCCCATGGCGGAAAACAGGCTCGGATCGAAGCTCTGCGCGCGCGTCGAGTTCAGGATGATGTCGATACCGTCGAGCTGAATATGCGCGGCATCGCCAAAAGGAGCGAAGCTCTCGCCGAAACGCATTTCGGCATTCGGAACAAGGCGGATGATCTTGACGAGGCCGTCGATCGGATTGCCTGTGCCCGGCGCCGATTTCGCACCGAAACGCAGCGGGATTTCCGCGCCTTCGCCGGCCGCCATGCAGATCTGAACGGCCATCGGGTCCCAGATCGTGCCGATTGCCGTGTCGGTAGCGCCGCAGTCGAGCAGTTCCTGCAGGATGACCGTCGCGTCGCCTGCCGTGCCGCCGCCGGGATTGTCCCAGAGATCGGCGATGACGACGGGACCCGAGGCCGCAGCCATCGCCTCGCTCACCGCCTGCTTCTCATCGATCTGCGGCATGATGAAGGTGCCGCGCTTCGAAAAGAGCTCCAGGCCGAGATCGCGGGCGATTGCAGAGCCCTTACCCGGCTTGTTATCGGTGACGACGAGCAGCTTCGTACCCATTTCGGGCACGTCGCCCGCCATGAAGCCGTGAATGACGGAGATGGATAGAATGTCCGCGTCGCTCTTTTCCATCGCCATGATCTTGTCGACGAAAGAGCGCATGGGGTCGCGCGAGGTCGGAAACACATCGATCATGCGGCAGTCGAAGACGGACATGACAGGCTTGACCCGGCCTTCCAGCGTATCGACAGCGATCCGCCAGAGGTCCTCGGCGCGGTCGACGAAATCCGTATGCGGGAATTCCTTGAAATAGACGAAGAAATCAGCGGCTGCGCGACGCTTCACCGTCAGATGGCTGTGCGGATCGAGCTCGGCGCACACCAGGATATCCGGGCCGACGATCTCGCGCACGCGCGACAGGAAATCACCCTCCGTATCCTCGTAACCGTCCGCAACCATGGCGCCATGCAGCCCGAGAACGACGGCATCGACAGGCATGGCCGCGCGCAATTGCTCGAGAATTTCGTCGCGCAGTTCCTCATAGGTACGGCGATTGACAAGCCCGGCCGGGTCGGCCCAGGTGGCGGTGCCCTCGATCACCTCCCAGCCCTTTTCCGCCGCGATGCGACGACCGACGGTGATCGGCGCCGTACACAGCGTCGGCGTTTCCGGATGCATGCCGGGAGGCGCATAGAGAGAGGCTTCGAAAGCGCGCCGATCAACGCAGATGGGGGAGAAGGTATTCGTCTCGGTCGCAAGGGCCGCGGTGAAAATGCGCAACGCTGTCGCCTCTATTCCATGGGATTCGGCAGGTAACCGGTAAAGCCGCAGATCTTCCAGCGTCCCTCATGCAGGCGGCAATAATAAAGTGTCTGCCACTTCAGAACGTCGATGCCGCCGTCCGACTTCTTCAGGCTGCCGTCGAATTTCTTGCGCACCAGCGCCATATCGCCTTCGATTTCGATGTCTTCGAGCGTCGTGGTGGTGAAAATGGCCGTGCGCGGATCTTCGGCGAAGGATTGTGTGGCGAAGTCGCGTGCCTGGCGCAGCCACTCGTCACGATAAGCCGACAACGTTGGGAAGGCGAGGCGCCATTTATCAGGGCTGACCTCGCGCTTTCCGTCGATGCCGATGAAGCCTTCCTCGACGAAATCACCCGCGACCTTCGACCAGTCGGCGGCAAGAAAAGCATCGATGTCACGCGGAACGAGCATCTCCCAGATCGAATGCCTGGCGGTATCGCTGGCAGGGAAAGGGTTCTTGAAGGGATCACGCATAGTATCCGCCGTCATTTAAATTCTTTTCATAATTTGCGATTTTCACTGGTCAAATTCTGCTTTCTATGGTCATTTGTCAACGTATCAAGAAAATAATTTGCAGGAACCGCATGCTGGCCATCAAATGTCACGGTTCCAGCGAAATGGGAACGAATGACAAGCCGCATCTGTGCCCACGCCAGTCCACAGGCGCCGGCGGGATCGGGAAAATTGAGATGGATCGTGTCGCCGACTACGTGTCAAACGTGGGTGAACCAGCGACAAAGGGGGGCTGATGGATATCTTCACGACCATGCAGGACGAGAGGGGCCGGCTTTCACAATCGGAAATCCGCATCGCCGATATCGTCCTCAATGATTTCGAATTCGCCGTCAATGCTTCCATTATCGAGCTGGCGGGCAAGGCCGATGTCTCGCCGCCGACCGTGACGCGCTTCTGCCGGCGTCTGGGCTGCGAGAGCTTTTCCGATTTTAAGGTGCAGCTCGCGCGCACCGCCTATGTCGGCATGCGCTATCTGAAGCCCGAGCCGAAGAGCATTGCTCCAGCCGACGTCGCACAGGACATTATTACCAAGGCGCAGAACGCACTCTTCCTGCTGCATCGCGGTCTGGACGTCGCGGCGATCGAACGGGCGGCAAACCGGCTTGCCGGCGCCGAGATGATCTATGCCTTCGGTTCCGGCGGCAATTCCTCGATGATCGCGACTGAGCTGCAGAACCGCCTGTTTCGGCTCGGCCTTCGTATTACCGCGAGCTCCGATCACAGCATGCAGCTGATGATGGCGGCGGCCGCCAAGCCGACGGACGTGTTGATCGGCTCGTCTTTCTCAGGCCGTAACGCCGAGCTGGTGCGCGCCTTCACGCTGGCGCGCGAAGCCAAGATTCCGACCATAGCGCTGACGCAGAGCAACAGTCCGGTCGCCCAGGCCGCGGAAATCACATTGCCCGTCGACCTCCCGGAAGGTGACAATATCTATCGGCCGACATCGACCCGCATCGCCTATCTCGCCGTGGTGGACATTCTCGCCAGCCTTGTCGCCTATCGCATCCAGCCGCAGGCTACGGTGACGCTGCGCCGCATCAAGCAGCAGCTCGTCGCTCACCGCGATGGTGACGATCGCCAGCTGCTGGGAGACTAACATTCAAGAGGTGATCAGAGGGAAGCATATGAGCAAATCCGTTGCCATCGTCACAGGGGCTGCCGGCGATATCGGCCGGGCCATCGCAAAGCGCCTGGCGGATGACCACGATATCATCCTGCTCGTCGATATCGACGAGGCCGCCATGCAGAAGACGGCGGGAGAACTTGGACCGGCGGACCGTTTCGTCATGTTCAAAGCGGATATCACCAAGGATGCCGATGTCGCTGCCATGGCGAAGGCGGCATCGGATCTGGGTGGGGTGAAGACGCTCGTCAACAATGCCGGTGCTGCCCGCGCCGTCAGCCTTCACGATACGACGCCTGCCATATGGCGCGCCGACAATGCCCTTAATCTAGAGGCGGCTTTCCTCTGCTTCCGCGCCGTCGAGGACATGCTGAAGGCGTCGAAGGGGTCGGTCATCAATATAGCCTCCGTCAACGGCATGGCCGTCTTCGGCCATCCGGCCTATAGCGCCGCCAAGGCCGGGCTCCTGCATTTCACCCGGCTGGTTGCCGTCGAATACGGCAAGTTCGGCATCCGCTCGAATGCGGTCGCGCCCGGCACCGTGCGCACCCAGGCTTGGGAAGTTCGCGCTGCAGCTAATCCGAATGTCTTTGAAGAGGCGAAGCGCTGGTATGCGTTGCAGCGCGTCGTCGATCCCGTCGATGTCGCCAATGCCGTCTCCTTTCTCGCAAGCCCGCTCGCCGCGGCGATTACAGGCGTCTGCCTGCCTGTTGATTGCGGCCTGACGGCGGGGCAGGCGGAGCTCGCCCACACCTTCTCGCAATCCGAACATTACTGACGCACGCCGGCAAAGGGGAACATCATGCAGCCGTCCTCCTATCATCTCGAAAACACCTGGTCGCCCGAAGGCGGGAAGCATGGTCGATTGACACTGACCCTCTTCAATTTCTCGGATGCGCCTCTTCAGAATTTCCGTCTCGCCTATACGACCCTGACGCGCCTCGTTGATCCCCAAACCTGCGACAACGCCGTCTTCGTCCGCCGCAATGCGAATTTTCATGAATTTGCGCCGCCGGCCGGCCTCTCCATCGCACCCGGAGGAAGCTGGACGTTCACCGTCTCGGCACTTCACCGCATAGCCCGCCATTGCACCGACGGCGCCAAATCCGCCTATGTGACGCTCGAAGACGGCGCGCATGTCACGGTCTTCACCTCGGATCTGTTGCTCGCCGATCGCGTCAGCGAGCCGCCGCCGGTCCTGCTGCCGGAAGGCAGGCTTGAGCTTCCCTACGCGATCCAGCCGTGGCCGGCGGAGATCGACGTCAAGCCGGGCGAAGACTTTCCGGTTGCGCTCTATCCGGCCGAAGGTACCGATGCCGCAAGCGTCAAGGCGCTGGCTGCGGCGCAGGCGCTCTTCCGCCGCCTCTTTCCGTCCAATCACATCCCCTTCAGCCTCATCGCCGCGCCGCAGGGTAGGGCGCTGCGTTTCGTCGAGCGGCCGGCACTGGCCCGGGAAGCCTATGAGCTTTCCTTCTCCGGCGATGAAGTCGTACTTTCCTTCTCTGCCGAGGCGGGCCGCCTCTACGGTCTGACGACGCTGGCACAGCTTCTCGATGGCGCACGGCGCGAGCCCGGCAAGTTCCGCTTCCCGGTATCGGGCCAGATCGCCGACCGGCCGCGCTATGGCTGGCGTGGCTGCCACCTCGACGTCTCCCGGCAGTTTACGCCAAAGGACGACGTCCTGCGGCTGCTCGACATTCTTGCCTGGCTGAAGCTCAATATCTTCCACTGGCATCTGACCGACGACGAGGCCTGGCGGCTGGAGATCCGCGCCTATCCGCAGCTGACCACCACGGGCGTGCTGCGCGGGCCGGACGAGCCGCTGCTGCCGCAGCTCGGCAATGCTGCCGAGCCGGTTGGCGGTTTCTATTCGCAGGATGATGTACGAGAGATCGTCGCCCACGCCACGGCGCTCGGCATCGAGGTTATCCCGGAAATCGACATTCCCGGCCACAGCACTGCCACCCTCGTTGCCCTGCCTGGCCTGACGGACGGGCAGGAGGCTCCCGATAGCTATCACTCCGTTCAGGGCTTCCCGAACAATGCGCTGAACCCCGCTATCGAGCTCACCTACGAGTTTCTCGCCAAGGTCTTCGACGAAATGGTCGAGCTCTTTCCGTCCGAATATATCCATATCGGCGGCGACGAGGTCGCCAATGGTTCCTGGCTCGCTTCACCGCTTGCACGCAAGCTGATGGAGCGGGAAGGCATATCGGGGACATTCGCGCTGCAGTCCTATTTCCTCAAGCGCATCAAGGCCATGCTCACCGCCCGCGGCCGCAAGCTTGCCGGCTGGAACGAGGTCGCCCATGGCGGCGGCGTCGATCCGGAAGGCACTTTGCTCATGGCCTGGGAAAAGCCCGAGGTCGGCATCGAGCTTGCGCGCGAAGGCTATGAAGTGGTGATGACCCCCGGGCAAGCCTATTATCTCGACATGGTGCAGGCCGATGCCTGGCAGGAACCCGGCGCGAGCTGGGCAGGCACGGTGCCGCCGGCCCATACATATGCTTACGAGGCCGAGGGCGATTTCCCGGATGAGCTGAAGCATCTGATGAAAGGCGTCCAGGCCTGCATCTGGCAGGAGAATTTCATCTCCCGCGACTATTTCAACCGCCTCGTCTTCCCGCGCCTGCCTGGTATTGCCGAGGCAGCCTGGACGCCCAAGGCACAGAAGGATTGGTTGCGCTTTGCCGCCATCGTGCCGCTGAGCCCGAAGCTCTAGGGTATGTCGCGCAAAATGAAAGACCTAAAGCGCGGGAAGCGGATCTGAAAGATCGCGACGCGCGGCTCCGTCCTTCGATCACGCTCCAAGCCGCCGAAAGAGATTTTCGGCGGTTTTTTCGCGTGCGGGACGCATTGAGGTGGTGCTGCGAGGGGTCGGCATGCGATTGCAGCCCGCGGATCAGCCGGCCCGCAGGTTCGCCATATCGGTCGGGAAGAAGCCTGCCCAGGCCATCACGGTCACAGCTGTGATGACGAGCAGATACCACATGGTGACGAAATCTCCGGCCAGCCGCCGGTTCAATGCGGCGAAGAGAAGAGCGACGCTGAAAGCAAGCCAGAGCAGATTGTAGATGTGGTCCATTTTGTTGTTCCCCTTATTCGTCTCACCTCCCTGCTTCAAAAGTTAACCAGTTGGAAGCGGGGAAGCTAGCGCCGTAGTGGGATGGAGGTTTGCGCACAGCGCGAAGCGCAGGAGGAGTGATCGGCGCCAATGCATGGCAAGAAGCTTTCGGTAAGCGGGCCGGATCCGATGAGGCTCAAGAAAAATTGGCGGCAGATCCGCGGCTGGAACATCTCGCCGTCGCTGCCGTTATCGCCTCATGGCGTCAGCGAGGAGTTGATTTCATGGGCTATTGTAGGACAGCGGCTGCATGGGACGGCACCGGATGGTTTCCGGTTGCAGCATTGATCGCGTTCAACATTGAGGGGGCGTGACAATGGAATATGGCGATTGGAACAATCCCGTCATAGTCGATCTCGGCGGCGCCGGGCATTATGCGATCATAACCAACGCGCTCGATGCGGCAAACTGCATGAGCGAGGAATGGCCTGTTGTCAGCGGACCTGTTGTGGATGAGGCTGTGCTCGTATGCCTCGACGCCGTGCTTGGAATGGCCACCGCCGAGGAATCGCGGAAGGCATTTCTGGAGGCGGCGCAAGAGGCGGGGCTTAGCGTCAGGCCAGATCTTGGAAGCCTTCACTAGATCGATATGCATTGCAGGGCGTAACGACGCGGCCAGGCCACCCAAAGCGGGAGCGCTCAGATCATCCAAAAGATCAGGCTGAGAATCACGATCACGGCGAGGATGAAACCTATTATCCTCCCGAGCCCTTCATTGACGTTGCCATTGCCGACGATCAGATCGTACCAGTCGCTCTTGTGATCCATCGAAAATCCCTCGAGGTTTGCTCTATTAGGTCGATCTATTCTTCGGTAGTCAATGATTTAAAGACGGCCCCAGAGCGGGCTGCCACATGTTTCAAGACCAGAGGCGAACGCGCTTCCGGCGAACCGGAATGCGTATTGTAAGCATCTACTATGTCTTGAAATCTTTGAGAAATCCGCGTTTCTCAAAATGGAATGGTGCCCAGAAGAGGACTCGAACCTCCACACCCTTTCGGGTACCAGCACCTGAAGCTGGCGCGTCTACCAATTCCGCCATCTGGGCGACGGACACGCATGTAAGGGGGTGGCCGTCCGGTGTCAACAGGGTTTTTGAAGTTTTAGTGTCAATCGCGAAAAAAGCGGTTGAAGCCCGGGTCAAACCCGGGCTGCGGCCCATGCGCTGATCAGGCCAAGTCCCTGTTCCAGCAGGGCCTTTGCCTCGTTTTCACTCGATGCTTCCACATAGCAGCGCATTTCAGGCGCATTGCCGGAGGGGCGGAAATGGATGATTCGGTTATCCACAAGTGTCACCCGCAGGCCGTCGATATCGCTCTTGGAAGCGACCGTCGCGATGGGCTTCAGGAAATCCGCAAGATTGGCATCGGAGGCGCGCAGATAGGCCATCAGCGCGGCGCTGGTTTCCACGGGGAAGTTCTCCAGACGGTCGGCGGCGGCAAAGGGCAGGCGGTAGCTGCCGGCAACGGCCGAAAGCGGCTTGCGTGCCTTGGCGGCGGCATAAAGGGTCGCGAGAATCGGAAGGAAGCTGTCGCGTGTCGGCAGCGGCTCGAAGGGTTTTCCCTCGACGGTGAAGCGGCTTGATGTCAGCGTGCCGCCATTGGCCTCGAAGCCCATGACATTGGCCTTGCCCGCCGCAATGGCCTCGTCCATGCCGGCGATCACATAAGGGGAACCGACGCGGGTGCGGGTGACGGCATAGGAGCCGGCGGCCTCAATGCCCGAATTGGAGGTAACAGGCGTAACGACCACTTGTGCACCGAGGAAATTTGCGGCGATGAGGCCGAGCAGATCGCCGCGCAGCGGCTCGCCGGTTTCATCCGCCACCAGCGGCCGGTCGCCGTCGCCATCGGCGGAAACGATCGCGTCGAGCCCGTGTTCCGGCGCCCAGGCTTTCATCAGGCGGATGGTTTCGGCCGAAACCGCTTCCGTATCCACCGGAATGAAGCTCTCGGAGCGGCCGAGCGGCACGACGCGGGCGCCGTAATGCGTCAGGACGTCACCAAAGAGATCACGCGCCACTGTGCTGTGCTGATAGACGCCGACCGTAAGCCCGGCGAGACTGCCTGATGGCAGCAGGCCCTTGTTGCGCTCCAGGAACAGCGCCTCCGTCTCGGCCGTGCGGTTTTCCGCCTCGGCGGGGGTTTCGTCGAGAATGGAATCGCCGATCGCAAGCGCTTCCTCGCTGATAGCCACCTCGTCGCGCTTGTCGATCTCGCCGTCCGGCCGGTAGAATTTGATGCCGTTGCGGTCGGCGGGGATATGCGAGCCGGTGATCATCAGCGAGGCCGCCTTCAGCTTCAGCCCGTAAAGTGCCAGAGCCGGCGTCGGCAATGTGCCGCAGTCGATCGGCGTCAGGCCGGCCCGCTTCAGCGCGCCGATGCAGGTGGCGGAGATCGCCGGGCTCGATTCGCGGAAATCGCGGCCCACGAGGATGAGATCGCCCGGCTTGGCATGACCGCTCTTCAGAAGATGGCGGGCAAAGGCCGTCGCATAGAGCGCCGATGCCCGTCCCGTGAGGTCTGCGGATAGGCCGCGAAGGCCGCTGGTGCCGAATTTCAAGCTGCTCACTGGCAATCTCCTAGCAATGATTGCGTTGTTATGGCGCAAGCGGCGACAGCGATCAACTCATCGTGGGTCGATAGGTTTCCGGTTGCGGCAGCACTGGTTTTGCCACTCTCAGACCCCAAGTAAGGTGGAGACGCCGCGGCTGCCCATCGGTTCATGGCGTCCGAAACAGGAACTTGTCATGGCTATTTTTCAAAGGATTGCGCTTGGCTGCGTCCTCGCGCTTGCCTCACTGTCGCAGGCGGATTTCGCTGCCGCCGCCTCGGACGCTCGGAAGCTCATCACTCCGCCGCGCACCAATACCGTCATCTGCGATTCCCGCGGCTGCTTTGGTTTCGGACAGCGGCAGTTCTACACCCGCCCTGGCCAGCCGCTTCCGATCACGCCGCCCTATGCCGGAGGTCTCAATCGCTATGACAGCCCGCGCGTTCATATGCCCCCGCGCGAAACCTATGCACCGCCGCCGAGGGCTCTCTATCCTTCACCCGCCCAGAAACTGAGACAGCATCAAACCTGGTGCGCCGAGCGCTATCGCACCTATAATCCCGGCACAAACAGCTATACGACGATCAATAACGGAACCAAGCCCTGCCGTTCGCCCTTCGACTGATACCTGAGCAGCAGGAGACTTAGCTTTCCAGCGATCCGCGATCGGTATGGCCGAGATCGCGCTCGGGGTCGATGATATCCCGTACCCGTTGCTTGAGTTCCTTCGGTCCGGGGAAGCCGCCATCCCGCTTGCGCTCCCACAAGAGCTCGCCGTCGATGCGGATTTCGAAGACGCCGCCGGTGCCGGGGATCAGCGCCACTTCGCCAAGACTGTCGGTAAAGGTCTGCAGCAGCTCCTGCGCCATCCAGCCCGAGCGCAGCAGCCAGTTGCATTGGGTGCAATAGAGAATGGTGATCCGCGGCTTGTCGCTCATCGTCCTGATCCTTCGTTGTTTGCTGAGATCTAGGCTCAACTTTAGTCTACTGCAAGCCAAAGCAATTCCAGGAAAAGTGCCAGGCGGTTTTCCGTTCGGAATTGCGCCACGATCAGACGGCCGGAGTCGTTCGGCATTTCCGTCGAGTGCTGAAGCGCTCTGGCCACTTGCCTCTCCCGCTGCCTCATGCTCATCTTCGGCGGCAACATTGCTCGGGAATCAACGGTATGCGCGTCGCCATCATCGAGAATATGAAGAACACCCCGCTCGGAGCTCTCGGCATTGCGCTGGAGGAGGCCGGAGCCGAGATCGATTGGTTCCGCCCCTGGAGCGGCGAGGCTTTGCCGAAGGACACGTCGTCCTATGACGCGCTGGCCGTGCTCGGTGGCGAACAGAGCGCCCGCGATGACGACACCCATCCTTATCTGCCGGAGCTGGCGCGCCTGATGCGCCATTTCGAGGGTGAGGATAAGGCCGTGCTCGGCATCTGCCTCGGCAGCCAGATCCTGGCGCGTGCCTATGAGGCGGAAAATCTTCTCGGCACCGCCCATGAGTTCGGCTGGAAGACGGTCTGCCTGACTGAGGAGGGTAAGGCGGACCCGCTGCTGGCCGATGTCGGCGACGAATTCACCATCTTCGAATGGCATGGGGACACCTTTACCTTGCCCGATGGAGCCACGCGCCTTGCCGCCAACGGTGTCACGCCGAACCAGGCTTTCCGCATCGGCCGTGCCACCTATGGCACGCAGTTCCACTTCGAAGCCAATACCGCTGTGGTGGAGCGCTGGCGCGGCGAATTCAGGGAAACCATCGAGCGCAAGGAGCCGGGCTGGCTCGAGCGCTATCCGGAACTTGTTGCCGCGCACGCGGCTGCGGCCGAGGCGGCGGGTCTTGCCATCGCAAGGGCCTGGGTGCGGACGATCAGAGTGCAGGCAGGGCTTCCGCAGGCCGCGGAGGCTTGAGGATTGTAAGAAGCAGCAAGTTATCAGGCCGGGCACTTGCATCTGATAGCGTGTGAGGTGCATCAAAAATCATGGAATGGGAGGAAATGACATCATGAGCGCACTGGAACTACCCTGCGCAGGCGGTTGCCGTTGCGGGCAGGTGCGGCTGAAGATCAACGCCAAGCCGCTGTTGACCATGGCCTGCCACTGCACAGGCTGCCAGCGCATGACCGCCGGCCCCTATTCGCTGAGCGCTGCCATCCCCTCGGATGGCTTCGAGGTGACGGAAGGCGAACCTGTCATCGGCGGCCTGCACGGCGATGCCATCCATCACTATTTCTGCCCGCATTGCATGAGCTGGCTATTCACGAAGCTGGAGGGCGTCGACTGGTTCGTCAATGTCCGCGCCACCATGCTCGATGACGTCGGCTGGTTCACGCCCTTCATCGAGACCTGGACGAGCGAAAAGCTGCCCTGGGTGACGACCCCGGCCAAGCACAGCTACGCCGCACTGCCGGCGATGGAGGAGTATGAAGGGCTGACGAAGGAATATATGGCGGAGGGTTAAGGCTGAGGTGGTTAAGCCCGCTGTCAGAACTGACGGTATTGCGCAAACGGCAGACCATGTCTTTCGACATAGGCATTTACCTTTGCAATCGCCTCTGCATTTTCACTTAACCAGAGACGCTCGCGCTCAATCTTGCTGACGCGAGCGGCCTTATCTTCAATGGGAGGTGAGGTACTGCTCTTCGAGTCGCTCACTCGTCCCCCATCTTCAGCGCGGCAATGAACGCTTCCTGCGGGATTTCGACCTTGCCGAACTGCCGCATGCGCTTCTTGCCTTCCTTCTGCTTGTCGAGCAGCTTGCGCTTGCGGGTGGCGTCGCCGCCGTAGCACTTGGCGGTCACGTCCTTGCGCAGCGCCTTCACCGTCTCGCGAGCGATGATGCGCCCGCCGATGGCGGCCTGGATCGGGATCTGGAACATGTGCTGCGGGATCAGGTCCTTCAGCTTCTCGCACATGACGCGGCCGCGCTTTTCGGCAGCGGAGCGATGCACGAGCATGGAGAGCGCGTCCACCGGCTCGGCATTGACGAGGATCGACATCTTGACGAGATCGCTTTCGCGATAGTCGGTCAGGCTGTAGTCGAAGGAGGCATAGCCCTTCGAAATCGACTTCAGGCGGTCGTAGAAGTCGAAGACGACTTCGTTGAGCGGCAGGTCGTAGGTGATCATGGCGCGGTTGCCGACATAGGTCAGCTCGGTCTGGATGCCACGGCGGTCCTGGCAGAGCTTCAGGATCGAGCCGAGATAATCGTCCGGCGTCAGGATCGTCGCCTTGATCCATGGCTCGCGGAATTCCGAAATCTTGACCACGTCGGGCATGTCGGCCGGATTGTGCAGCTCGATCTCGGTGCCGTCGGTCATGGTGAGCTGATAGACGACGGAAGGTGCCGTCGCGATCAGGTCGAGGTTGAATTCGCGCTCCAGGCGCTCCTGGATGATTTCCAGATGCAGCAGGCCGAGGAAGCCGCAGCGGAAACCGAAGCCGAGGGCGGCGGACGATTCCATCTCGAAGGAGAAGCTGGCGTCGTTGAGGCGCAGCTTGCCCATGGCCGAGCGCAGGTCTTCGAAATCGGCGGCATCGACAGGGAAGAGGCCGCAGAACACGACCGGCTGGGCCGGCTTGAACCCGGGGAGGGCCTCGGCAGTCGGACGCTTGTCCTCGGTGATGGTATCGCCGACGCGCGTATCGGCCACTTCCTTGATCGAGGCGGTAATGAAGCCGATCTCGCCGGGGCCGAGGCTGTCGACGGCGACCATCTTCGGCGTGAGGACGCCGACGCGCTCGATCTGGTACTTGGCGTCCGTGCCCATCATGCGGATGGTCTGGCCCTTGGTCAGCGTGCCGTCGATGATGCGCACGAGAACCATGACGCCGAGATAGGTGTCGTACCAGCTGTCGACCAGCAGCGCCTTCAGCGGCGCCTTTTCGCCGCCCGCGCTCTTCGGCGCCGGCAGCTTGTTGACGATGGCTTCCAGCACGTCGGGAATGCCGAGGCCGGTCTTTGCCGAAATCAGCACGGCGTCCGATGCGTCGATGCCGATCACTTCCTCGATCTGATCCTTGATGCGGTCGGGTTCGGCGGCCGGAAGGTCGATCTTGTTGAGGACGGTGACGAGCTCGTGATTGTTGTCGATCGCCTGATAGACGTTGGCGAGCGTCTGCGCTTCCACACCCTGAGAGGCATCGACGACAAGCAGCGAGCCCTCGCAGGCCGACAGCGAGCGCGAGACTTCATAGGCGAAGTCGACATGTCCGGGCGTGTCGATCAGATTGAGGATATAGGTTTCGCCATTGTTGGCCTTGTAGTGCAGGCGCACCGTCTGGGCCTTGATGGTGATGCCGCGCTCGCGCTCGATCTCCATATTGTCCAGTACCTGCTCCGACATCTCGCGTTCGGCAAGGCCGCCCGTCGTCTGGATCAGGCGATCGGCCAGCGTCGATTTGCCGTGGTCGATATGGGCCACGATCGAGAAGTTGCGGATATGCGAAAGCGGAGTGGTGGAATTGGTGCTCATGCGCGCCATATAGCAGCGCCGCCCCGCGCCGCAAAGCGGAAAAGCGGGGTTTTGGCGGCTATCTTCACGTTATATTAGCCTTTTCCGCCCCGCCGCCGACACGTGTAGAAGCGCTCTTGATTCCATTATGAGATCGTGTATTTCTCATATAGTGGAATTTCGAGTGAGAGACACAGAGAATGGCGGTTGATGATCTGGAAATGGCGATTGGCGCGCGCATCAAGGAGCTGCGCATCGCCCGTGGCCTGACGCTGGAGGAGCTCGCCAATGCCTCGGCCGTCAGCCGCGCCATGATCTCGCGCATCGAGCGGGCGGAGGCGAGCCCGACGGCCTCGCTGCTGTCGCGGCTTTGCGCAGCGCTTGGCCTTTCGCTCTCGGCCTTCTTTGCCGAGGAAGACGAGGAGGTGTCGCCGCTTTCCCGCCATGCGCAGCAGGCGATCTGGCGCGACCCCGGAACCGGCTATGTCAGACGCGCCGTCTCGCCGCCGGCAACGGGTTCGAAGGTCGATGTTGTCGAGGTCATCTTCCCCGCCGGCGCGTCCGTCATCTTCCCGCCGAATGCCGCAAGCGCCGAGATGACCCAACATGTCTGGCTGTTCGAGGGCGAGATGGAGGTGACGCATCGCGATGTCGCCCATCATCTCATGCCCGGCGATTGTCTCTTCATGGGCGTCGGCGACGGCCACGCCTTCCACAATCCCGGCGAGGTGCCGGCGCGCTACAGCGTCATCCTCGATCGCGGCCGTTTATAACACCCAAGGATCTCTTCATGCCTGATATTCGTCTTCTCTCCGCCGCCGAGGCTCGTGCTGCTCTGCCGGATCTTTGCGATGTGCTCGCCGATTGCGTCAACGGCGGCGCTTCCGTCGGCTTCATGCAGCCTTATGGGGCAGCCGACGCATTGCCGTACTGGCAGGGCGTGGCCGATAGCGTCGAAAGTGGCGCGACACTGCTTTTCGCCGTCGCAATTGAGAGCAGGGTGGTCGGAACGGTGCAGGTGGGCGCTGCACAGATGCCGAACCAGCCGCATCGTGGCGATCTCAAAAAACTGCTGGTGCACCGCTCTGCGCGAGGCAAGGGGCTTGCTCGGCTGTTGATGGAAGCCGCTGAGCGCGAAGCCGCGCGTATCGGCAAGACCTTGCTGGTGCTCGACACGGCGACGGGCAGCGACGCCGAAGCCATCTACCCCCGCCTCGGCTGGGAGCGCGTCGGCGTCATCCCCGATTACGCCTTGTGGCCGCAGGGCGGGTTCTGCGACACGACCATCTTCTACAAGCGGATTTCCCTGTGATTTCAGCGCGAAAAGGCCGCGAGCGCATCTTCCAGCTTCGAGCCTGGCGCCCAATGCATTGCTTTCCAGCCGAATTGCCGGGCGGCTTCGATATTAGCGGGATAATCGTCGATGAAGGCGATGTCGCCGGGCGCGATGCCGACGCGCTCGGTCGCCAGCCGGAAGAACTCCGGCGCCGGCTTCTGGTAACCCAGCATCGCGGAATAGAAAATGCCGTCGAAATAGTCGGAAAGCCTGAGATTCTCCATCAGATAGGCGGCGCGCATATGCTCCTGATTGGTAGCGAGGAACATCCTCGTTCCGCCGGCCCTCAGTGCGGCGAGGTCCTCGAGCAGGCCGTGGTCCAGGCGGGAGTCATTCTCGAACCAGTAGTCGATTAGGGTTCGGGCGCTAACGTGGGGCGCAATCTTCCCGAGAACCTCCGCAAGCCTCGGCTCAAGCCCGTCGCGGCCAGTGACGATGTCAGGCCAACAGGTTTTGAAGAATGCCTCTTGCAGCGCCTCGAGCCGCAAGCCCAGATCGCGTTCCAGATAGGTGAACAACGGCAGTCCGTCACCCGGGCGGCCATGCACCAGCACGCCGTCGACATCGACCATCAGGAGTTTCATGCCGCCGCCGCCAATTCCTCGAACGTCGGCGGAAGGTGCAGTTGTTTGCAGCAGCATTCAAGGCCATATCCTGCTCTTTTTTCCGCGGCGCGATGCATGTAAGCCTTCGTGTCATCAGCAGAACAATGCCGGCGATGGAGGAGGGACGATGCGCGTCATTTATTCGGAGGATCACAAGCTGAGGGATGCCAAGACCGAGCTGCATGATGGCCAGCTCGTCACGCCCTTCGAAGCACCCTTCCGCGCCGAATGGATCCTCGCCGCCGTAAAAGAAGCCGGCTTTAACGATGTCGTCGCGCCTGAAGCCCATGGGCTGGAAACGGCGCGCAAGGTCCATGATCCCGCTTATCTCGATTTTCTCGGCGTGGTCTGGGAGCGCTGGGTTGCCGCCGGCTACAAGGGCGAAGCGATCGCCAACTCCTTTCCCGTCAGGCGCACCAGCCAGCGCGTGCCTGACAATATCGTCGGAATGATCGGCCACTATGCCAATGCTGCCGATACCTCGATCACCAAAGGTTCCTATGAGGCGGCGATCGCATCGATGCGTTGTGCCCTGACCGGTGCCGACTGGCTTCACGCCGGCAACCGCTTCGCCTTCGCGCTCTGCCGCCCGCCCGGACATCACGCCGGCATCGACCTCTTTGGCGGCTATTGCTTCATCAACAATGCCGGCGTCGCCGCTCAGCGCCTGCGTGATCATGGCGCGGCCAAGGTTGCAGTGCTCGATGTCGATTTCCATCACGGCAACGGCACGCAGGACATATTCTACCGGCGTGGCGATGTTTTCACGGCGTCGCTCCATGGCGATCCCATCCATGCCTTTCCCTATTTCCTCGGCCATGCTGACGAGAAGGGTGAGGGCAATGGGTTGGGCGCCAACCGCAATTACCCCATGCCGCGCGGCACGCCATGGGAAGTCTGGTCGGCGGCACTCGATGATGCGCTTGCCCGCATCAAGCTATTCGGCGCGGAGGCGATCGTGCTCTCGCTCGGCGTCGATACGTTCGAGCGCGATCCGATTTCCTTCTTCAAGCTGACCTCGCAGGATTTCGTCCGCATGGGTGAGCGCATCGCGGCCGCCGGGCTGCCCGTCCTCGTCTGCATGGAGGGCGGTTATGGCGTGCCCGAAATCGGCCTCAACGTTGCAAATGTGCTGAAGGGTCTCGAGGCTTGAGAGATGCTTGCATCAAACTGCCTGATTGCAGGATGAAAAGTTTGAATTTGTCAGCATAAGTCTAAGCTTCTAAAAGCCTCGCCGGATGGGAGAGGTTATGGAACAGAAGCTTGTCGAGAGTGGCACGGATGGCGGCGCGGCCTTGATGCCGCATCCGGACGTTGCGCCATCGACCGGTGGCATTGCCGCCGGCGTGCTGATGTGCGTCATGTCCATGTCGTCAATCCAGTTCGGCTCGGCACTGTCCTCCCCGATCATCAATGCCTACGGGCCGGCGGGCGCGACCTGGCTGCGGCTCGTCTTCGCCTCCATCGCGCTGGCAATCATCGTCCGGCCCAAGATCATGAGCTACAGCCGCTCGCAATGGCTCGGCGTGCTGGCGCTCGGCACCGTATCGGCGTTGATGACGACCTCCTTCTTTTCGGCAATTGCGCGCATTCCCTTGGGCCTTGCCGTCGCTATCGAATTTCTCGGGCCGTTGCTGGTCGCGACCCTCAGCTTCGGGCTCAGCCGCCAGCTTCTCTGGCCGATCCTTGCGGCAATCGGCGTTCTGCTACTGGCCTATGATGGCGAAGAGTGGGTCGGCAATCTTCCCGGCATCCTCTTTGCCATCGGCGCCGGAGTGGGATGGGCCTGCTATATTCTTTTGACGAAGAAGGTCGGTAATGCCTTTCAGGGCCTCGAGGGCCTTTCCATGTCGCTCCTGGTCGCCGCAGTCGTCTCGACACCCTTCGGCTATGCCTCTGCGGTCCCCAATCTGACGGCCTTCGGTCTTCTTGAAATAGCCGGCCTGGCGTTGCTCGTGCCGCTCCTTCCCTATGTGCTGGAAATGGTAGCGCTCAAGCGCATGCCTACATCTTCCTTCGGCATCCTCATGAGCCTGGAGCCCGCCATGGGCGCCGTTGCCGGTTTTCTCATTCTGTCACAACCGATGACACCGTCACAGATGTTCGGCACGGCGCTTGTTGTTGCAGCCAGTGTCGGAGCGACGATTTTCGCGGCGAAAGGCTAAGGCCGGGCGCATCCCGTTCTACTTGGCAAATGCTCCACGGAGAGCACGACGCTGGTACAGCTTCCGTTGATCGGATGACGATCTCTATCGGAGCAACGTTGCGGTCGCTGCCCTCGTCAAGTTCTGCACGTCAGCGATAGAGCTCAGATCGTCTTTCGCGTCGGATCGTCCAGCGCAGGATTATAGAAGAGCGAGAGCGTCAGGCTCTTGGCGATGCGTTCGGCTGTCGCCATGAACCAGGTTTTGGCCTCCGCCGAAGGGGCGATATCGGCAAGCGTTTCGGAGAAAAGCGCCAGCCACTCAGGAAAGAGATCGGCGCTCATTCCCCTAACGCCGAGATGCGCCTGCACCGGTTTGCCGCCATAGGCGCCATTCTTGAAGGCGACGGAGGACCAGAAGCGTTTCATCTTCTCCATGTGATCCGGCCAGCGTCCGGCAAGGCGTTCGTCGAAGACCGGCCCGAGCCGGGGATGCGCCTGAATGCGCCCATAAAATGTATCGACCAGCCTGCCGATGAAGGCAGCATCGATGCCCATGCGCGCCATTTCCGCCTCGGCTTTCTCGCGAATGCCGGCGAGATGAGCTGCGCGGGCCTGTAGTTCTTGTTCCATAATAGCCTCCTGGCTCGGGCTAGGCGTCGCCGCAAGTCGCATCCGTTTCCATCTATGTAAGCAATTTGCCGGCTTGGCCAAGCGTCATCGGAATGTTGCGGCAATCTGTCAAACCATCTCGCGATAAACCGTGAATTCTTCGGCGCAGCCCAGACGACGACACATCTGCGCTTGACCAGCGCAATCCCTGACTTTAGATTTAGAATAATTCTAAAGTTATGAGGCTTGCCCCGATGCTGCTAGGTCTATTCCGCCCGTCCAAACGTCCTTTCACCTCGCTTTCCGAACAGGAGATCCTCGCGATCGCCATTGCGGCGGAAGAGGATGATTCCCGCATCTATCTTGCCTATGCCGATACGCTCCGTCCGCACTATCCCGAGTCCGCCAAGGTTTTCGAGGATATGGCCGAGGTCGAGGACAGCCATCGCAAGACGCTGATCGATATGCATCGCCGCCGCTTCGGCGAGCGTATCCCGCTGATCCGGCGCGAGCATGTGCATGGCTTTTACGAGCGCAAGCCGGATTGGCTGCGCAAGAACCTCTCGCTCGATGCCATGCGCAACGAGGCCGAGGCGATGGAGCAGCAGGCCTATAATTTCTATGTCGAGGCGGCCAAGCAGGTCTCCGACGCCTCGACGCGCCAGCTTCTCGGCGATCTCGCGCTTGCCGAGCAGGGCCACGAAGACGTCGCCCGCATGCTGGGCGAGAAGCATACGCCGGAAGAGGTCAAGCACGAGGAGGATGCACAGGCACGCCGGCAGTTCGTGCTGACCTACGTGCAGCCGGGTCTCGCCGGGCTGATGGACGGTTCCGTCTCGACGCTCGCACCAATCTTTGCGGCCGCCTTTGCCACGCAGCAGACATGGCAGACCTTTCTTGTCGGCCTGTCGGCGTCGGTTGGCGCCGGCATTTCGATGGGTTTCACCGAGGCGGCCCATGACGACGGCAAGATCTCCGGCCGCGGTTCGCCGATCAAGCGCGGCCTTGCCTGCGGCATCATGACAGCGCTTGGCGGCCTCGGGCACGCCTTGCCCTATCTCATTCCGCATTTCTGGACCGCGACGATCACCGCGGCCGTGGTTGTTTTCTTCGAACTCTGGGCCATCGCCTTCATTCAGAACAAGTATATGGAAACGCCGTTTCTGCGGGCTGCCTTCCAGGTTGTTCTCGGCGGCTCGCTTGTGCTGGGTGCCGGCATTCTGATCGGAAATGGGTGAGACGCGTTCGGCATAGCCGACGAAACGATCCGGTGAATCGTTTCGAGCGTCGAACGCCCTAAGCCCAAGCGAAGGGCCGGCGGTAAGGGGTGGACAATGTTTTGTCGCTCTCGGAAGGGCGAGGACATTCTCAGATCACGAAATGTTAAAAGTCGGAACGCCTTCCACTGCCATCGGTTAGCAATATGAGGCCGCTCTTGGCCTCGTATGCAAACCAAAGGAGATGATCCAATGGCAAACCAAGGTGGAACCCACGAGCAGCATGTGAAGGCTGGCCAACAGAGCCACAAGAACATGGACAACGACAATACCAGGAATGCTTCGTCCAGCGGCTCCCGCGAGCAGCACTCTGGCGGCTCGCGCGGCGGTACCCACGAGCAACACGTCAAGGCAGGCCAGCAGAGCCATAAAGACAGCTGACGTTCGTGGGGATGACCAATTCGCCCTTGCACGAAAGTAAGGCGCGTTTTCATACATGATGAAAAAACGAAAGGCCGGTCCGAGGGGCCGGCCTATCTGCGTTTAACAGTTTGGCTTTCTTACTTGACGGCGCCGACGAGGACGTCGTTGCCGTTCTCGATGGTGACCCAGCGGCCGGCATTGAAGCTCGCTTGGCGCTTCAGGTACGAATAGGGGGTCTGGTTCCAGACTTTGATCTCGTCTTCGAGATTGTCGAGGATGAAATCGCCCTGCTTGGTGCGCAGCGTGAGCACCGCATGTCCCTCGCCATCCGGCTTGCGTACGACCGTCATCAGCAGATTGGATGCGGAAATGCCACTCTGCATCAGCATCCTGCGCTTCAGAAGGGCAAAATCCTCGCAGTCACCGGCGGTTTTCGGATATTCCCAATATTCTTCCTGCCCGTAGACTTCCATGTCCGTCGCCGGATGGATGGTCTTGTTGACGCGCAGGTTGACCTGATTGACCAGCGCCCAGGCGGCGGCGTTCATGTCGACAGGGCCGATATTGCGGGTCGGGCCGCACTCGTCGGTATGTCTCTGACAAAAGTCGTAATGCCCGATCGGCTGGGAGGTCACGTTGCCGACGGTCATCGAAGCGCCCTGCTGAGGTGCTGGCATCGCCGCCGACGACATCGCAACTATAGCAGCGAAGGCAATCAACAAGCCCTTTATACGCACGCCCACTATCCTTGTATCGTCCCTGCATTTGTTAACAAATTGTTAATGTAGGGGGGCGCGCGAAGTCAATCGTTACTTAAGTGTTAACGCGGGAACCGGCTCATATGGTTAATTTCGGCACAATCAAGGGAATAGCTGCCATAATTCTCTGCTGCCTGCGATTATGCAGGTGCGCGCATGCGGCGGCGGCCAAAGGAGGCCGCGCACTAAGAGGCCTGCAGGTATCTGCTTGTTTTTACGGCGTATTATGCAGCGCCAATGTCTCGGCCACAGCGAGCATGCGCTCCAGATCCTGGGGCCGCGACAGGCGGTGATCGCCATCGCGCACAAGTGTTAACACCACATCGTCGGCCGGCAGATGCTCGACCAGCTTTAACGAATGCGAAAAAGGCACGTCGGCATCCTCCATGCCCTGCAATATATGCACGGGGCAGCCGGTCTCGATGATGCCGGTGAGCACGCGATTGGCCCGGCCGTCCTCGATGAGCGCGCGGGTGAAGATATTCGGCTCGGGACTGTATTCCGAAGGCTCGTCAAAATAGCCGCGCTCCGCCAGCGAGCGCCGCTCGACATCGGAAAGATTGGGTTCGATGAGGTCGATGGTGAAATCGGGCGCGGGCGCGATCAGCACGAGGCCTGCAATAGTGGGTGCCTTCTTGCGCTTGCGCAGTTCCTGGATGGCCCTGAGCGCGATCCAGCCGCCCATCGAGGAGCCGACGAGAACGATCTTCTTTGGCTTGGTATGGTCGATGACGGCAAGTGTCTCTTCCAGCCAGCGCGAAATCGTGCCGTTGGTGAACTTGCCGCCGGATTGGCCGTGACCGGAATAGTCGAAGCGGATGCAGCCGATACCGAGCCGCGCGGCCAGCGCATCCAGTTCCAGTGCCTTGGTTCCGCTCATATCGGATCGATAGCCGGACAACCAGACGAAGCTGACATTCCTGTCGCCCTTACCGGCTGCGCGCTGAATGACGGCGATCTGGCGCTCGCCGTCGCCCGTGCCAACGGGAAGAAAGATCGGTCGGATGGTTGCAGTCTCGGACATGGAAAGCTCCCGGATTTTCTGCCCTATAAAACAGATTCGCGCTCGCGTGACCTGAAAAATCCTCGATCTTTTGGCTGGGCTCTCTATATAAATGCGTAGGATACTGTGTCCTTCGCGCATCTCGCGCTTCCGCGACACTCTATCGACATGCGGGAGGTGCTTTTTTCCTGCTGTCATGCTATTGACTTCAACACAGCTTTTACGACATTTCCGTCAGTTGCGCCGATGGGGAGCGAGAGGCTGCAGCTATCCGAAACAATTCGTGGAGAATACGACCATTCGCAGACCCTTTAAAACCGATGCGCCCGTAAAGGACGGGCCACGTTCCAACAGGGAAATTCGCGTTCCCAAAGTTCAGCTCATTACAGCTGACGGCCAGAATTTGGGCGTTGTGCCGATCGACCAAGCATTGAGAATGGCAGAGGAGGCCGGTCTCGATCTGGTGGAAATTTCCCCCAATGCCGAAGCGCCTGTGTGCAAAATCCTCGACCTGGGCAAGCTGAAATATGCCAACCAGAAGAAGGCCGCCGAAGCGCGCAAGAAGCAGAAGATCGTCGAAGTCAAAGAAATCAAGATGCGTCCCAACATCGACACCCATGATTATGAGGTGAAGATGAAGGCGATCGGCCGTTTCTTTGAGGAAGGCGACAAGGTGAAGGTGACCTTGAAGTTCCGTGGCCGCGAAATGGCCCACCAGGAACTCGGTATGAAGCTTCTTCAGCAGGTCAAGGAAGATACGCTCGAGATCGCCAAGGTGGAGGCCGAGCCCAAGCTCGAAGGCCGCCAGATGATGATGGTGCTTGCGCCCAAGTGAGGCGCAAGTCGTAGTAGAGAGGCCGGAGCCGTCCCTTGGACGGCTTTTTCCTTTTCTGCGGCATGGGCCATGCCTGTCATCGATCTGCAAAGATTCCCGCAATGGCACCGTTGCACTTGAAGGCAAGTGCGGTTATAAGCGCGCGTCCGAACTGACCGGCAGGGCATGCCGTGGCAGTTCAGAATGCTGGTGGAGCGGTTCGTCACCGTATCCGCCGTTCAACAACAAACGCTCCGGCACCTTGTTGCAGCCCGGTCAGTTCCGGATCTGTGGGAAGGGCTTTTAAGCAAAGCAGGCCAGGAAGCATCGAAGGAGTAGCAAAATGCCCAAGATGAAGACGAAGTCCTCTGCCAAGAAGCGGTTCAAGATCACCGCATCCGGCAAGGTCAAGGCCGCCGCTGCTGGCAAGCGCCACGGCATGATCAAGCGTAGCAACAAGTTCATTCGCGATGCCCGCGGCACCATGGTTCTCGCAGAACCGGATGGCCGTAAGGTTATCAAGAACTACTTGCCGAACGGTCTCTAAGACTATTCGTAACGCTATAGACTAAGGAGATCATGAAATGGCACGCGTAAAAAGAGGCGTTACCGCCCACGCCAAGCACAAGAAGGTTCTGAAGGCAGCCAAGGGCTTCTACGGCCGTCGCAAGAACACCATCCGTACCGCCAAGGCCGCCGTCGATCGTGCAAAGCAGTACGCTTATCGCGACCGCAAGGTTAACAAGCGCAACTTCCGCGCCCTCTGGATCCAGCGCATCAACGCTGCCGTCCGCGAGCATGGCCTGACCTATGGCCGCTTCATCGACGGCCTGACCAAGGCTGGCATCGAAGTTGACCGCAAGGTTCTTTCCGACATGGCAATCCATGAGCAGGAAGCTTTCGGCGCGCTCGTCGCCGCTTCGAAGAAGGCACTTGAATACCTCAAGGAAGCCGGCACGAAGAACGAGTTCGAAGCAGCCGTTAACTAACGCTGCCTCGCACGTCTTTCGTAAATTCATTATGAAACCCGCGCTGGCGAAACCGGCGCGGGTTTTGTGTTTTGCAGCATATGCTTTTCCATCGTGTCAGGCTGTCTTGTTGGGCGAGGCTCGAAAATGGGTCGCGCATCGGGCGACAAATACCAAGGACCGTATTCTTGGCGTGTTTTTGTCATTTGCCCGGTTGATTGGCCGCTTCCACATGGGTAGTGATCTGCAGCGCCTCATCGTTGCCACAAGCAGTCTGATGTGGGCGTTCATCCATTATTCCGCGGAATGAGCGGCGTTCCAAGCCCGCCGCCCGCAAGGCAGGATCAGATGACGGAACTCGTAACACTCGAAACCCAACTCATGGCCGAGGTGGCCGCGGCGAACGACGAGCAGGCGATCGAGGCGGTCAGGGTTGCCGCGCTCGGCAAAAAGGGCTCGGTTTCTGAACTGCTGAAGACGCTGGGCTCGATGTCGCCCGAAGAGCGGCAGACACGCGGTGCTGCGATCAACGCGCTGAAGAACGCCGTCACCGACGCGATCAATGAACGCAAGGGCGCGCTGCGCGACGCGGCGATCGAGGCGAAGCTGAAGGCCGAGACCGTCGATGTCAGCCTGCCGGTCCGCTCCTCGCCGGCCGAGCGCGGCCGCATCCATCCGATCAGCCAGATCGTCGACGAAATCACCGCCATCTTCGGCGACATGGGCTTCTCGATCGCTGAAGGCCCCGATGTCGAGACCGATTATTATAACTTCACGGCGCTGAATTTCCCGGAAGGGCACCCGGCTCGCGAAATGCACGATACCTTCTTCTTCCAGCCGGATGAAAAGGGTGAGCGCAAGGTGCTGCGCACGCACACCTCGCCAGTGCAGATCCGCACCATGGAAGCGCAGAAGCCGCCGATCCGCATCATCATCCCCGGCAAGACCTACCGCCAGGACAGCGATGCCACGCATTCGCCGATGTTCCATCAGGTCGAAGGCCTCGTCATCGACAAGACGGCGAACGTCGCCAATATCCGCTGGGTGCTCGAAGAGTTCTGCAAGACCTTCTTCGAGGTCGACAATGTGACGATGCGCTTCCGCCCGTCCTTCTTCCCCTTCACGGAACCGTCCTTCGAGGTCGATATTCAGTGCGACCGCTCCGGCCCGATCGTCAAGTTCGGCGAAGGCACCGATTGGATGGAAATCCTCGGCTGCGGCATGGTGCATCCGAACGTATTGCGTTACGGCGGGCTCGATCCCGACGAATATCAGGGCTTTGCTTGGGGCATGGGCCTCGACCGCATTGCCATGCTGAAATACGGCATGCCCGACCTGCGCGACTTCTTCAATGCCGACGTCCGCTGGATGAACCACTATGGCTTCCGCCCACTCGACATGCCGACTTTGTTCGGCGGTCTGAGCGCGTAAGGAAGGGATAAAGCACATGAAATTCACACTCTCCTGGCTGAAAGAGCACCTGGAAACCGACGCCTCGCTCGACGAGATCTGTGCCCGCCTGACGATGATCGGGCTGGAAGTGGAAGAGGTCGACGACAAGGCCGCGTTCAAGCCTTTCGTCATCGCCAAGGTTCTCTCGGCCGAAAAGCACCCGCAAGCCGATCGCCTGAAGGTACTGATGGTCGATACTGGCAGCGGTGCGCCCGTTCAGGTCGTTTGCGGCGCGCCCAATGCGCGCGCCGGCCTCGTCGGTGCCTTCGCGGCCCCCGGCACCTATGTTCCCGGCATCGACGTGACGCTTGCCATCGGCAACATCCGCGGTGTCGAAAGCCGCGGCATGATGTGCTCGGAAAAGGAACTTGAAATCTCCGACAGCCATGACGGCATCATCGATCTGCCTGATGATGCGCCTGTCGGCACGAGCTTCGCCGCCTATGCCGGGCTCGACGATCCGGTCATCGAGATCAACCTGACGCCGAACCGCCCGGATTGCACCGGCGTTTACGGCATCGCCCGCGATCTCGCCGCCTCCGGCCTCGGCACGCTGAAGCCCCGCCTCACGCCAACGTTTCCTGTCCAAGGTGAAACGCCGACCGAACTCAAGATCGAGCTCGACGATATCAGCCTTTGCCCGGGCTTTGCGCTTCGCCTCGTGCGCGGCGTCAAGAACGGCCCGAGCCCGAAGTGGATGCAGCAGCGCCTGCTCGCGATCGGCCTTCGTCCGATTAGCGCGCTGGTCGATATCACCAACTACATGACCTTCGATCAGGGCCGCCCGATGCACGTCTTCGACGCTGCCAAGGTCAAGGGCAATCTGGTCGTCCGCCGCGCCAGGGACGGCGAAACCGTGCTGGCGCTGGATGAGCGCGAATACAAGCTCAACCCCAGCAATGTCGTCATCGCTGATGACAATGGTGTGGAGTCGATCGGCGGCATCATGGGCGGTGAACATTCCGGCTGCGACGAGAACACGACCGACGTGCTGATTGAATCGGCACTTTGGGACCCGATGAACATTGCCAAGACGGGCCGCAGCCTCGGCATCATTACCGATGCGCGCTATCGTTTCGAACGCGGCGTCGACCCGGAATACATGGTACCCGGCCTCGAGCGCACGACCGAGCTGGTGCTTGCCTGCTGTGGCGGTACGGCTGCCAAGGCCCGCGTCGAAGGCTACAAAGGCTATGAGGCGAAGGTCGTCGATTTCCCGCTGTCGGAAGTCAAGCGCCTCACTGGCCTCGACGTCTCGGCCGATGAGAGCGAGTCGATCCTGACGAAGCTCGGCTTCTCGGTTTCCGGCTCGGGCGAGCGCATTTCCGTCGCCGTTCCTTCCTGGCGTCCGGATGTCGACGGCAAGGCCGATCTTGTCGAAGAGATCATGCGCATCCACGGCGTCGACAACATTAAGCCGCAACCGCTCAGCAGCCATGCCGCCGTCAACGGCAAGATTCTGACGACGCTGCAGATCCGCACTCGTACGGCCAAGCGGGCGCTTGCCTCACGCGGCATGCTGGAAGCGGTCACCTGGTCCTTCATCTCGGAAGATCAGGCCAGGCTCTTCGGCGGCGGCTCCAACGCGCTGAAGCTTGCCAACCCGATCGCCGCAGACATGTCCGACATGCGCCCTTCGCTGCTACCGGGCCTGCTGTCGGCTGCGCAGCGCAATGCCGACAAGGGCTATGGCGACGTCGCGATCTTCGAAGTCTCGGGCACGTATGAGAACGACACGCCAGGGGGCCAGCGACGCGTTGCCGGCGGTATCCGCCGCGGCACGGCATCGCTTGCCGGCGCCGGCCGCATGTGGTCGAACGCCACCAAGGGCGGCGGCAAGCCGGTCGATGTCTTCGACGCCAAGGCTGACGCTCTCGCCGTCATCGAGGCCTGCGGCTTGCCGATGGGCAATATCCAGATCGAGCAGGGTGGCCCGGCCTGGTATCACCCCGGCCGCTCCGGCACCATCAAGATGGGTCCGAAGGTCGTGCTCGGCTATTTCGGTGAATTCCATCCGAAGACGCTGGAAGCGCTCGACGTGTCGGGCGCTCTTGCCGGCTTCGAAGTCTATATAGATGCCATGCCCGAGCCGAAGAAGAAGGCGACCCGCACCAAGCCGGCGCTGGAGCTTTCTCCGTTCCAGGCGGTCAAGCGCGACTTCGCCTTCGTGGTTGACAAGTCGGTGGAAGCCGGCGCTGTCATCCGCGCGGCCACCGGTGCCGACCGCAAGCTGGTCACCGGTGTCAACGTCTTCGACATCTTCGAAGGTGCGTCGCTCGGCGAAGGCAAGAAGTCGATTGCTATCGAAGTGCAGATCCAGCCGGCGGAGCGCACGCTGACGGACGAGGACTTCGAGGCGCTGACGCAGAAGATCGTCGCCAATGTGACGAAGTCGACGGGTGGGGTGCTGAGAGGGTAATCGGCTACTGCCGAGTTCGCGGAGAGCTCGGCACCCCCCTCTGTCACTTCGTGACATCTCCCCCACAAGGGGGGAGATTGGTAACTCGTGGAATCCTCCCGCCTCAATCAAATATCGAACCTGCAGACGCTGAAGCTTTCAGGTTTGAAAGAGCGTGCTGCAAACTCCCAACAATCTCCCCCTTGTGGGGGAGATGTCCCGACAGGGACAGAGGGGGGTATCAGAGGCTCGGCATAGAAGGCATATGCCTTAAGGCAGGCAATCACCGATGCAGATGATACACCTTGTTCACCACACTCCAGCGCCCATCGATTTTCACCAGCGATAGATAATCTGAAAACCGCATCCCGGCGAATTCGTCGACGACCTTGACGCTGGCCGCATCGCCTTCGATGTCGATCAGTTCGATCTCCATCAACGGTATGGTTCCGGGCGGGGCACTGCCTTCCTCGACGATCGCGGCGATGAATTCATCCCGCGTCATCCATTCCACCGCGCCTTGATAATTGCCGATGATAGCTGCCCGCGGATGGAAAGCCTTGCGCAGCGCCGGCTCGTTCGCGAATGCCATGCCATCGACATAGAGATGAACAACCGCACGGATTGCCTGCTCTTCCGACATCTCGTCATTCCTCGTTTGAGTTATGCCTAAGATATCACAGACGCCGGCAGCTGACAAAAATCTGGGCGGTGTGATCGCAATGATTTGACTTATATTATTCGACAAAAACCCGCACGCTTGCCGCACGTCCGGCGGCATCGATGACGGTCAGCGTCGAATAGCCGGCGCCATCGGGTGTCCATTGGTTGGTGCGGCGGCGCGACATGTCGGGCAGCGGCTTGCCGTTGGCGAGCCAGCGGAACGGCGCCCTGCCACCCTGCAGTTTCAGCGCCAGCGGCATGATCTGATCGTTGCCGCTGCTGGCGCCGAGATCGACGCGTGCACCTTCCGGCGGATAGACGATCTGAGGCGCCGGTTCGCGGCCGGAGGCAGCCAGCAGCCCGGCGGCGGTCACGGAAAAACGCCGCTGGCTGACCGGCAGTTCGGTTGGTGCGATGCGCACAGCGCCCATCGGAGCCGCAGGGAAGGGGGTTATGGCAACGCCGGATTTCGCGAAGGCTTCGAACAGGATGGGTGCGGCAGAAACATAGCCCGCTAGCCCCGGTACGGCGCCATTGTCCGGACGGCCGACCCAGACGCCGAGCACATGCGCGCCATCATAGCCGATCGACCAGGCATCGCGATTGCCATAGCTCGTCCCGGTCTTGTAGGCGATGCCGAGCTGCTTGCTGCCGCGCGGTGCAATGATATCGGAGAGAATGTCGGTGATGTTCCACACCGCGATCGGCTCCATCAGCGGCTCGCCGTCGATCGGTCCCGGCTCGTCCTGGATACCATCGCCGATCCGCATGGCCTTGCCGCGATTGGCAAGCCCGGCATAGAGCTGCACAAGATCCTTCAGCGTCACGCCGACGCCACCGAGGCCGATGGCAAGGCCCGGTGCCTCGTTCGGCGGCAACTTCGGCTTCACCTCGGCGCGGCGGAAGCGCACCAGCAGCCGCGTAGGACCTACGGCATCGAGCAACCGCACGGCCGGCACATTGAGAGAGAGTTGCAGCGCCTGGCGCACGCTGACATCGCCCTGATAGCTCATGTCGAAATTGCGGGGGCGGTAGCCGTAAAAATCGGCGGGGCGATCCTCGATGATCGTCTCCTGCGCCACATAGCCCTGCTCGAAGGCAAGGCCGTAGATAAAGGGCTTCAGCGTCGAGCCGGGCGAGCGCAGCACGCGCGTCATATCGACCCAGCCGGTCCGCGAGGAATCGAAATAATTGGCCGAGCCGACTTCGCCGATGATCTCGCCGGTCTTGGCGTCGGCCATGACCATGGCGACCGATACTTTCGGTCCAAGCCGCTTTGCCGCCGTATCGGCAACGGCTTCCAAGCCCTGCTGCACGTCGCGCCGCAGCGTTGTCTTGTGTTTGATGACGCCGGGTTGTTTGCGGAGCGCCAGCTCGGCCAGATGCGCGGCATAGGCCGGCAATTGCCGCCGCTGAGCCGGAATAGGGGAGAGCGAAGCCCGTTCCGCTTCACCTTCGCCGATCACTGTAGCGACGGCGGCGCGCTCGAGCACGCGATGGCGGGCGGCCTGGGCGGCGGCGAGATTGCGGTCCGGCCGCCGTTTTTCCGGCAGTTGCGGCAGGGCAACCAGCAGGCCAGCCTGCGCGACCGTCAGATGCTTCGGCTCCTTGCCGAAATAGGCAAGGCTTGCGGCGCGCACGCCCTCCAGATTGCCGCCATAGGGGGCATGGGTCAGGTAGAGATCGAGGATCTGTTCCTTCGTCAGTCGCCGCTCGATCTGGATGGCGCGGACGACCTGCAGGAGCTTCGCCGTCATTGAGCGCTCGCTGCGCGGCTCGATCAGGCGCGCCACCTGCATGGAGAGCGTCGAGCCGCCCGAGACGATGCGGCCATGCGTTAGGAGTTGCAGAAAGGCGCGGCCGATCGCCATGGGATCGACGCCATGGTGATCGTAGAAACGCCGGTCCTCATAAGCGACCAGCATGCGCAGAAACTGCGGATCGACATCGGCAACGCCTGTCTTCAGCCGCCAGCGACCTTCCGGGGTGGCGAAGGCGCGCAGAAGATCGCCATTGGCGTCGAGCACTTCGGCCGAGACCACACGAGCATTATCCAGTGGCGGCTGATAGGCCCGGTCCGCAGCTTCCAGGCCAAAGACCAGAGCCACCACCGTCAAGGCGGTGGCTCCAAGGCCGATCGCAATTTTCCACCGCGCCTTCATGGCTGCTTCTTACTGCTGGGCGCCCAGCACCTCCATACGGCCCATCGCCGTGCGGGCCGAGAACTGCGGACGATACATGTCCTCGACGCTTGCGGCCGGATGGTCGTAGACGCCGGGGGTCACGGCGCGCACGACATAGGCGAAGGTCATGTCACGGTCTGCGCCGGAGCCCTGGTCGAAGGCGGCGACGAAACGGTCGTTGCGGAACTCGACATGGGCGGGCTGAATGTCGCTCAGCCAGTCGAAGTTCGACAACTGGGCGCTGTTGACGATGCTCGGATTGTCGATCTCGAAGCCTGCCGGCAGGAGATCGGTCACGAGGATGCGCTGCGGCCAGTCGTTATTTTCGGTCACATGCAACACGACGACGTAGCGTTCGTTTTGCTGTGCCTGGCTGACATTCACCTCCTCGCCGTCGAGCGTGTAGTACTTGCGCTCGATCTTGAAGCCGTTGCCGCCGGCCGGCAGCTGCGCGACCGGAGCCGCGACCGTGGTCACGGCAGCCGACAACGGCTGGCGCGTCGTATTGGTGACGGTCAGCGGGTGGCCCATCAGCGCATCGCCGCTCATCTGCGCCATATAGGTGCCGCTATGGGCAGCACCATTGACGTCGAGCGTCAGGCCATCGTCGCCATTCTGCAAAGCGCGGGCGGCGAGCAGCATCCAGGTCTGTTCCTGGGTGCTGGTATATTTCCGGCTCTGCCAATCCTTGGCAACGACGCTTGCGAGTTCCGGAATGATCGGCGGCACCGGGCGGCTTTCGGCGGCCAGCGCCAGCACGGCGGCACCGTCGCGCAGCGACGAACCATAATCCGAGCGAACGAAGCTGACCTTGGTCACCGCCGCCTTCTGCGACATCTGCAGCGAATCCACGAAGATGTTGCGCGAGCGCTGTGCATCCCCATAGAGCGCGAGAGCCGCGGCCAGATGCGCCTTGGAGAGCGGCGTCGGGAAGTCGTTCAGCATCGTGTCCGCATAGTAGCGCAGATCGCTGATCGAAGCCTTCTTGTTGCGCGCCAGCACGTAGAGCGCATAGGCGATCTCGTTGCCGTTATCCTTGACGTTGGTATTGGCGCTCAGCGCATTCTGGAGGTTTTCGAGCCCCTGCACCATCGCCTGATCCGGCACGCTGTATTTCTGCTCGCGGGCACGGGTCAGGAAGTCCATGACATAGGCGTCGAGCCAGAGATCGCCCGAGCCCGGCCCCCAGAGGCCGAAGCTGCCGGTCGAAGACTGGTAGGACAGTTCGCGATAGATCGAGTCCTGCACGCGCTTCTGGATCTCGGCGTCATTGGCCAGGCCGTTCTTGATGGCCATGTCGCTGAAGTAGAGCAACGGCATGGCGCTGCTCGCCGTCTGTTCCGCGCAGCCATAGGGATAGTGGCTGAGGCTCATCAAAAGCGCCGGCACGTCAAAGGCGCTGGAACGGCTGACATTGACGCTGACCGAGGCGCCGGGCAGTACGCTGTCGGCGAGAAGGTCGGCATTGACGGTCAGGCTCTTGCCGGGCGCAAGCGCGATGACGCGCCGTTCGGTGACCGGCAGTTGCGACGGGCGAACCGGGATATCGACCGATTGATCGAGCGACATGCCTGACGCATTCGAGAGCTTGATCGAAACCGTGCCGTCGCCCGGCTGTCCGCCGGTCAGCGGCAGCGTGATGTTGTACTTGCCGCCGGTCTGCAGATTGATCTTCTGCTGGGCGGCACTCGCATCCACCGTCACGGCGCTGTTGCCAGTCACGGCGAGCGTGTACTCGCCAGCGGGCGCATCGGTGTTGGCGACGTCGAGACGCAGGTTGGCCTTGTCCCCAGGCGCCAGGAATTTCGGCAGGCTTGCGGTGACGACGACCGGATCGCGAATGATCACGTCCCGTGTCGCGTGGCCGACGCCGGCTTTCGACCATGCCACGGCCATCAGCCGCGCCGTGCCGTTGAACTGCGGAATGTCGAAGCTGACATTGGCCTTGCCGCTGGCATCGAGCTTGACGGGGCCGGAGAAGAAGGCAACCAGCTTTTCCTTCGGCGGGCTCGCCTGCAGGGCCGCCTGTCCGCCGTCGCCGCCGGTGCGCAGCTTTCCGGTCGCGCCGAGCGAGCCATCGATCAGGCGACCATAGATGTCGCGGATTTCGAGGCCGAGCTGGCGTTGCCCGTAATACCAGTCGTCCGGTGCCGGCGGCTGGTAGCGCGTCAGATTGAGGATGCCGACATCGACGGCGGCGATCGTGACATAGGCGTCCTCATTGGCGCCTGCGCCCGCAACCTGCAGAGCGATGTTGAGCGGCTGACGCGGCAGCGTCTTCTCGGGTGCGTCGATCTTGATCTGCAGCTTGCGCTCGCCGGGGTCGACCGGCGCCCATTTGATGCCGATGGCGCGCATCGGCATGCGGCTTTCCTGGGCGTCGCCGGGGCGGAACAGGGTTGCGGTCAGATAAGTGCCGGCCCCCCAGTCGGCGGTCACGGGAACATCCACTTCGCCGCCCGCGGCGCCGATATCGGCATTGGTGACCGAGATCAGCGTTTCCGAGCCTGCCGTCACCATCAGCTGGCCGGCATAGCGCGAGGTCACTTTCAGCTTGGCCGTATCGCCGACATGGTAGCTCTCCTTGTCGAGCGCGATCTCGAGCGCGTCAGGCGTTTCCGTCGAGGTCGAGGCGACATACCAGCCGGCATTGAACTCGACGCTCGATTCTGGACCGTTGGCGTCGGCGGTGGAGACTTCGAGGCGGTAGCGGCCCCAGGTGACCGGCATGGAAATCGCCGCGCCGTCCGTCGTGGTGTTGACCGTGCCGACCGCCACTTGCTTGGTGGACATGATCGGCTCGAACTTCCAGCTGCTGCCGTCGCGATACCATTGATAATTGCGCTCGACGCTGAGCAGTTTCCAGGTCAGGCCCTGCATAGCCTGCTTCTGGCCATTGGCATCGACAACGATGACATGGAAGTTGCCGACAGAGTTTTCACCGAGATCGCCGTCGAATTCCGGCTTGATGCCGATGCGCGGACCGTCCGCCTTGACGGGCAGCGTCAGCGAACGCTCGACAGCGCGGCCGCCGGCTTCCTGCATGCGAACTGTGATGTTGGCGTTCAGCAGCTGCGTGGTCGAAGGCGTATCGTTGATCGTGACGTTGAAGGTGGTCTTGCCGTTTTCGTCCAGCGCCTGCAGGTCTTCGAGCGGCACCTGCGTGCTCTCGGCCTTGCTGTCGCCGCTGCTGCTGTCTTCGTCGTCATTGTTTGCGTTTGCCTTGCCGGCACCTTCGTCGGCGAGGCCAAACTGATAGCCCTTGAAGGCATCGCTCTGGCGCGTCGGCTTCAGCGTCACTTCGCCTTCGAGGTTGAGGCCGGCGGCAGGCGCACCATAGAGATAACGTCCATCGACATTAACCGGAGTCGGCTGGCCGACTTCGATCTCCTTGGCGTCGCTCTTCATGTCGAATTCGATGCGATCCGGCACGAAATCGTCGACGAGGAAGGTCTGCGAGCCGATCGAGGCGCCCTTCGGGTCGGTATAGATGTTCATCGTCCAAGTGCCGCGCATCGAGGTCTGCTGCAGCGGCAGGTCGACATTGTAGCCGCCGAGCTTGCCGCCGTCGGTGACGATGCGGCGATCCTCGACGCCATCCGGGCGCAGGAAGACGAAGGTGAGCGGCAGGTTTTCAACCGCCGTCGAGCTGACGTCGCGGGCAAGTGCGGAAGCATGCACCGTCTCGCCGGCGCGGTAGATGCCGCGTTCCGTCCAGGTCAAAAGGTCGATCGCGCCGGGCGCTGTTCGGCCGGCAACGCCGCGGTCCGAAAGATCGAAGCCGGCGCGGGTCATGTCGAGGAAGACATAATCCTGATCACCGTTCTGAGCCGTGATCACGGCCGGCGTCATGCCCGCCGTGCCGCGCATCAGGCCGGCGCTGAAGACGGCGCGGCCATTGTCGTCGGTCTTCGCCGTGCCGAGGATTTCGTTGTTCTTGGCGAGCAGCTGTAGCTGGATGCCGCCGAGCGGCTTTGCGCTGCCGAGCGAGCGGGCAAAGACATTCAGCCCGTCGGTGCCGGCATAGGTGGTGACGCCGATGTCGGAAACGACGAACCACTGTGTCGCCTGGGGGTCCCATTCATGGCCGCCGCTCTCGGGCGCAACCGCCGTCAGCACATAGACGCCGGGTTTGCGCTTCGGCAGCGCCTCGTCCACAGGGAAGCTGGTCGCGACTTCCTTGTTGAGTTCCTGCTTGATCTCGATGGAGCCCTGCCAGATCAGTTCGCCATTGGTATCCTGGATGGTCTGGGCGCTGTAGCTGTCCACCTGCGTCAGGAACTGCGAATTGTTCAGAAGCTGCGCAATATTGCGGTCGCCGATGCGATAGAGCTTGAGATTGGCCGTAGTGGCGTTGACCGAAACGATCGGGATGCCGCGGCGCGCGGTCGACGGCAGGACGAAATTGTCGCCCGTGAAGCGCAGCGAAGCCGTGCGATCCTTGACGTAGATATCGACGTTGACCTGCGAGGCGAGGTTTTCATCCACCGAGGAGGGCAGGCCGGCGCGCAGCGAAATGCGGTAGTGCTGGCCGAATTCCAGACCTTCGACACAAATCTGGTTGTCCTTGGCATCGACACCCTTCGGCGCGGCGCCGTTGAGGGTGACGAAGGGGGTATAATCGACGCCGCTCTTTACCAGCTTTTCGGAGAACTGCACGCAGGCGCGCGGCGATGCATTGTCGTTGTCGAGCGTATTGCCGGTCACGCGGAAGCCCTGGCGGGCCAGAAGATCGTTATAGGCTGCCTGGACGGCGGCCGAGCTCACGAGATTGAGACTTGCCTTGTAAGCGCTGAGCGCAGGGCGATAGTTCTGCGCATTCTTCAGCGCCTCGGCGAGAACGGCCAGCGCATCGGCGCGGCTGCTCGTCGTGCGGGTCAGCTGATAGCCGTTGAGTGCGGCATAGGCGGCGCGCGTAGCGATAGACGTGTCGTTCGTGATCGTATTGGCGGCGCGCGCCATCTCGACCCACAGGTCGCCATTGTCGGGGCTGAGCGAGAGCGCACCCTGGAAGGCGTTCAGGGCATCGTTGACATTGCCCGAAGTCAGCTCGATACGGCCGAGCGCAATCAGGCTTTCGACGCCCTGGCCCTTCAGTTCGCTGCCGAGCGTCAGCGTGTTCTTTGCATCGCGGGCGCTCTGGACGAAATTGTCGGACAGGAAGGAAAGGGCAGGGGCCGCGCCGATATCCGGCTCGCTGGTGGCCGCCGTCTCGACGATCTTGCCGGCGATCGCGCCGGGGAAGCTGTTGAGCTGGTTGAAGTCCGACTTCATGAAGCACCACTTCACCTTGGGATTGTAGGTGAAGGCCTTGCAGGACTTGTCGCCGATGCAGGACGCGGAGCACTGATCCAGCGTCACATTCTGCTCCGTGCGCAGATCGAAGCCGAAGTAATCGCCATCCTTCGTGGTCACCACCTGGCGCTTGATGTCAGCCGCCAGTGAAGGGGTCAGAGATGCGAAAGTGGCGAGAAGAAAAGCAGAGAAGCCGATAAACGCGCGCCTAGACATAAGTCCTCCCCACGCTGCCCGTTTTTGATGGCGGCAATCTTCAAATTTCGGACCCGTTTGTCAACCGAGCGTCGAGCCGTTGTGTACGCTTCACGTTTATGACGCTTCGCCTAGACGCTTGAAAGAGGCTGTAATTCAGGCGATTCGCATGTTCGGCCAAGCATCGGCCAGGTTTCATTTTTCTTTTCAGTCTCAAAATGACACCGGCCTTGATGGCCGATGTCTCTGTCTGGGCTGCAGAGGAAGCCCGTTTGTCATATATTCGTCAGGGCCAATGCGGCATCCGTATACCGCTTTCCGACGACGATCTCGGGCTTGATGATATCGCCGAGTTCCTTCACCTCTTGTGCCGAAAGGACGATATCGGCAGCTGCAGCGTTCTGCTCGAGATGGTGCAGCTTGCGCGCGCCGGGGATCGGCACGATGTCGTCGCCCTGATGCAGCACCCATGCGAGCGCCAGTTGTGCCGCGGTGACGTCCTTTTCTTCGGCCAGTGCCTGAAGTTTTGCGACCAGGGCCGCGTTGGCATCGAAATTCTCGCTCTGGAAGCGCGGCAGCGAACGGCGGAAATCGTCGGTTGCGAGATCCTCCGTCTTGTGGATCGCGCCCGTCAGGAAGCCGCGGCCGAGCGGGCTGTAGGGCACGAAGCCGATGCCGAGTTCGCGGCAGGTGGCGAGCACATCCTCTTCCGGATCGCGGCTCCAGAGCGAATACTCGCTCTGCACGGCGGCGATCGGATGTACGGCATGGGCGCGGCGGATGGTGGCGGAGCCCGCTTCGGACAGGCCGAGCGCGCGCACCTTGCCTTCTCTTACCAGTTCAGCCATGGCGCCGACCGTGTCTTCGATCGGCACATTCGGATCGACGCGATGCTGGTAGAAAAGGTCGATGACGTCCGTGCCGAGGCGCTTCAGCGAGGCTTCGGCGACTTCCTTGACATGTTCGGGCCGGCTGTCGACGCCGATCATGGCGGCGAGGCCCGCTTTCGTGTGATCGAGCTTGAAACCGAATTTGGTGGCGATGACCACACGGTCGCGAACCGGCTTCAGAGCGCGGCCGAGCAGCTCTTCGTTGGTGAAGGGGCCATACATTTCGGCGGTATCGAAAAAGGTGACGCCGAGATCGACGGCGCGATGCAGCGTTTTGACGGATTCGTCGTCGTCCGTCGGGCCATAGGCGAAGCTCATGCCCATGCAGCCGAGTCCGACGGCGGAAACGGTGAGATCCTTACCAAGCCTGCGGGTTTTCATGATCTATTCCTTTTGAACTTATGGAAGCGGTGGCGGTCATTTCCGCTGCCGACATGCTCAAGTTAGGATTCCGGACAATGAATGAAAATCCATGCAAAACCTTACAGGTTGTTCTATAATTTAGATCAATGAACAGAACACAACTCTCTCAGCTTGCGGTTTTTGCCGCCGTCGCCGCCCATCGCAGCTTTCGTGCTGCCGGCAAGGAACTGTCGATCGCGCCATCGGCAGTTAGCCATGCCGTCTCCAGCCTTGAAGAAAGCCTCGGCGTGCGGTTGCTTGCCCGCACCACGCGCAGCGTGCTTCCGACCGAGGAGGGGCAGGCGCTATTGCAACGGCTGGGGCCGGCCCTGGAGGAAATCGATATTGCGCTGGAGGATACGCTGGCGACCCGTGGCCGCCCGGCGGGGACGCTGCGCATCACCGCGCCGCGCTTTGCTTCCGATCTTCTCATGGCGCCGCGGCTTGGCGATTTCCTCAATACCTATCCGGATATCACGCTGGAGATCGCCAACGAGGATGGTTTCAGCGATATCGTCAAGGAGGGCTACGATGCCGGTATCCGGCTAGCGGAGAGCATCGAAGGCGATATGATCGCGGTAAAGGTCTCGCCCGATATCCGCACCGTCATTGCCGGGTCGCCGGCCTATTTTGAGAAAAATCCGAAGCCTCTGCATCCCCGCGACCTCGTTCATCACCGCTGCATCAAGCGGCGATTTACCGATGGCTCGATCTATCGCTGGGAGTTCGAGAAGGATGGCCGCGAGCTGGTCGTTGCCGTCGATGGACCGCTGATCGTCATCGAGGATCGACTGGCGGTGTTGGCGGCTGTCAATGGCGCCGGCCTCGCCTATCTTTTCGATATCCGCGTGCAGCAGGAACTGGCCGAAGGCAAGCTCATCCGCGTGCTCGAGGATTGGTGCCCGCCCTATCCCGGCTTCTGCATCTACTATCCGAGCCGTCGCCAGATGCGCCCGGCACTCAGGGCCTTTATCGATTTCTTCAAATACACCGGACCGTAGAGCGCCCGGAATTGCGTCGGAAGAAGCTATGCACCACTGCTGACAGAAATCGGGTGGCGGCGGTATCATAACTCGTCTCGACTAGCTGATAGTGTTAGAAAGGGATTGCCGCGATGAGAAAACCGGGATCGATGAAGGGGCTCGAGGATCTCGGCCGCGTCAGGTTGTCGAAGAACTTCTTCTTTCGTGATTTCCTGCATTCAGAAATCGCGGATTTCTATCGCATCCCCAATATTCCGGAGGATCCCGATCTCGCGATCGAGGCCGGACGCCGGCTTTGCGAGGAACTGCTGGAGCCGCTGGAGGCAACATTTGGCCGGCTACATATTCGCTCCGGCTATCGTTCGCCCGAGGTCAATGCCTTCGGCAACAAGAACGGGTTGAACTGCTCGACCAATCCGCACACCGCAGCGCACCACATCTGGGATATGCGCGATCTCGACGGCTGCATGGGCTCGGCCGTCTGTATCGTCATACCCTGGCTGATCGATCATCATAGGCACGAGGGCGATTGGCAGAAGCTCGCCTGGTGGATCCACGATCATCTGCCCTATGCCTCGCTTTGCTTTTTCCCGAAACTATGGGCCTTCAACATCCAGTGGCACGAGCGGCCGAAGCGGACCATCCAGAGCTTTGTCAGCCCGCGCGGCATGCTGACCAAGCCGGGCATGGCGAACTGGGACGGTGATCATTCCGCCCATTATGAGGGCTTTCCCAAACTTAAAAGCTGATGCGATAGCGAATATGCCCGTCGCTCTCGACATAGGTGTCGTAGAGCTTGCGGGCAGTCGCATTGCCTTCCTCGGTGTGCCAGTAAAGCCGGGCCCAGCCGTTCTTCTTGCAGAGAGCGACGAGATCGTCCAAGAGCGCCCGGCCGACGCCGTGGCCTCTGGCGCTTTCATCGACGAACAGGTCCTCCAGATAGCAATCGGGTGCGCGCACCCATGTGCCCTCATGCGTGAGGCTGAGGGTAAAGCCCTTCACTTCGCCGTCCACTTCGGCCACGCGCATGAAGATCGCCGACGCCGGATCGAAGACCCGGCGCCACGTTGCATCGGTGATGTCGGGCGCGACGGTGACGCCGTAGAAGGCCAGATAGCAGTCCCATAGCGCGCGCCAGCGCGCTTCGTCGTCGGGTCTGGCGTCTCGGATCGTCACGGTCATCGGTCTGCCTCTTTTATTCGCCGGCTGCGTCGAGCAGGCGCATGGCGTCGTCGGAAAGCGAAAGCTTTGCCGAATTGATGAGCGCGTCGAGCTGGCTGAGGCTGGTGGCGCTGGCGATCGGAGCCGTGACGCCGCGCTTGCGCAAGAGCCAGGCAAGCGCGATCTCGGCGGGCTTGGCGCCGGTTTCGGCGGCGACCTTGTCGAGCGCTGCAAGGATGCGCAGGCCCTTGTCGTCGAAATAGGCGGCAACGCGGTTCTCGCGCGCCCGTCCCTCGGTATCGGCCTTGGTGCGGTACTTGCCAGTCAGGAAGCCGGCGGCGAGGCTGAAATAGGTGATGACGCCGATCTCTTCCTTAACGCAGAGATCCGCAAGCGGCCCTTCGAAGCTGTCGCGGGCATAGAGATTATATTCGGGCTGCAGCACGTCGTATCGCGGCAGGCCAGCCTTGGCGGCAGCATCCAGCGACGCCTGCAGCTGCGTCGCATCGAGGTTCGAGCAGCCGACATGGCGGATCTTGCCCTGTTCCTTCAGCTTGGCATAGGCGGCGAGCGATTCCTCATGCGGCGTCTCTGCATCCGGCCAGTGCGACAGATAAAGGTCGATGTGATCGGTCTGCAGCCGCTTCAGCGAGGCTTCCGCTGCCTCGATGATATAACCGGCCTTGAGGCCCTTCTTACCCGGCCCCATCTCCGATCCGACCTTGGTGATGATGATGGTCTTGTCGCGCGAAACGCGGCCCTGCTTCAGCCACTTGCCAATGATCTCCTCGGAATCGCCACCCTTGTTGCCCGGAACCCAGCGGGAATAGACATCGGCGGTATCGATCGTGTTGAAGCCGGCATCGAAGAAGGCGTCGAGCAGTGCATAGGAGGTTTTCTCATCGGCCGTCCAGCCGAAGACATTGCCGCCGAAAACGATGGGGGCGACAAACAGATCGGTTCGTCCAAGCTTGCGCATGTCCATGATATCACTCCAAATCACTTGAGGGGCAGCCCGGCGAGCAGGCGCCGGGGCGAAGGGACAGCGCAGGCTAACGACCTTTGCCGACAAAGACCACTAACGATTTCTTTATTCACCGGCGAAAGACGCTTAGCCGAACAGCGTTGCGCCCGTTGCGACCGCCGCTTAAGGTCAGCGCCGCTGCGGCGGCGTCGAGTCGCCAGCTCTGATTTTCGATTTTACCGGTTCCTGTGGCGCGGCCTGCGTCTGGAATGCGATGCTTAAGGAGAGAGATCATGCTGCGTTTCGGAATTCTGTCGACGGCCAAGATCGGTCGCGATCTGGTGGTGCCGGCCATCCAGGATGCGGAAAACTGCGTCGTGACTGCCATTGCCAGCCGCGATCTCGCCCGCGCCCGGCAGATGGCCGATCGCTTTTCCGTGCCGCATGCTTTCGGCTCCTATGAAGAGATGCTCGCCTCCGACGCGATTGACGCCGTCTATATCCCGCTGCCGACCTCTCAGCATGTCGAATGGACGATCAAAGCTGCCGATGCCGGCAAGCATGTGCTGTGCGAAAAGCCGATCGCGCTCAAGGCAGATGAGATCGACAGCCTGATCGCCGCGCGCGACCGCAACAAGGTGCTGGTAACGGAAGCCTATATGGTCACCTATGCGCCGGTCTGGCGCAAGGTTCGCTCGCTGCTGGCGGACGGCGCCATCGGCCGCCTGCGCCACATCCAGGGCGCCTTCACCTATTTCAACCGCGATGCCGGCAACATGCGCAACATTCCCGCACTTGGCGGCGGCGGTCTGCCCGACATCGGCGTCTATCCCACGATCAGCACCCGTTTCGTCACCGGCCGCGAACCGCTGCGTATTCAGGCGGTGACCGAGCGTGACCCGGAATTCGGCACCGACATCTACTCCAGCGTCAAGGCAGACTTCGGCGACTTCGAACTGACCTTCTATATCTCGACGCAGATGGCCAACCGTCAGGTCATGGTCTTCCACGGCACGGAAGGTTTCATCGAGGTGAAGTCGCCCTTCAATGCCGATCGCTATGGAGCGGAAGAGCTGGAGCTGACCAATCGCGGCCATTCGGAATCGCAGATCTTCCGTTTCCCCGACAGCCGCCAATACAGGCGCGAGGCTGAAGCTTTCGCCTCTGCTGCGCTCGGTCAAGGCGCGGAAGTCGTGTCTCTGGAAAGCTCGAAGCTCAACCAGAAGGTCATCGACGCCATCTATCGCGCCAGCGAGAAGGATGGCTGGGAGCCGGTCTGAGCGGCCTTTTAGGGGTTCTGCCGGTGGCGGAAGACGAAGCGCGAATAGCCGAAGAAGCTAAACGCCGTTGCCGCCGCCGATGCCAGCGTCAGCGCGATGATCGGCCGCAATGACGGCTCGGTCATCAGCAGCGAGCTGAAGAGGGTGTAGTTCAGCAGAGCCGAGGTCAGCCCGACCGAGCCGTAGCGGAAGCCCTCCGCTGCCAGCGAGCGGTCGGATCGGCCGAAGGTGAAGTTACGGTTGAGTACCCAGGTGGCAAGCAGCGCGCTCGGGATCGATATGGCGCGGCCGACGAAGGGGCCGAAGGGCGTGAACCAGAGCAACAGATGCAGCACGCCCGCATCGACCACAAAGCCGACGCCGCCGGCGATCAGGAAGCGAAAGAGCTTCTTCATGCAGCCTTGGCCCTTTTCCTCCGGCTTGCCGGCTTGTCGATCTCGGCCATGTAAACCGTCCTGTCATCGCCGCTTTCGCGCGAGGAGGGCTTGGGCAGGTTCATGTAGTGGATGCGCAACTGTTCGGCGCGGGCGCGCGCCACGGAATCGAGGATGATACCGGCTGTGAACAGCATGAAGGCGATCATTGTCAGCGCCAGGGAAAGCATCCAACTCGGCATGCGCAAGACCTGTCCGGTTTCGAAATACTCGATGAAGACCGGGATGGAGAAACCGATGCTGAGCTCCATGGCAACGGCGCTCAGGATTCCGAAGAAGGCGAAAGGCCGCGTTTCCTTCATTAGCATGGCGAACATCCAGAGGATCTTGCCGCCGTCGCGGAAGGTGGAAAGTTTCGAATGCGAGCCTTCCGGCCGCCGACCGTAATCGAGTTCCAGCTCGCTGACGGGCAGCTTCAGCCTGGAGGCATGAACCGACATTTCCGTCTCGATCTCGAAACCGCCCGACACGGCAGGAAAGCTCTTGACGAAGCGGCGCGAAAAGGCGCGGTAGCCGGAAAATATATCGGTGAAATCGGCGCCGAAGATGCTGCGATAGAGCCAGTTGAAAACACGGTTGCCGAAGGCGTGGCCCTGCCGGCCAGCGTCGTTGCGAACGTTGCGTCGGGTGCCGACCACCATGTCGGATCCCTCAGTCAGCAACGTGCGGATCAGCTCTTCGCCGTCTTCAGGCGCATAGGTGCCGTCGCCATCGGCCATCAGGTAGATGTCGGCTTCGATGTCGGCGAACATGCGGCGCACCACATGTCCCTTGCCTTGCCGACGCTCGCGCACGACGGTCGCGCCGGCAAGCATCGCATGCAACGCGGTGCCGTCGGTCGAATTATTGTCGTAGACATAGATCGCGGCCTGCGGCAGCGCCTTGCGGAAACCGCGCACGACCTCGCCGATCGTTGCGGCTTCGTTGTAGCAGGGCAGGAGGACGGCGATATTCAGCTTCTCATTCGACATGGTCTTGGCCGGTTGCTGCGTGTGAAGTCAAGTCGAGGCCCGATTGACGATCCGGACGAGAGCTTATCCCGCTGGCTGTTAATAAGACCCTATGGCTGCCTAATAAAAAGGGCAGGATACCGGCGCTGCGAAAAACATTATCGTGATAAAAGCGGCTGTAGGCAGCGGCTTTACTTTTTTTTGATCGGCAACCGTTAGCGTATCGCCCCGACTATCCTTCCAACATGGGGTCCATCGAGATGGCGCAAACGCTGGCAATGCCGCCCGAGGCAGCCGGAACGGCAGAAAAGAAGGCGCCTCTGCGTTGGTCTCATCCTGCTCTCGCTGCTCTGGTCTATGCCGCCATCGTCATCGTCGCGCAGCTCATCATTCATCGCAATCTCGCGGACTATGTCGGGCCGGATAATGACGACGCCATGCGTCTTGTCGAAGTGCGCGATTTTCTCGCAGGCCAGGGCTGGTTCGACATGATGCAGTACCGTCTCGGCCTTGCGGGCGGGACGCTGATGCACTGGTCGCGCTTCATCGATCTGCCGATTGCAAGCCTCATCCTCTTCTTCCGGATGTTCCTTTCACCTGAGGGCGCCGAGGCGGCCGCGCTGACGGTTTGGCCTCTCATGCTCGTCCTACCACTGATGTTCTTCATGGGTCTCGCTGGCAGGCGCATCGCCGGCGTGGAAGGCATGCACTTCTCGCTCATCCTGACGGCGCTGTTCGTCCTGCTCTCGCCGCGCTTCGTGCCGGGCTCCATCGATCACGACAATGTTCAGCTCGGCCTCGTTGCGCTTACTGTCGCAATGCTCGTCGATGAGAATTATCGCCCTCGCAATTTCGCCATTGCTGCCATCGCCCTTGCCGTCCAGCTCGGTATCGGTGCGGAGACGACGCCCTTTGTCGCCATCGCGTGCATGTCGGTTGCCTGTTTGTGGGCCTGGAAAGGCGAGATATTCGCACCGGCTGCAAAGGCTTTTGCCCTGACCCTGACGATCGCCGTCAGCGCCGCCTTCTTCTCGCTGGTGCCGCCGCGTCTTTATTCGATGATCACATGCGACAATCTCTCGCTCGGCTTTTACGGCATCACCAGCGCAGGCTGCGTCGGGCTTCTCCTGTCGTCCATTTTTGCCAGCCGTCTCTCCCGGCCCTGGCGCATTGCCATTCTCGCGGTCAACGGCGCATTCGTGTTTGCGATAACCGTCGCACTGGCGCCGCAATGCCTGCGCAATCCGCTTTCCGATCTGGACCCCATGCTGGTGGATTTCTGGCTCAGCAGGGTGACCGAGGCGCAATCGATTATCTCCGTGGCCCACCGGCAGCCGGATACGCTCGGCGTCTTCTATGCAACCGGTCTTCTGGCGATACTCGTCTGCGCCTTTCGTATCCTGCGAGGCACCCGGCCGAGCCTCCATGCAATGCTGATGGCGCTGATCGCGATCAATTGGGTGATTACGCTGGTGCAGGTACGCGGCACAGAATTCGCCAATCTCCTGGCCATACCGCCGCTGGCATTGATGATCGCCGAATTGCGAAAAAACTACATGGCCGACCCCAAAAGTCTGCGTGCGAGCCTGCTCTATGCGGGGACGTTGTTGGCCTCTGTCCCAGCCGTTTGGGCCGTGGGCGGCGCGCTTGCAAGCAAGGGAGTCGCCAATGGTTTTATGGTCGCGGCGCCGGTCAAGGCTGACGAGACTGCCAACTGTACCTCCCAGCAGGCCCTGCGACCGATCGCGGGTCTTGAGCCGGGGGTGGTCGCGGCGGCCTCCAACCTGGGAGCGCCGCTTCTACGCTTCACCCCCCATCGCACCCTCTCCGGTCCCTATCACCGCGATCCTGATGGAATGATGGCCGAGCTGCTTATTGGCCTTGCGGAGCCGCAACAGGCAGAATCCCTTCTGCATGAGGCAAAGGTGACGATTGTCGCCTTCTGCCAGGGAGATCCGCAGGTGGAGTTAGTGAGTGAGCGGGCGCCAAAGGGGCTTTATGCGCAGCTGAGCGCCGGGCATATCCCGGCCTATCTGGAGCCGATTGCGGCGCCGGCAGAATCGGATGTGCAGTTCTTCCGCGTCACGCCGCAGGATTGAGTTGGAGCTGTTCGGCTCTGCGCGGAATCTCCAAACCACGCCATTACGAGCGGGAAGCCGCTGAATACTCTTTGATATTGTGTCTAAGCCCGACGCTGCTCCAGCATATCGGCCGTGATGAGATAGCCGATAAAGCCGAGATTGTAGCCGCCGAGCGCGATGAACAGCGTCGTCAGCGGCGGCGGAACGATCGATATCGCGACGGCCGCCATGAAGGCGATGCTCACCAATGCCACACCGAGCAAGGCACCGATCGTCGAGCGCTGCAGGCCGGCGGCAATTCCGATGATCGTGGCGGTCACGAATATCATCGCTCCATATCCTCTTTACCAAGAACCAGTTTGCACAGGTTTACGCGTGGATGGCTAAGAAAGGCTTTGTCGGTAAGGTTAACGCTTGATGAAGCAATAGGCTCCACGTCCTTGATGGGACATGCAAAGGAGACGGCAGTACCTTAAATATGCGCCAGGCTCCGCATTTTCCGCGACATCGGCTAGAAAGAGGACATGAGCAGCTTTTTTGAGAATGATTCGCCTTCGAACCTGACGGAGTATTCCGTCTCGGAACTATCGGGATCGATCAAGCGCACGGTCGAAAATGCGTTCGACCAGGTGCGCGTGCGCGGGGAAATCTCCGGCTATCGCGGGCCGCATTCCTCGGGCCATGCCTATTTCTCGCTGAAGGATGATCGCGCGCGTATCGACGCGGTGATCTGGAAAGGCACATTTTCCAAGCTGAAATTCCGCCCTGAAGAGGGAATGGAAGTCATTGCAACAGGCAAGGTGACGACTTTCCCGGGCTCATCGAAATACCAGATCGTCATCGAGACACTGGAGCCTGCCGGAGCAGGCGCCTTGATGGCATTGCTGGAGGAGCGCAAGCGCAAGCTCGGTGCCGAAGGTCTTTTTGATCCCGAGCGCAAGCGCCGGCTCCCCTTCTTGCCTGCCGTGATCGGCGTCGTGACGTCGCCGACCGGCGCCGTCATTCGAGATATCCTGCATCGCATCTCCGATCGTTTCCCCGTGCACGTCCTCGTCTGGCCGGTGAAGGTGCAGGGGGATGGCTCGGGCGACGAGGTGGCGAACGCCATTCGCGGTTTCAACGAGTTTGCGCCCGGCGGCCCGATCCCGCGCCCCGACGTGCTGATCGTCGCGCGCGGCGGGGGCAGTCTGGAGGATCTCTGGAGTTTTAACGACGAAGGCGTCGTCCGCGCTGCCGCTGGTAGTGATATCCCGTTGATCTCGGCCGTCGGCCATGAGACCGACTGGACCTTGATCGACTACGCAGCCGACGTGCGCGCTCCGACGCCGACGGGGGCTGCCGAAATGGCCGTGCCTGTTCGGGCCGAATTGGAGGCGCAACTCGCAAGCCTCGCAGCCCGGCTGCAGGGGGGGATGACGAGACAGATGGATCAACGGCGGCAGGCGGTTCGCGCGCTGCTGCGCGCCTTGCCTTCCCTCGACCAGATCCTGGCTCTGCCGCGCCGGCGCTTCGACGAGGCGGCCGCCGGCCTTGGCCGCGGGCTGGAGCTGAACACGCTCAACAAGCGCCGCTCCTTCGAGCGCACCGCTTCGCAGCTGCGGCCGGATATCCTGTCGAACCGGATCACCGAGCGCCGGCAGCAGTTGAGCGAGCGAATGACCCGCGCGGAGCGGACCATCGAGCGCATGCTCGACCGTTCTCGTGCCCGCATCGAACGGGCCGATGCCGTTTTTGCTACCTTGCCGTCACGCCTCGAAGCGCAGACGGGCAGGGCGCGTGATCGCCTCGGCAATCTCGTCCGTCACGCCGATACGGCCATCCGTCATCAGCTGACCCGCGCCCGCAGCGAGCTTTCGGCGCAGGAGCGCATTCTGCAGTCGCTCTCCTACAAGAATGTCTTGAAGCGCGGCTATGCCGTCGTGCGTGATGAGGATGATCGCCCGGTTTCGCTGGCGGCAGCACTTTCGACAGGTGCCGTGATCTCGATTGAGTTTGCGGATGGCCGTATCGGCGCGGTTACGGGTGAGGGCGAGGCATCGCCGACACCTCCTCCGGCCGGCGCTCCGCCTGCGAAGAAACGCAGCGCCAAGCCTGCCGATCCAGCTGCTCCGCCGAAGCAAGGAAGCCTCTTCTAATGCGCATCCTGCTGGTGCTGGCCCATCCTTTGGAAGACAGTTTTGCCGCGGCTGTGGCAAAGCTTGCACAGGAAACACTTGTCGCCGGCGGGCATCAAGTTGACCTCCTTGATCTCTATAGCGAGGGCTTCGATCCGCGTCTGTCCGAAACTGAGCGGCGCGGCTATTTCGATCAACCCTATGATACGTCCGATGTCGATAGCATCGTCGCGCGGCTGCGGGCGGCGGAAGGGCTGATCCTGGTCTTCCCGCAATGGTGGTTCAATTTCCCGGCCATTCTCAAGGGCTTCTTCGATCGCGCCTTCGCGCCCGGCGTTGCTTTCACGCATGATCCGGCCGGCGGGCGCATCGTGCCGCAGCTTACGAATATCCGCCTGTTCTGGGCGCTGACGACGACCGGCTCGCCCTGGTGGGTCGTGCATCTCTATATGGGCAATCCGGTGCGGCGGCTGTTGAAGCGCGGCATTGCCGCCTTCTGCGCCAAGCGACTGAATTTCCGCATGCTGGCGCTAAACGACATGGATCGCGTGACCGACGCCGGACGCAAGGCGCATCTCGCCCGCGTCAGGAAAGCGCTGGCGACGATCTGATCTCACGCTTCCAGCCAAAAAAGATGCCGCGGCAAGAATACCGCGACACGATAGCATTCGGCATATGCGAGCGTCCTTACGCCCACTCGCCCTTGCGCATGACAGGCACGCGCGAGCCATCGGCATTGATGCCGTCGATATCGACCTTATCGGAGCCGATCATCCAGTCGATGTGGATCAGGCTGGAGTTGCCGCCCTGCGCCTTGATCTGCTCCTGGCTGAGTGTGGCGCCGTCGATGAAGCACTTCGAATAGCACTGGCCGAGCGCGATGTGGCAGGAGGCGTTTTCATCGAACAGCGTGTTGTAGAACAGGATGCCGCTCGCCGAGATCGGTGAGGAATGCGGCACCAGCGCCACTTCGCCGAGCCGGCGGGCGCCTTCGTCGGTGTCGAGCACCTTGTTCAGCACTTCCTCGCCGCGCGTTGCCTTGGCCTCGATGATCCGGCCGCCTTCGAAGCGCACCTGGATGTTGTCGATCAGCGTGCCCTGATGCGAGAGCGGCTTCGTCGACGAGACATGGCCTTCGACGCGCAGCGCATGCGGCGTGGTGAAGACCTCTTCCGTCGGGATGTTCGGGTTGCAGGTGATGCCGTTCTTGGCGGTGGAAGCGCCGCCGTGCCATTCATGGCCATCGGCGAGGCCGACCGTCAGGTCGGTGCCCGGTCCCTGGAAGTGCAGGGCGGCGAAGCGCTGGCCGTTCATCCACGCCGAGCGCTTGTGCAGATTGGCATTGTGCTCCGCCCAGGCCGCGATCGGATCTTCGACATCGACGCGCGAAGCCGAGAAGATGGCCTTGGCGAGCTTGGCAACCGCGATCGCCTCCGGATCGTTCGGGAAAACCAGTTTTGCCCAAGACGGGTTCGGGTAGGAGACGATGTTCCAGTTGGTGTCGAAATTCGAGATCTTTTCGAGCGCCGGCTTGTAGGCGGCCGAGTTGGCGCGGTTGGCGCGCGCGACCTTGTTGGGGTCCTGATTGGACAGCAGCATCGGATTGTCGCCGGAAATGGCGAGGCGCGCCGTGTTGTTGGAGAAGGCCTTGGCCATGCCTTCATAGAGCCATGTCGCGGCGCGGTCGAAGCTCGCCTCTTGACCGTATTCGTAGCGGGCGAGCGTGGTCTCTTCGTCGGAATAGAAGGTCGAGACGAGGCCGGCACCGGCCTTGTAGGCCTCGCGCGTGATCAGCCGTACCAGCGGCATCGCAGCGACCGGCGCTGTTATCAGCAGATCCTGGCCTGCCTGCAGCTGCAACCCGACCCTTACTGCTACTTCCGCAAGCTTTTCCAGCTTGGCGTGATCGACGGGATGATGGTTGGGGGTAGCTGATGTCATGGCAGAACCTGCTTGGCTGATATCGAAAGAATGGTCTGAAGACTTAGACCGGTTTGCGGCGAAATTGAAGGCGCTTTGTCCGATCTTGCAGATCGTCAGGCAATCAGGGGCGCAGTCTTGGCTTTGAGAGCAGCCAACGCATCCTGAGGGCTGAGGCGCACCTGCAGCCCACGCTGGCCGCCGTTGATATAGACATAGGCCTCGGTCATCGCCTGCGCCTCGATCGCTGTGGGAACCATCTTCTTCTGGCCGAAGGGGCTGATGCCGCCGACATGATAGCCCGTCAGGCGCTCGGCATCGGCAGGCTTCATCATGCTGGCCGACTTGCCACCGAAGGCTGCGGCGAGCTTCTTCATGCTGACTTCGTGGTCGGAGGGCACGACGGCGCAGACCGGCTTGCCGTCCACCTCGGCCATCAGCGTCTTCAGTACGCGATGCGGCTCTTCGCCAAGCGCCTCTGCCGCCTGCAACCCGACACGCTCCGCATTCGGATCGTAGTCATAGGCATGGACCGTGAAGACGACTTTCGCCTGGGTCAGGACTTGCGTAGCGCGGGTCGTTTTTGACATGGGAACCGATATATCCAACAGCAGAGCTTCATTCGCGTTCCGAGTGAACGCGATCGAGCTTTTTGAGAATGTCCAGACCGCGAGCTTTGTCACCTTTGGCTGCCCTGAGCCGAAACCGTGTTTCGGCATCGAACTCCGTAAGTGCTTTTGTGGTCAGTTCTTCGAAAAGCTTATTGAGACTTGTCCCGCGGGAGGCGGCGAGAGCCTTCAGCCGTTCGTGCTGATCGTTTGGAAGGCGAATTGTCAGTGTGCTCATGTCAAAGCTTCCTCCGAATAAGGAACTCACCTGCTGTATGAATTTCCAACTGCGGAAAAAGCAATTCCGCTTGGGCGAAATCTCTCTTGTTTGCCGTTATCAGCGCCGAAGCGCCGCCACCAACCGCGAGTTCGACCAAATGATTGTCTCCTTCGTCGCGCAAGTTTGGACGCCATAAGTAATATATGGGAATCCACAAGCAGCTTGAAAGGAACGCATCGAGGAGAGCGGTGCGCTCTTCTTTTGAGATGAATCGATCATCGAAAAGGGTATCTCTTCCGCAAACATCTTCGTATTCGGCAAACAAAGCGTTGCTGATCAGCGGAACCAGGCGCTCTTCAAGACAGAGGCGGATCACCTGTCGCGGCGCTCCGTCAGCGTTCATGATCGCAGAAACGAAAATGTTCGTGTCAATGACAACCTTCATGAAGAAGTGATAGCATATATGCTATCAAATTCAAAGGTGCGGCAGCCTGTTAAACCTTACCGAATGCGGCCGCATAAATATCCGGCTTGAAGCCGATGAGCAGTTCGCCGTCCGCTTCCAGCACCGGGCGCTTGATCATCGAGGGCTGCGCCAGCATCAGCTGGATGGCTTTGTCTTTTGTCAGGTCCGTGCGGTCCGTTTCCGGCAGGGCCTTGAAGGTGGTGCCGGCGCGGTTGAGGACCACTTCCCAACCGGCGTCCTTCGTCCAGCGCTCCAGGTGATCCTGATCGATGCCAACGGCCTTGTAGTCGTGGAAATCATAGGCAATGCCATGGCTTTCGAGCCAGGTGCGGGCCTTCTTCATCGTGTCGCAGTTCTTGATGCCGTAAATGGTGATCGTCATGGCGAATCCGTCTTTTGCTGTCCGATAGGGCATAACACGCGAACAAAGGCGGATAAATGCCGCTCGGACGGGGAAGCAGTTCTCTCGCCCGTTGCAGTTGCCAGCAATAATCGCATAAATATGCAGCATGCATATTTATGGCGCGGGTTGGAGCATGGCGACGGACAAGGAAATATTGCGGCTGGAAAACCTCTTTGGCGCCATGGGTCTTGCTCTGGTGGACAAGATGGAAAAGGCCTTTGTCGATGAAACCGGCCTTGGCGCGAGCGCGACCGCCGCAATCGTGCAAATAGGGACCGAGCCGGGGCTGACGATCGAGACCCTACGCCGAATGATCGCGCTTTCCCATTCCGCCACGGTGCGCCTGGTCGATCAGCTGGTGGCGTCCGGTCTCGTGCTGCGTGCGGGCGGCGTTGAGGGTGACAAGCGTGCCCGCGCACTGCAATTGACGGAGAGCGGCCGCCTGCTCTTTGACAGAAGCCTCTCCGCCCGCCGGGCAGTCATCCATCGGGCTTTTGACGTGTTAGGCCCAGAGGAGAGGGGGCAGTTTGGCCACTTGGTCGAAAAGCTGCTGCCGGCCTTGGTCGATCTCGGCGATGACCAGGATGTGGTCTGCCGCGTTTGCGATCAGGGCGCCTGCGACCAGGATCGCTGCCCGATTGCCTTCATGACATAGGCCCGGGATAGGGGTCTTGACATCTTCATCATATATATGCACACTGCATACATATATTTCGAAGGACGGTAGTTGCTGCCTTCGATGATCTGAACATTGCCTGCATCAATTCGATCGGAGGCATGATCGCGATGGAAAATCGTTCAATTCTTGCCCGGCTAATGGGTATCTGTCGTGCTGCTCTTGCAAGCGCGCTATATCACATTGGTCGCTTAGGCATTCTTCTCAGGGAATCAGCGGCGATCGCCTTCACCATGCGCTGCAAGGTGATCGATCGCCGCTAGAGGAAATCAATCCTCAAGTGTTCCTGGTTTGCGGGCGACGGAGCTTGCTCTGTCCGAACCGATCTTCATAAGATCGCCGCGCCGGCGCACCAGCCGGTCCGATACGCGGGTGACGATCAAACCTGCCTGTGGCGCGCGGACGTCGATGGTCCCGTCCGGCATACCCGGGGCGGTGATGATCGTTGCCAGCAGATCACCTTCTTCAACGCGCTCGCCGATATTGCGATGGAAGAGCACTGTGCCCGCCTGCGGGGCACGGATCATCTCGACATTGTCGAGCGGCACGGCGGGGCCGTCGAATGCACCGAGCGCAACGCTGTCATCACGGACTGCGCCGCGCGCAGCCAGAAAGCGCCAGAGCCCTGCGGCATCTTCCTTTGCCATCTCGGGATAGACATCGCGCGTGCCGCGCAACTCGACCGTCACAGAGAGCTTGCCCGGCAGCCTTGCCTTCTTTTCCCCCGGCACTTCGTATTTCCAGGCGAAGCTGACGGCCTCCTCGAATGCCGAGCTTTCGCCGTCCGACAGCAGCACGGCATCCATCTTCAGCGCCGCAGCAAGATCGGCGGCTTCGGGCCAGAATGCCTCGTCGATATAGGCATATTGCAGGGATTCGTCATCGCAATGCAGATCGATCACCAGATCGGCACCGAGCGCCATATGGATCAGCTGGCGCTTCAGCCGGTCGACGGCGGGGTAGCGTTCCAGATTTTCGATGAGGAGATCGCGGTCGCGCAACGAGATCAGCGGAAATTCGCGGTTGAAGTTGGTGCGCGAGCCCAGGTCGAAGCGCCCTTGTATCTCGCCGAAATGCGATTGCGCCGCGCCGATCGGATTGGCATGCGGCACCACGACGATATCGCTGAGGATCGCGCCTTCGGCTTCCGCTTTCCGAAGCCGCTCGCAGAGGAAATGCACCAATGCAGTTCCCGGCAGTTCACCGGCGTGCAATGCAGCCTGAATGTAGATCTTCGGCGCGTCTGCCTTGCTGCCGGCAAAATGCAGGACGGGCAGCCGCCAGGCGATCCCCGGAGTGTCACCTTCGATGACGATTTCGGTGACGTTCATGGGCGGGCCTCCTGCTGATGATAATCAGAGACCCATATCAAGCCCCGCAGGCAGTCCGCAACCGTTTGTCGCCGCATGCCAGAATCAGGACCGGGGACAAACAGCGCCAAAACAGCTTTCAGCGGCTGCCATTCCTGCGCAGGCAGAAGCTTATGATCAGGCTGAGCAGGACCGCGCCGACGCCGAAGGAGAAGGGTGCGGCATAGCCGAGATGATCGGCGAACAGGCCGGCGATCGGGCCAGTCGAACCGAGCGACACGTCGAGAAAGATCGAATAAAGCCCGAGCGCCACGCCGCGGTTCTGCGGCGGGATGCGCTCCATGGCTTCGTTGCCAAGCGCGGGGAAGACGGGCGCGAAGCCGGCGCCGGCGAGAGCCGCGCCGATGATGGCAACGGTCGGAGATGGCGCAAAGGCAAGCGCAGCCAGGCCGACGATCTCGATGACAAGGGAAATGCGCACCAGCGGCAGGCCGCCGAAGCGGGCGACAGCTTGCGCAAGACCCAGGCGCACGCCCATGAAAGCGAGGCCGAAAGCGCTGAGCGCAAAGGAGGCGCCTTCCCAGCCGCGGCTATGGAAGAACAGCGCGACGAAGGCCATGACGACGCCGAAGCCGCTGGAGGCAAGCGCAAGCGCGACGCCGTATGGTGCAACGCGGCTCAGCACCTGGCCCGTGCCGATACCCTTTTCCTTTACGCCCGGAACCGGCGGCCGCGTTTGCGCCAGCATGAAGCCGGCAACCGCAAGGATGATGGTGACGACGCCGATGGCGAAGAAGCCGTATTGCCCCTGCAGCCAGGCGCCGAACGGGGCGGCGAGTGCAATGCCGCCGTAGGTGGCAATGCCGTTCCAGGAGATGATGCGGACTGTTTCGCGCGATCCCATCAGACCGATTGCCCAGGTGATTGCCGCCGTGCTCACCCAGCTCTCGCCGATGCCGAGCGCTAGCCGGCCGGCCAGCAGAAGAGCAAGGCTTGCTGCCGGCACTTGGATCGTAAAAGTGGAAGCGATGATGAGTGCGCCCGACAGACCGTAGGCGAGGAAACCCAGGAAGACCGAACGGCGCGGCCCGTATTGATCGCAGAGCCGGCCGACATGGGCGCGGCTGACGATGGTCGCCACATATTGCGTGCTGACGGCGATGCCGGCCCATATGACGCCGAAGCCGAGGCCGCTGTCGACATAGGTCGGCAAAACCGCAAGCGGCAATCCGATGGCAAGGTAGCCGAAGAATGTCAGCGCGACGATCGAGATGAGAGACAGGGTCGAAGCGGACCGGATGGTCTGGGAAGCAGTATTCACGGGATATCGCCTGCGGGCACCGGCAGCGGTGTCCATGCTGTTTGCCACGAAGGAAGCGGGATTCGTATCGGATAGCACTGACGGCGAAGGCCTGAAGGCCGTGCGTCGCCATGGGGTATGGCTATCAGGCAACGGCAGGCGAGGTCAACGAATTGCTGCCTTGCAGCAAAAGCCATTGACGGGATGAGTTGATTGTGCGTGGCAATCGCCCGTCGGGCGTGCCAGTGCCGTGACCCCCCTTCTCCTCGATGGGGGAAGGGGCGAGGGCATCACATCGTCAGTATGACGCTGGCCGTCGTTCGTCCTGCTTCAAGATCGGCATGGGCTCGGGCGGCATCCTTCAGCTCGTATTCCGCACCGATCGGGTTGACGAGCCCGGCCTGGAGCGCCGCCATCAGCGCCATGGCGCCTTGGCGGTAGAGTTCAGGATCGTTGGCGTAAGCCAATACGCTCGGGCGCGACAAGCCGATCACACGGGGCGCGGTCAGCTCCTCTATCTTGATCGGCGGAATGGGGCCGGCGACCTGTCCGAGGCTGGCGACCATGCCGAAGGGGCGCACCGCAGCAAGCGTCTGTGACAACATGGTCCCGCCGATCCCGTCGACGGCAAGATGTGCGCCACGGCCATCGGCAATGCGGCGCGTTTCCTCGACCCAATCCCCGGATGTATGCAGGAGAACCGCGTCCGCGCCTGCCTCATAAGCAATACCGGCCTTGGCTTCGGAGCCCACCGTAGCGATGACCTTCGCGCCGATCCCCTTGGCAAGACGCGTGACGAGTTGCCCGAGGCCGCCGGCTCCCGCATGCACCAGCACCCACTCGTCCGCCTTCACGGGGTAGGTCTTTTGCAGCACCATTTGCGCCGTTAACCCGCGCAGCATCGTGCTTCCGGCAACGCGCTCACTGACACCATCGGGTAATTTTACAAGGCGACTGACAGGCAGCGTGCGCACCTCGGCATAGCTGCCGATCGGATGGCCGATATAGGCGACACGGTCGCCGACCTTCAGATCGCCGACATCGGCGCCAAGCGCTTCGATAATGCCGGCACCCTCGAAACCGAGCACATTGTGGCCAGGTTGCAGCGGGTAAAGCCCGGAACGGACATAAATGTCGACGAAATTGACGCCGGAGATGCTTTGGCGGATTCGTGCCTGGCCTGGACCGGGTTCGGTAGCGGGAAGATCGACGGCTTTCAGGACTTCGGGGCCGCCGGGGCCGGCAATGGCAATCGCTAGGGGCATTGGGAAATCTCCTTTCGGACGATTTTTGACCATGAATCGCTGTGCGAATAAATTCGGTATGAACTCACCATATCTGTGCAATAATGCACCGATGATCGACTGGCAGGACCTTCACCATTTCACCGCTCTCGCTCGAACCGGCTCCCTCTCTGCGGCGGCGCGCGAGTTGGGTGTCGACCACGCAACGGTCGGCAGGCGCATTGCGGCGTTGGAACGTACGCTCGACCTGCGCCTCATCGATCGGCGGCCACGCACCTCACCCTTGACGGCCGATGGCCGCGCCATCGCCGAACTGGTCGCGGGTATGGAGGAAAATGTCGAGGCGATCAGACGTTATTCGAAAAGCGCTGTCTCCGGGCTTTCCGCTGCAGTCAAGATCAGCGCGCCGCCGTCGATCGCTGCCCATCTCCTGGCGCCGAAAGCCGCGCTGTTTCATACCCATCATCCGAACATCACGCTGACCATTGCCGGCATTGCACGCAGCGTCGCGCTCAATTCCGGCGAGGCGGACATCGCCGTACGCATGATCAGGCCGGAGGAAAGCGATCTCTTGGTCCGGCGTATCGGCGCCATGCGCTTCGGTCTCTATGCGATCCTGTCCGTGGCACAAAGGCCTGAGGAGGAGTGGGTCTTTATCGGTTACGATGCGGCAATGGAGCATCTGACCCAGCAGACCTGGCTTCGCAATCTGCTGGATGGTCGTCCGATCGTCTTCCGTGCCACCGATGTTTTCGGTCAGCTCGAGGCCGCTCGTGCCGGACTGGGGGTCGTGGCGCTTCCGAGATTTCTGGGCGATCGCGAGGCAGGATTGGTGCGCCTGCCGACGGAGATCCCATCACCGACGCGCGACCTCTGGCTCGTCACCTATCCCGATCTCCGTCGCTCGCCTGCCATCCGGGCGGTTATGGACTTCGTTGCTGATGTGGTCGGGCAAAGCTGCCCGTTGCGGGACGCCTCGAACAGCGCCCTATAAGTCCCGATTCCAACCCGTATTTTTCTGTTGCGGCCTCGTGGCGAATCTCTATCCATAGATGGATGAGCCACACTTACGGTCGGTGATCGATGACGAAGCTGGGCAGTTGGTTCGTGGCGGACAGGGCGGATCTGGTCGCGGGCATATCGGTTGCCGGACTGATGCTGCCGGAAGCGGTCGCTTACGCCGGGATCGCCGGTCTGCCGCCGCATCGTGCGATCCTCGCCGGCGTCGCTGGATGTCTCGTCTATGCCATATTCGGCCGCAGCCGCTTTGCCATCGTCTCCCCCACATCCTCATCCGCCGCCATTCTCGCCGCAACATTGGCCGTCGTGCCGGGCGATGCCACGATCAAGGCGGGGCTTGCCACGGTTGCCGTCGCGCTCGCCGGCATTCTCTTCGTCATCGCCGGTACCTTGCGCCTTGGCGGCATCACCGGGTTCATCTCGCGGCCGGTCCTGCGCGGCTTCGCGCTCGGATTGGCGATCACCATCATCCTGCATCAGCTGCCGATCCTCGTTGGTGTGCCTGTGCAAGGCTCGAATATCCTGGCCTACGCGGCTGCACTCTTCGGCGCGATCTTCCAGTGGAATCCGATCAGCGTCGCCGTCGGCGTGGTCGCGCTGGCGGCATTGTTGCTGCTGAGGCGATTGCCCGGCATTCCCGCCGCCTTCTTTGTGCTGGCCGCCGGCATATTCGCCTCCTATCTGTTCGGTCTGGAAGGCCATGGCGTCAAGCTGGTCGGCCCGATCGAGATCCTGCCGCAATGGCCCTCGCTCCCGGACGCCGGCTGGGCCGCTTATTCGCGGCTGGTGCAGTTCACCGTGCCTCTTGTCCTCATCCTCTTTGCTGAATCCTGGGGCACCATGCGTGCACTCGCCCTGCGTTATGGCGAGACGCTGGAGATCAATCGCGAGCTTGGTGCGCTGGGCGCTGCCAATATTGCCAGTGCTGTCGTTCAGGGCATGCCGGTCGGCGCGGGTTTTTCCGCAGGCTTCGCCAGTGAGGCGGCGGGGGCTAAGACGCGGGCGACGACCGTCTTTGCCGCCATCGGCCTGACAATCCTGATTGCCTGTGCCGGACCACTGGTGGCGCTTCTGCCGGAGCCGGTGCTGGCCGCTGTCGTGATCGCGGCTCTGACGCATGCGCTCGACCCCAGTCCTATCCTGCGGCTCCGCCGCCTGCATCGCGATTTCTACGTGGCATTGGGCGCCGCCATCGGCGTGCTCGCTTTCGGCGTCCTCAACGGCATGCTGCTGGCTATCGCCCTTTCGCTTGCCGCCATGATGCATCGCCTGGCATCCCCGTATATCGCCCGTTTGGGACGGCTCAACAACAGCCATGACTTCGTCGATGTCAGCAGACATGACGACGCCGCCGAGATACCGGGCATTGCCATCTGGCGCCCCGGCGAAACCCTGTTTTTCGGCAATGCCGATACGATCTTCGGCGAGATATTGTCCGGCAGCCGCAGTGAAGCCGGGTTGCGGGCAGCCATCCTCAGCCTGGAGGAGAGCTCCGATATCGACAGCACGGCGATGGACGCGTTGATGGAGTTCGACAGCGCGATGCAGCGAGCCGGCCTCCGTCTTCAGTTTGCCCGGGTGCACGACCGCGTTCGCGATCTCATGACGGTCGCCGGCATTGCCGACGTCGACAAGCGCTGCAGCTTCAGCGTCGATGATGCCGTCGCCGCGGTGATAGCTGAAGGGAAACCTCCAAAGGCGTGAGCGGCCGCTCAATCATGCAAAGTCCAATAGCAGAGATGATCGTGCTTGGCCTCTCCCTGCAGGCTGTTGATGAGGACGAAGTCTCTGGCGGTCCACCTCACAGGTTCCTCGAGCATGATGTCGGGAACGAGATGTCCCTGATAGAGCAGCGTCATATGCGGCTCGACGGCGCTCTCCTTGGCTGGCGCAATGCCCGTGAGCCGCATGGCATCGGCCAGTTCCTGATGGAGCGCCTTCAGTTCGGCATTCCCGTCCTTGCTCCAAAGGACAAGTGGGCGGTTGTCGCCCTTGCCGAAGCTGACTGCTCGATCGAAGACGACGGGAAAGGGCGGCTTCCTCACCCGAGAGGCAGCTTCCATCGCCGCAAATGCCACTTCCTCGGGCAAGCAGCGAAACGAGCCGATCGGGTAGAGCGTCACATGAAAGAGATCGGCCCGACGCGGCTTCGTGGAAAAGCGGTGCTGCCGGCGAAGATGTCCTGCAAGCGCATGACTGCGTGCGGCAATTGCCGCATCGGGCAGGAGGGCGAAATAGAATTCATTGATCGGCCCTTGATCGATTGGCGGCGGTGTTCTCGTATGCGCTCCGCCCGCAAGATAGAGCGAAAGCTGCCCATTGTTCTTCATGGTCACTGCAAAGCTGTATCGCTTTGTCCTCCTGCTTTTTGACCGCAAAACGATAGGATAAAGCAGTTGCTAATTCAAGAACAAAACTAGAACAAATCTTGGAGGCTTTCCGTTGCAAGCGTTACCAAAAAAGCGATCGAATAAAAGGACGGCCTGATCTGTTCATTCCAGGTTCGGGCCTGCGTGCCCAATCCCACCCAAAGGAATCACGATCATGTTCACCAGATCAGTCTTTGCAGCCGTTGCTTTCGCTCTCATCGGCTTTGGTATTGCTTCTTGCTCCACCTCGGGAGATCACAATTCTGGTGGCGGCATGACGCTGAACGCTCCTCCCACCGGTGGCGGATATTGATATCCATGTTCGCGAATCCCTGAAGGCCCTTTAGACCGTTATCAAAACGGTGGTAATTCTCGTTGCCTGCAAGAATCGGGTTGAATTCGGCGCTCCCGAGGACGATTTTCATGACAAGTGGAAACACGGGAGGTTTCGTCATGAACGAGACAAGCCAGAATTACCTGATCTTCGAAACCGCCGGCGGCTTCTGCGGTATCGCCTGGAACGAGGTCGGCGTGCTGCGCTTTCAATTGCCGACAAGGGATGCGGGCGCGACCGAGCGCCTGCTTCTGCGCCGTCTGCCGAATGCGCAGCCCGGGACCCCAAGCGCGGACATCGCTGCAGTGGTTGCCAAGGTGAAGCGCTATTTCGCGGGCGAGGAGATCGACTTTTCCGACGTCACGCTCGATCTCGGCGAGCAGAACGCCTTCTTCAGGCAGATCTACGATGCCGCCCGCCAGGTCGGCTGGGGCCATACGACGACCTACGGCACATTGGCCAAGCAGCTCGGCGTAGGGCCGGAAGCTGCGCGCGATGTCGGGCAGGCCATGGCGAAGAACCCGGTGGCGCTGATCATTCCCTGCCATCGCGTTCTGGCGGCAGGCGGCAAGATCGGCGGCTTTTCCGCGCCGGGCGGTTCCAACTCCAAGGCTCGTATGCTGGAGCTGGAAGGCGTTCAGCTCGCGCCGTCAAAACCGGTACAGCAATCGCTCGGGTTTTAGGCCACGAAGCGGCCCGAGGAGTAAGCAAGATGGACCGAGAGGGCGGTTACTGAGTGAAACCGCTCTCCTGTTCAATCGCCAATTTTACCTCGCGATAGTGCTCTGTCAGCTTCGCCAGATCGAAGGCCCGGTTGAGGCCGCTCGGGTTCGGCAGTACCCAAATCGAAGCGCCCCCAAATTTTTCCGCTTGCCGCCCCCATTCGACATCGGCCCGGAGGCTGATGGCGGCATAGGCCGCTTTGCCGAGAAACGCCAGATTAGCCGGCGCCAACTTCCTGATCTTTTCTTCGAGCACTGGAGCGGCGGCAATGTAATCGCTCCTTTTCAGCTCGCTGGCGCTTTTCGTCGGGCGGGAAACCGCCGATGTCAGGCCAAGGCCATATTGCAGCATCTCGCGCTCTTCCTCCGCGCGCAGCAGGCGAGGGATGAAGCCGGCAAGGTGCAGGACCCGCCAGAAGCGGTTGCTGCGGTTCGAGAAGTTATGTCCGTCGCGATGTGCGGTAAGCGCAGGGTTCAATCCGCAGAAGATTACCGAGAGGTCCGGTGCCAGGATTTCGGCAAGCCCGCTTGCTTGCTCCGGTACGTCTGTCGGCTCATTCAGGGTCTTCGTTGGGGCATCATCCTGCATCTCGGATTTCTCGCGAAAGCGGCGGCAAGCGCGCCGCCTTCGTCACGCTAGCCGATAAGCGACCGGCCGGCCAAGGGATAAGAGGCCTGATCTGCCCCTGCCTGCCTGAATCCTGCCGGCCTTCACGCATCACACAACAGTGGGCGGGCCGAACCACGTGGTCAGCGCCTCCGGAAGCCCCAACTGGGTCTCCTCTCCAACCCAGGCCACATATCCGTCCGGCCGTATCAATACCGCAGTGGGTGCGTCAACCGCGCCGATCGCCGGAAGTTCCCATGGTCCGGCATATTGGGCGTCAATCGATTGCACCTGATCCGCCCAAGGGGCGATATCGAAGCTCTCAGGCTCGCCGAGATTGAGCAGCGCAGGCTGGCCTCCGTGCAGCAGGTCGAAGAGCCGCATCCGGCCCCGGGCGGTGGTGAGGTCAAGATCGGGCATGCGGCGGCCGAGCAGCGGTTGCCCCTCGCCGAGATCGTAGTGAATATCCAGGCCGGACATCATCGCGGCGTAGCGCCGGCGCGGCTCGTCCATGGCGAGGCATTCGGCCATCGTCTCACGGAGGATCTGCGTGCGTTCGTCGGGGCGGCGTAGCGCGACCGAGACCAGGATATTGCGCAGCACACGGGCGGCGATCGGATGGCGCTCGGCGTGATAGGTATCGAGCAGGCTTTCCGGCGATATGCCCTTGATCACCTGGGCCAGTTTCCATCCGAGGTTTACGGCATCTTGCACACCAATATTTAAGCCCTGTCCGCCATCCGGGGGATGGACATGCGCGGCGTCCCCGGCGAGAAGCACGCGGCCCTTGCGATAGGATGCCGCCTGTCGCGCCGCATCCGTGAATCTCGAAATCCAGCGGGGGGTATGGGCACCATAATCGGTGCCATAGACGGCGATAAGAGCCTCGCGGAGATCGCTGAAGCTCGGCTCGCTCGAGGTATTCACCTGCCGCTCCGTCAGCATCACGCCGATCGGTCCTGTCTCAGGATGGATGACCTTCCCGTCGCGGATTTCGTATTCGAACCTGCCGAGGGAATGCATGCCAAGCGCATCGTGACGAATGCCCAACTCCGGCTCCTCGGTCATGTCCACCTCGGCGATCAGATTGCTGACGGTCGCATCCCATCCGGGAAAATCGATGCGGGCTGCCTTGCGGATCAGGCTGCGCCCGCCATCGCATCCGACCAGATAGTCCGCTCGCAGCGTCGTCCCATTGGACAAATGGACATCGACGCCGCTGGCGTCCTGCGCGAAGCCGGTAACCTCCATGCCGTAGTGGATTGGCACGTTGAATTCGCCGACCCAGTCGGCAAGGATGCGCTCTATATGTTTCTGGCGCAGCCCCAGACCGTAATTATGCCTGGTGGGGAAGTCGCTGATATCGAGGCGCACCGAGGCGAAGCTTGCCACCTGCGCTATATGTCCTTGTGAAAGGAACCGGCCGGCAATGCCGCGCTGGTCGAAAATTTCGATGGTGCGCGCATGCAGACCGCCGGCGCGCCAGCCGACAAGCTCCTGATTGGCACGCCGCTCGATGATCGCGACGTCTATGTCCGCCAAGGCCAATTCGCCCGCCAGCATCAGCCCTGTCGGACCGGCGCCGGCGATAACCACCGCATGTTTCGTAACAGGCATAGTCATGTCCATGCTCCCGCTTTTTCGGTTTGCATCGGCATTTGTAAGGGAGGAGCCGGGTCTTGACGCAAGTCCCTTGTGCGCCACATATGTAGACTAGAGAGAGCGAATACCTGCTCTCGTGGTCGAATATCGACCTGCGAAATCCTTCGCGAAACGCCTGTCTCCCCATCCAATAAGATATTTGATCCGCGCCCTAACGCGTTGTTATTGTGCACTTTGGAACCAAAGGTCGTGCGAGATCGTTTGTCTTTGACATTATACGACGCTGACGTCGTGCCCGGCCGGCTGGGTAAGCGGCGCATTTGAGGAGCAGCTCATCATGAATATTTCATCTGGATTTCGGTCGGTCGCGGTTGCCGCCATCGCCGCTGCAGGAATTGGCTTCGCCAGCGCGGCACACGCCGATAGCGGCACCGTCCGCTTCTCCGTCTATAAGGCGGCTTTCTTCGTCGGCGGCTCCGGGGGCGAGGGCACGCTGACCTTCCATGGTCGCAAATATCCCATCTCGATCGGCGGCATCTCGGGCGGGCTCGCCTTCGGTGCCTCCAAGACCTATTTCCAGGGCACTGTGCGCAATATCCGCCGCGCCCGGGATGTGGCCGGCGTCTATGGCGCCGCAGGCGGCGGCGGCGCGGTGGGCAAGGGCGCTCAGGTGATCGTCATGACCAATGACAAGGGCGCCAAGCTCGAACTTACGGGCAGGCAGGTCGGCCTGCAGGTCAATGCCGATATCAGCGGCCTGAGCGTCACAATGAAATAAGAGCGCGTTCAGCTCTCATAATCATTGCCCGGAGGCCTGATCTGCAGAAATAGCGATCAGGCCTTCGTTGCGAAGCAAGCTACTCCATGCGAAGTCGATCCCCTTTCCGGACCCACTTTGGGCAGCTGAGGTGGGTTTCACAGCGAACGAAGAAAGTACCGCCGCTAACGTCGGCCCTCACTTGCTGAACGTCTTCCCAAAGAGGCCCCGGAGGTGCATTATCTATGGAAAGCCCGCGGGTCTTAGGAATCTGCGCTCTCAGACCAGCATCGACTGTTGGGCGAAGATGCCCGCCATCGCGCCTTGCCATGATGCCGTGGTGACCGAGGGGATCATGGGGTTGGTGAGGTCCCCCGCGGCGTAGATGCCGGGCATGCTGGTTTCACGGCGGTCATCGACCTTGAGGATGATGCCGAGGGGTGTGCCGACCGTGGTGAGGCCCAATGGTTCATGCAGGCTTGCGGACGGCTTGTTGCGCGGATGCGCGAACAGGATGTCGACCGCGACATTGGGGCCGGTATCGAGCTTGACGGTGGCATTATGGCCCCCATGACGGGCGATCTCAGTGATCCGACCATCGACGACAGGGGTGTTGCGACGCTCCAGATCGGCCCGGATATCGGGCGGAATGTCGTGACCATCGGCGAAGACCGTCAACCTGTCGGTCCAGTCGTGGAACAGCCTGACCTGATTATGGGACTGCGGGCCGGACCAGACGAGGCCCCAATGCTGGCCGGCGACTTCAAAGCCGTCGCAATAGGGACAGGGCACGATGGACGTGCCCCAGCTTTCGGCAAAGCCCGGAACAGCAGGCATCTGGTCGGTGATGCCATAGCTCAGGATCAGGCGGCGTGCCCCAAGGCTTTCGCCATCGCCGGTGAGGACGGAGAAATCGTCGATGGTGCCGGAGACCCCGTCGGCCCGGGCATTGACCAGCCTGATCGTGGGATAGCGCGCCAGTTGCTGCCGCGCCTCGGTCAAGATGTCCAGTGGCGGCTTGTGATCGTGGCCGAGCATACCATGCGAGCGGCTGGCGAAGCGGTTGCGCGGCAGGCCGGTATCGAGAACGGTGACCTTGCGGCGCGCACGGCCGAGCTGAAGGGCGGCGGCTAGGCCGGCAAAGCTGCCGCCGATGATGATGACGTCATCCATGGTGATGGGCTCCGTGCTGTGGATGGAGGGAGTTCGGTTGGGCCTGACGCGCAATATCGTCCAGCGATACGCGCTCGAGACGGGCAGCGAACAGGGCTTCGGCATCGGCGAGAAAGTCGCCCATCACTGTGTTGACCGACCAGATGATGCCGCATTCGATATCGGCGGGCAGCGCGGATTTGGGGGACATGGTTGAAACCTACCTAATGGCTTGCATATTTTCGATACTGTATGGTATCGTAATTCAGGAATAACGATACTGTCAAGGACTGGAATTGTCGTGAGCGAAAATAATCAGGCCCGGCGCGGCCGGCCCGCCAACGAGGCGCTTGGCCAAACCATAGTCGACGCCGCGGGCGAACTTTTTGCGGAACTGGGTTTTCAGGCGACCACATTGGACAAGGTCGCCCAGCGAGCGAAGATATCCAAGCTTAGCATCTACAGGCACTTCGAGAACAAGGAGGCGCTGTTTGGTGCGGCGTTTGCGGCCCGCTGCCAGCAGTTATTACCACAGGCCCTTTTTGAAGGCGTCGACGGTTCGGCCGAAGATCAGCTCATGGCGGTGGGATCATCGCTGCTTCGCACGCTGTTGCGCCCGGACGTCAGCAATGTCGAAGCCATGGTCATGGCCGACATGACGAGTCAAAAGTCATTGAGCAAGCTCCATTACGAAGCCGGCCCCGCCCATATCATCGCCCAGATCGAGGCCCTGTTGCGTCAGTTGCATGCGAAGGCGGTTCTGAACGTTCCCGATCCTCTCCGCTCCGCCCGCCTGTTTGCTGCGCTTTTCAAAGGATCCGATCTCCTAGTTATCGCACGCTTCGATCAGGCGAGAGCAGAGGACGACAACGAAATCGAATCCTATTGCCGGTCGGCTGTCGCCATGTTCGTCGCCGCGCACGGTGGTAACGACCACGCGGGCGGATAGCCTAGACGGGCCGCGAAGGACGATGGCGAGCAACCAACAACACCCGCTTTTTGGGGCGACGCCATTCAAGCGCCGCTCAAATGGACGAAACAGGCACGGCAGCCAAAATTGGCGCTTAGCACTTAGACCGCGCGATCAACACCGCTCCCCCTCACTCCCACTCGATCGTGCCGGGCGGCTTCGAGGTGACGTCGTAGACCACGCGGTTGATGCCGCGGACTTCGTTGATGATGCGGGTCGCGGCGCGGCCGAGGAATTCCATGTCGTAGTGATAGAAATCCGCCGTCATGCCGTCGACGGAGGTGACGGCGCGCAGCGCGCAGACGAATTCATAGGTGCGGCCATCGCCCATGACGCCGACGGTCTGAACTGGCAGCAGCACGGCGAATGCCTGCCAGATGGCGTCGTAGAGGCCGGCCTTGCGGATTTCATCGAGATAGATCGCGTCGGCTTCGCGCAGGATTTCCAGCTTCTCGCGGGTGATGCCGCCGGGGCAGCGGATGGCGAGGCCGGGGCCAGGGAAGGGGTGGCGGCCGATGAAGCTGTCGGGCAGGCCGAGCTCCTTGCCGAGTGCGCGCACTTCATCCTTGAAAAGTTCGCGCAGCGGCTCGACGAGCTGCATCTTCATGCGCTCCGGCAGGCCGCCGACATTGTGGTGTGACTTGATGGTGACCGAAGGGCCGCCGGTGAAGGAAACGCTCTCGATGACATCAGGATAAAGCGTGCCCTGGCCGAGGAAATCGGCGCCGCCGAGCTTCTTGGCTTCATCATCGAAGGTTTCGATGAAGAGCCGGCCGATGATCTTGCGCTTGGTCTCGGGGTCGGAAACACCTTCGAGCTCGCCGATGAAGCGGTCGGAGGCATCGACATGGATCAGATGCAGATTGTAGTGCTCGCGGAACATGGCGACGACGTTTGCCGCCTCGTCCTTGCGCATCAGGCCGTGGTCGACGAGGATGCAGGTCAGCTGATCGCCGACCGCCTCGTGGATCAAAAGCGCGGCGACGGAGGAATCGACGCCGCCTGACAGCGCGCAGATAACGCGCTTGTCACCCACCTGATCGCGGATCGCCTGAACTGCCTTGGCGCGATAGGCCGACATCGACCAGTCGCCCTTGATGCCGGCGATGTTGTGGATGAAGTTGCCGATCAGCTTGGCGCCATCGGGCGTATGCACGACTTCCGGATGAAACTGCACGCCATAATATCTACGCTTCTCGTCGGCGATGAAGGCATAAGGCGCGTTCGAAGACGTGGCGACCACTTCGAAGCCTTCGGGCAGCATGGTGACGCGGTCGCCATGGCTCATCCAGACCTGATGGCGCGAACCGTTCGACCACAGACCTTCGAAGAGGGCGCAATCCTTGTCGACTTCCAGGAAGGCGCGGCCGAATTCACGGTGGTGGCCGCTCTCGACCTTGCCGCCGAGCTGCATGCACATGGTCTGCTGGCCATAGCAGATACCGAAGACCGGGATGCCGCTGTCGAAGATGATCTGCGGCGCCCGCGGCGAGCCTTCGTCCACGGTCGAGGCCGGACTGCCGGAGAGGATCACGGCCTTCGGCTGCAGCCGCTTGAAGCCGGCTTCGGCGGATTGGAAGGGGACGATTTCGCAGTAGACGCCCGCTTCGCGCACGCGCCGTGCGATGAGCTGCGTCACCTGGCTGCCAAAATCGACGATGAGAACGGTATCTGGATGTGCTGTCTGGGTCATGGCGAGCCTTTAATGAAAAGCGCTTTCCCTGGCAATCGGGCAAATCACGCAAACGGCGATTTTATTGTCCCGATTGTCCTACATTCTCTGTCTTCTTCGCAATTCCGGACGGAACCGCCACGCACTTTTCCTGGAATTGCTTCAGTGGTTTCCAGTCCCTCAAAACCAGAATACGCCGTCTTCGAGCGCCGTAAACAGCCCATCGACCGCATAGGAGAGTTTGCGGTCGATCACATGCAGATATTCCGTCCAGTCGGAAATGTGCTGTAGATCGACCTTGCCGTCGGAAATGCCACGCAGGCCGATCAGCGGCAGGCCGTAGGTCTGGCAGGCGCGCAGCACCGCGAAGGTTTCCATGTCGACCATGTCGGTGCCGATGCGTTCATAGGCTTCCGCGCCGGAGACGATGTTGGCGCCCGTCGAAAGGCTGCCCTCGGCAATGGTAGGAATACGTAGTGGCAATTCGATCGTTGCAGGCAGATCCAGGAAGGGCGTGCGGCCCTTCTCGAAGCCGAGCGGCGAGGCATCCATGTCGCGGTAGGAAACCGAGGTGACCTGGTAGACCTCCGTCTGCTCGAGCTTGGCGGAGCCGGCCGAGCCGAGCGACACCACGAGATCGGGAAGGTCGCCCTGCGCTTCGAGCTGCGCGAAGGCGCGGGTGAGCGCAATCGCGGCCTCCACGGGGCCGACGCCTGTCATCAGTGGATCGATGCGCGAGCGTAGGAAGGGTCCATATTCGGCCTCGGCCGCCATGACGAACAGGATCGATTTGCCCGATACCCGTTTCAGTTCGAATTTCATCCGCTAATTCCCTCTCTGCCCCGGATGACCATCATCGTTCCCGTCATCGAGGCGATCAGCTTGGCCGGCCCGTCACCGATGGCATAGCCGCGGCCGTCGGCGACGATGATCGTCGTGCCGGGCTTGGTGACATCGCCCCGAAACAGGAAGCGCTCGCCGCGCCCGGGTGACATCAGGTTGACCTTGAATTCGATCGTGAGGATCGACGCGGAGGGATCGATGACGCTATAGGCCGCAAAGCCGCAGGCAGAATCCAGCGCGGCCGCAATGATCCCGGCATGCAGGATGCCGTGCTGCTGTGTCAGCTTCACATCGAACGGCAGCTCGATTTCGACCGTACCATGCTCGACGCGCGTCAGTTCCGCACCGATCGTTGCCATCGCCGCCTGCCGCGCGAAGCTCGTTCTGATGCGGGTCCGAAAATCGGCGCCGGTCCCCGTGTCATCTGCCCCTGTCATGCCGTCCCCTTCTTTCGCGGGTGCGAAATTGGCATGGAGAGGCCATTTGGACAAGGGTTATCCGGTGGAAAAAGGAAAGCGCCGCAAGCTGCTGCGCCGGCAGCGAATTTCCACGATCAACTCGCCGTGCTACCCGACGCAGTGAAGCTTGTCGTGAGGACGCAGATGACCACGATTTGGCAATTCGCAGCCGCCGATGAGGGCTGGATGCGAACGCAGCTCGCTGCCGATCTGGTCGATCAGTACCCGGCGGCTTCCAAGATCAGATGGGCAATCGTATCGGGGTGCGAGATCAGCGAGAGGTGGCTTGCCTTCACTTCGATGGTCTTCGCGCCCATACGCTTGGCCATGAAGCGTTCCAGATCCGGATTGATCGTTCTGTCTTCGGTGGAAACGGCATACCAGCTTGGCTTGCTGCGCCAGGCGGCCTGAGTGGTCTTTCCGGTCAGCAAAGCCTTCTGGAAGGGCTGCTGCACGGCATAAAGCACTTCGGCCTTGGCCTTGGGCAGGTCGCCGGCGAAGTCGCGCAGGAAGGCTTCCTCGGTGAGCCGTCCTTCGTCGCCGTCGAAGACGATACCGGCCGAGGCAGGGGGCGTCGGATATGTCTTGGCGAGCGCCGTATAATCTTCGCCGGCATCCGGTGCGCGGGCTGCGACATAGACGAGCGCCGAAACCTTCGGATGAACGCCGGCTTCCGTCACTAACATGCCCGAGAAGGAATGGCCGACAAGGACGGTCGGGCCGTCCTGGCGGTCGAGCACGCGCTGTACCGCCCCGACGGCTTCGGGAAGAGTCGTCAACGGGTTCTGCACGGCCGTGCAGTTCAGCTCCTTGGCCTGCAGCCGGGCGATGACCTCCGTCCAGCAGGAGCCGTCTGCGAAAAGTCCATGCGCAAGAACGACGTTGCGGACCTTTAGCGGCGCGGAGGCCGCCGCACCCGTGGTCGAGCTGCCGGCGGCCATGCCACGCGTGGAAATGAGGGTGGCGGCGGCACCGGCAACAATGGCGGTCGCGAAATTTCGTCTGGTCATCATCATCGTGATACCTATCGTTTAGAGATAAATTAGCACCAGAAAGCCGTCGTGCCGGATGCCGGAACGGTAAAGCTTCTGAAATTTTGTATGTCTCGGGGACGGCATCTGCCCGGATCCTACGGATCAAAAGCCCCATCTGCATTTCGATCGAGCGTCAAGCTTGCTTTGTGTATGCAAAAGCAAGCTCAATGCCCATCTTTGTATTCTTAATATCGATTTCAGTCAATTATTGTATGTGTAACGGTTGCGTGATAGATAAATTGTATGCAAAACTCGGATTGAGGTGATATTTTGCATACAAGTCGCAATGTATGTCGGAGAATTGGGAACCATGGATGGACGAGATGGTGCGGCCGACGATCGCGAGTTGTTGTCCGATCGCATTCGCAACGCGCTGGAAGATGAGATCGCGACCGGCAAGCTTGAGGCGGGCGCGGCACTGGACGAACAGCAGCTGGCCGATCGTTTCAGTGCCTCGCGCACGCCGGTTCGCGAGGCACTGAGACAGCTGTCGGTAAGCGGTCTGGTCGAAATGCGAGCGCGGCGCGGGTTGGTCGTTGCCCGCATGACACCTGAACGCATCATGGATATGTTCGAGACGGTTGCCGAAATCGAATCGATGTGTGTAAGGCTTGCCACCTATCGCATGACGCCGCTCGAGCGCAGCCACCTGATCGAACTGCACGATGTATCTGAAACGCTTGTGAAAACAGGCGATTTCGATGCTTACGATGTGTTCAATCGCGCCTTCCATGAGGCGATCTATCACGCCACCCACAACAGCTTTCTTGCCGAGCAGGCGATCATGATCCGCAATCGCCTGGCGGCCTTCCGCCGGGCTCAATTGCAGCAGGAGCAGCGGCTCGAGCGATCGCGGGCGGAGCATGAAGCCATTATGCAGGCCATAGCCGAGGGAGACGGGGAAATGGCGTCGCGGCGCATGCGGGCACATATGCTCAATGCAGCGACGGCGTTGCGGCGCTTCATCGAAGCCAGTAAGCTTATTTAGGCAGTCCAGCCAAAGTCCGGATCAGCCGCGGGCGATGCGGACGATGTGCTGGTCCCAGGCGACATCGTTGTGTTCGCCCAGAAAGTTGCCGTCGTAGGACGAGACGGCAAAGCCATGCCGAGCCGGCGCGATGCCGGCCGCATCGGCGATGCTCTCCACTTTCAGTACTTTGCCGGTTTTCGCATCCAGCGTTACCGACGTCCCTTCGATCGGTGACGTCACACCGACGAGGTTTTCAGCGCGGTTGACGGCAATGGCGCCGACATAATTGCCAAGAGCCCGTGTCGTGTCGTCGGGCAGGGTGACGAAACTCAGGTCCTCGCCCCTCGCGAAATGGCCGACAAGCGGCGGCAGGTCGTTGCGGTGGCCTTCGTACTGGCAGGCGAACCAGACGCGGCCGCTGGCGTCGATATCGACATGACGGGTCGAAACTCGAGCATATTGCGACGGCAGCGTATGCTTCTCGATCAGCCGGCCGCTCGCGGCGTCGATCAGCGTCAGCGAAGGTTCCATATGGTCGAGGTTGAGCTTGGTACGGCCGAAATCCGGATGGGTCTCGATGCCGCCATTGGCGACGATCAGGAACCGGCCGTCATCCGAAACCGTCATGTCATGCGGGCCGACGCCATAGGTCTCGTATTCGCCGACGCGGGCAAACCGGTTGCCCGCATCATAGAGCCCGACGATACCGCGATTATTGTCGAAATCGTTCTCGCTGGCATAGAGAAGCCTGCCATCAGGCGAAAACGTGCCGTGCCCGTAGAAATGCCGGCCCTCTTTGGCGGAAATGACGAGCGGCTCGACCTTGTTCCAGGGATCGAAAATCATCGCATAGGTGCCGGGCCGGCGCGCGAAGGCGACAGTCTTGCCGGTTGCCTTCGAAAAAGCCATGCCGTGGGCGCGTGCGGGCAGGGCGACCTGATCGATGATACGGCCCTGTTCTGTCACCGTCGCCACCGCAAAGGAGCCGTCGGCGGCGCGGATGCCGGAGGCATAGACCGCATCGGCCCGCTCCAGCGCCATCAAGGCACCGGGCTTGAGCGCCGCCAGGAAGGTCAGTCCCGCTGCCTTGACGAAGGCTCTCCGATCGATGAGGCCGCTGCGTATCATGTCTAGTCTCCGTCGGCGAAGGAGAAGCCGGCCGAAAGACCGATGGCACCGCCATACTCATCGCTGAAGCTCGTGGCGAGATCGCGGCTGACGGCGAGCAGCATGTCGATCTTGGCCCGCTCCGCATCATTGCCGATGGCCGCCTCGATATCCGGATTGATCGTCGGTGCCGTCGTCGCAAGATCGTTCAGCAGGCCGTCGATCTTGGTGGCAACAGCGCGCTTGTCCGCCGGCAGCAGGCTTGCCATGTCGGCTTTCTCCCAGAGCGTCTTCAGGCCCCCAATATTGCCCGTGAACGAGGTCCACGTATTGGCCGAGCGCCAGTAGATCGCCATCTTCGGCCGCGCCGTTGCCGGATCGCCCTTGTAGAAGGTTTCCAGCCGCTGGTCGCGAACATTGGCCGCGCCATGCACGAGGATGCCGAGCAATGCGGTGACGGCCTCCTTGTTGTCCATGAAATCGTCGCTGGTCTTGCCCGGGAATTTCCAGGATTTCTGCACGCCATCTGGCGCATTCCATTCGTCGGCGATTTCCTTGGCGGTGTTTTCGATATTGCCGGCAACAGCCACGCCATAGCGGCAACGGAAGCTTTGCTTATCCTTGCCGAGGACATCGGAGCCGTTGCCGAAGAGCACATATTCCAGCGCCGTCATGCTCATGAGCGCCACGCTCTTGCCGGCGACGGCTTCGACGGTCGTGTCCTGCTCATCCGCCTTGGAGATCAACGCCTGCACCTGTTTGAGGCCTACGCCCTTGCGGTCGGGATAGAACAGGATGTGCTCGAAGCGGTTCTTTTCGATGATCGGGCCGGTATCGACGATCTCAATGTGCGACCAGCTCTTCACGGTGTCGCCGAAAGCCGATTTGGCGCCGGAAAGGGTGGCGTCTGTGGGATCGGCGCAAAGCGCCTTCATCGCGACAGTCAGTTTCGAGGCGGAGTCGTGCATGGCGCGGTAGCCGGGACGAATCACGTCATCCACCGCCTTCTGCAGTACGGCCGGCACCGCCGCCTCGTTCAGGCCGGCGCCATTGGTTGTTGCATCCTCTGCATGAGCAGGCAGGGCGGCAGCGGTAAGCAGTAGGCTGGCGGCCAGAGCAATTCCAGCAAAACTGCGCAGCGGTTTTGCGTCCGGAACTGCGTGAAAACAATGGGACGGAGCATTTGCGTGACCCCGTTTAGAGCGGAAATGCTCCGGACGTTTCCAGTGGCGCATCAGAGGGACTCCAGAAAGTTGATGAGGGCTTGCCGATCGTCCTTCGAAAGACCGGCGAATGCATTGCGGGCTTTTTCCGCCTCTCCTCCATGCCAGAGGATGGCTTCGGTCAATGTGCGGGCGCGGCCGTCATGCAGATAGGCCTGCCGGCCGCTCACCGTCTGTGTCAGGCCTATACCCCAGAGCGGCGGCGTGCGCCAATCGCGACCGGATGCCACGCCCACCTGCTGCCCGTCCGACAGGCCTTCGCCCATGTCGTGCAGCAGGAAATCGGAATAGGGCCAGATCAGCTGGAACGCCTGCGGCGAATCCTTGCCGTCGCTGCTTTTCAGGCCGTCGCGTGTCACGAATTTCGGCGTGTGACAGGCCGCACAGCCGGATCGATAGAACATGTCCTTGCCATGCAGCACCGCGGGCTGGTTCGTCATGCGGCGGGCCGGCACGGCAAGATTTTCGGAATAGAAGGTAACCAGAGGGAGCACCGGGTCCGGCGCTTCCGTGTCGCCCAGGCGCTTCTGCACGCCGGTTGGCATAGTCAGACATTGCGGTTCCTTGGCGGTGCAGTCGCCGTACGGGTTCGGTCGGTCCGGCGTCGAAATGCCGATATCGGCGGAAAAGGCGTCGGCCACCTGGTCGCGCACGGTTGCATTCTGGGCCTTCCAGCCGAAGCGCCCGAGCGCGAGTTGACCCGTGCGATGATCGCGGACGATGGCGGGGCGGCCGCGAATGCCGGTGCCCTTCTTGTCGTCCGGATCGGCATTGGCGAGAATATCGGCATCCGGAATGGCCTCGATCAGGCCGAGGCCGATCATCGGCGGTGCCATGCGCGCTGAAAGCGTGGTGCTTGCATCCATCGGCCCAGAGGCGAGATCGCTCACCCCGTATGTCGGCTTGCGTAAGGTCACGGTCTCGCCGCCGGTAAGCGTCACCGTCTCGTCGCTATAGCTCAGGGTTACCTTGCCTTCGGCGGTGAGGCCGGGAACGGCAAGATCCTGCAGCTGTGCTCCATAGGTCGAATCCGGGAAATTGAGCGCGTAAAAATCCTTGACGGCCTGCTGCTCCTCCGGCGTCACGGCGGGCCGTGCAAGGCGCAAGACCATCGAGGTCGCGACAGCTCCCGCTTCTTCAGGCGGATGACCGCGCCCATCGCGGATATGGCAGCTCTGGCAGGAGCGGGCGTTGAACAGCGGTCCCAGCCCATCGGAAGCCTGGGTGGAGGATGGGGCCGAGACCCAAAGCTTGCGAAAGAGCGCGTTGCCGAGATGAAAATTCTGTCCCTGCTCCTGATCTAGCTTGGCCGAGGGCTGGGAGAAAATATCGCGCGTGACCTTATCGATCGCAGTCAGGCCGCCGCCCTGCATCGTTTCATAGGGTTCGGCCTTGAGAAAATTGCTGGTCGCGCGGGTCACGTCGCGCACGCGCTTCAGCTCTTCGGCAGAGAGATCGCTGCGCGTGCTCGGAAAATCGAGGATGTCGGCAACGGCCAGCGTGATGGAAAAAACCAAAAAACCCGCAGCGAGGGCGGGCAAAAGGGCGCGATTGGCCGGTAGAGCTGTCATGCGTATCGGGGTGGCGGCGCCTAATCGCGCTGCCACCCTCCCTTATTACTTCTTCTTGAAGACGGAGTTCGGATTGTCCAGGCTGTCCGAACCTTCGAGCTTGATCGTGCCAAGATCGAGAACAGCGATGACGCGCTGGATGCTCTTTGTCTGGTCGAGTAGGCCGTCAATCGCCTTCTGAACCGTCGCGTTGCCTTCCTTGTTGCCCTCGGCGATCATCTGGTCGTATTTCTCGACCGTCTCGCCGCGATGGACCATCGCCTTCATGGCAGCAAGTGTCGCGTCGAGCTTGCCTTCCATTTCCTTGTCGAGCGCCGGATCCTTGGCCTTGACGAGATCGTGCAGCGACGGGCCCTTCAGCTTGGTGCCGTCGACGCGGGTGTAATTGCCGTTATAGGCAGACGCGATGCCAATGGCGTCGCCATTGTGCTCGTTATAGGTATTGTCGGAGAAGCAATCCTGTTCTTCTTCCGGATCGTGCAGCAGAAGGCCGAGCTTCATGCGCTCGCCGGCAAGTTCGCCATAGGAAAGCGAGCCCATGCCGGTCAGGATGGTGGTGAGGCCGGCCTTCGGATCAGCTTCGACATGCTTGGTGGCTTCGCCATCCGGCGCCCACTTGTCCGTCATGTCCTTGAGGTCAGCAACGAGCAGTGTCGAAGCGGATTTCAGATATTCGGCGCGGCGGTCGCAATTGCCATGCGTGCAATTCTTCAGATCGTAATCGGTTGCCGGACGCTCGCCGGCGCCGGCATCCGTGCCGTGCAGGTCCTGGCCCCAGAGCAGGAATTCGATGGCGTGATAGCCGGTCGCGACATTGGCTTCGACACCGCCGGCCTGATGCAGTGTGCCCGACAGGAATTCCGGCGTCAGATGCGAAGCGTCGACATCCTTGCCGTTGATCTTGATCGTCTTGTTGGCGATGACATTGGCGACATAGAGCGAGTTCTCGTCGCTTTCCGTGCCGTAGGAGGCGTCGACATAGTCGATCAGGCCTTCGTCCAGCGGCCAGGAATTGACCTTGCCTTCCCAGTCGTCGACGATCGGGTTGCCAAAGCGATAGACTTCCGTCTGCGCATAGGGAACACGAGCCTTGATCCAGGCCGCACGTGCCGCCTTCAGCGTCTTGTCGCTCGGGTTGGCGAGCAGGGCGTCGATCGCCTTGTCGAGCGCCTGTGCCGTCGTCAGCGCGTCCTGATACTTGGCATGTGCCAGTTCCGTATAATGCTTGAGAACGGCAGCCGGCTCGGGAGCGGCTGCGAGAGCCGGCAGGCTGAATGCGGCGGTCGTGACAACGGCCACCGCGAGCGCGGCGCCAATTTTGTTTTTCAGTTTCATGTTCCTCTCCTGTGACAGCGGGGGCACCGTCAAAACTTGGCAATTTGTGTCATGTATGAAAAACAAACTTGTGTCAAACGCTCTAGTTTAGAACGATTTTAAGGCGATGGGCCAAGGATTCAACGTTACAGGCGAAATGGATTCGCCTGCGAGTGCGCGGATATAGGCGGCTTGGCATGGGGTTGGCGGGGCAGTTGAAGCGGGGCAACGACAGAACGGCCCTAATCGCTGGTCGATCGCCGCCAGCTCACATCTTCCGTTGCAGACGGCTGAAGAAGAAGCCGTCGGTATCGGTGGAGGCTGGCGTCAGCGTAATGGTCTTGCCATCGGAGGAGCGGGGCTTTGGGGCATCCTTGCCGAACAGCTTCCCCCATGAGCCCAGAGTTTCCACCACCTCGAAGTCCGGATTTTGGGCGGCGAAACGGTTTACCTGCGCTTCATTCTCTTCCGGCAGCACCGAGCAGGTGACATAGAGCAGCGCCCCGCCGGGACGGACGAATTCTCCGGCCTGGGCAAGGGCTTCCTGCTGCTGGCTGGTGCGCTCGTCCAGATTTTTCTGCGTCAGCCGCCACTTGGTATCGGGACGGCGCCGCCACGTGCCGGTCCCGGTGCAGGGAGCATCGACCAGCACCTTGTCGAACTTGCCGCGCAGTTGGAGCAGGCCGTTGCGGTCGTCATGGACCTGGACATTGCGGGTGCCGGCTCGCTTTAGGCGCTCGATGATCGGCGCCAGCCGTCGCCGGTCGCTGTCATAGGCATGGACCTGGCCCTTGTTGTGCATCGCGGCCGACATGGCGAGCGTCTTGCCGCCACCGCCGGCGCAATAGTCGAGCACCTGATCGCCCTCTTCAGGCAGGACCAGATCCGCGACGATCTGCGAGCCTTCGTCCTGCACCTCGAACCAACCCTTCTGGAAGGAGAGTTCGGCCGTGACGTTCGGCAGGCGGGACGCGCCTTCGCCGGCCGGAATTCGGATGCCGAACCGGGCGATTTTCGATGCCTGGCCGCCAGCGCGTTCCAGCACCTTCACGACCTTGGCACGGTCGGCCTTCAGTGCATTGGCGCGAAGGTCGAGCGTCGGGCGTTCGGAAAGAGCCTTGGCTTCGGCAAGCCAGCCATCGCCAAAGGCTTGGCTGAAGGAGGGCTCGACCCATTCGGGAATATCGCCCTGAATGTGACGAGGCGCATCTTCGAGCTTGCGGGCCGCAAAGGCGGCCAATGTTTCGGCGCTCGGCGCCTCGGGTGCAAATTTATCGCCGTCCAGCTCAGCAGCCAGCGCCTCTGGCGTCAGGCCCCATTGGCGGAAGAGCACGGCATGGGCAAGCGCGGACGCACTGTCGTCTTCCATCAGCCAGGCATGCGAAAGCCGCATGCGCAAGGCGTCGTAGACGATGTTGCCGATCGCGGCTCTGTCGCCGGAGCCGGCGAAGCGATGGGCAAGGCCCCAATCCTTCAGGGCATCGGCCACCGGTCGCTTGCGCGCTTCGATATCGGCAAGAACTTCGATGGCCCCCTGTAATCGGCCGCCCAGACGCATTCACACTCTCCTGCTCGCGCATGACCCGGAACCCGTTGGAGCTCATCTTGGGACTTTGCGCTCTACCAAAACCGCTGACGCCTCGCCGATCCGCGCAGACAATGCCCATGGCGGCGGATTTTGAGACGTCTCAATCGCGTGGTAGCCGCGATTGGCCGAGAGAGCAAGCGTCATGCCGATTTGCCGGTGGTTCCGGCTTCCGGCGATTACTTCGAGGCGACGACCTCGTAACAGACCTTGGCGGTACCCGAAGCGACCATGCCGATGTTCTGTGCGGCAGCGCGGGAGAGATCGAGAACACGTCCGCGAATGAAAGGCCCACGGTCGTTGATGCGAACGACGACGCTGCGGCCATTGTGCTTGTTGGTAACCCGCAGGCGCGTGCCGAAGGCAAGCGAGCGGTGGGCGGCAGTAAGATTTCTGGAACTCATGCGTTCCCCGGAAGCAGTCTTGGAGCTTCCCCCGTACCATGAAGCGCCTCCGCAGCCAGCGGATGCAAATGCCGGAGTCGAAACGACAGCAATGGAGGCGGATATAGTTGCGGCGATTGCCAAAGAACGTGCGATTTTCTTCAAACCGATTTTTCCCTCAAGCTATTGAACTTGCGCCTTGGGTAGGCGGCGGGGCTTAAATCAGGCCAAAAATGGCGAAAAAGTGCCACTTTCTATCACGGAATGTTACAGTCTGTAACATTTGTGACATTGAAGGAATACTGGGACTATTCAGCGGATTTGCTTGATCGTGGAAAAAATCTAATAAAATCAGTTAAAAATGGAATGAATTTTCTCGAAAGCTTCGGGTGGTGTCAGTCATCACAAAAGTCGGAAAAATAATTTTCCGACTTTGCCATAATCACTGCCGCATTTGTGCAATTTTAGAGGTCGTTAACCATAAATGCGGAGCAAATTGAACTAGGCTGGACGGCTAAGTAGGAATTTTCATGCGATATCGTAGGGCATGGAGAGCGCTTTCTCAGCCGCGCCATGCTCCTGAGGACCATAATTCGGCGAGCGACATACGATACTCTGGGTAGCGGAACTGGAAGCCGAGCGCGCGCAATTTCGCGTTCGAAACGCGCTTGTTTTCGCCGTAGAAAGAGCGTGCCATCGGCGTCAGTTCAGCCGTCTCGAAAGCCTGTTCCGGTGGCGGTTCGACGCCCATCAGGCGGGCGGCCTCGACAATGACATCCTGCGGCGGCGCCGGCTCGTCATCGGTGACATTATATATGCCGCCGAGTTTGCGCTCCGACAGGAAATGGGCGCAGGCGCCGATATCCTCGACGCGGACGCGGTTGAACACCTGGTTCGCCTTGATGAGCCTTCGGGCGGTTCCCTTTTCCAGATTGCAGAAGGCATTGCGGCCCGGTCCGTAGATGCCGGAAAGTCGCAGCACCGCGACGGGCAGGTCGAGCCGGACGCCGACACGCAGCCAGCCGTCTTCCGCTTCTACCCGCTCGACCGAACGGTCCGCGACGGGATGCAGCGATGTCTGCTCGCTGACCCAGGCGCCCTTGTGATCGCCATAGACGCCGACGGTCGAGAGATAGCAAATCCATTCCAGCTTCGGCATCAATGCCTTGAGATTGAGCTGCGCCAGCCGCAGCAGCGGATCGCCGGATTTGCCGGGCGCGATCGATTGCACCAGATGCGTTGCCGTTTGCATCGCATCGGCCAGAGCCGGGTCGAGTGTCTCGCCGTCGAAGACGAAGGCCTCGATGCCTTCCTTCGTCAGCTGTTCGGCCTTGTCGGCGGAGCGGGTCGTGCCGGTGATGCGAACGCCGGAGCCGGCGAAGGCCTTGGCGATGGCCGTTCCGGAATAGCCGCAGCCGAAAATCATCACATGCATCACGATACCCCTGCCAGTTTCCATTCGGCGCGGACTTCTTCGTCCGCCTCGTCATGTCTTTGTGCCGCAAACGCATGGAATTCGCCAGCCGTCATCAGTCGCGATAGCGCCCAGACCGCCATGCCGCGCACGACTGGCGAGGGGTCTCCGGCCAATTCGCAGCATCTCTCTATCAGAGAGCGTTCGCTGGAATTACCGGCCGCGATGAGTACATTGCGGATGAACCGGTCGCGGCCGATGCGCTTGACCGGCGAGCCGCTGAAGAATGTGCGGAAGGTCGCATCGTCCAGATCAAGCAGAAAGGCGATCGACGGTTCCTTGAGATCCTCCCGCGCCACCAGCTTCATCTCCGAAGCGCTGCTGGCGAATTTGTTCCAGGGGCAGGCGGCAAGACAGTCATCGCAGCCATAGATGCGATTGCCGATCAACGGCCGCAGCTGCGGGGCGATCGGCCCCTTGTGTTCTATGGTCAGATAGGAAATGCAGCGGCGCGCATCGAGCTGGTAGGGGGCAGGGAAGGCCGATGTCGGGCAGACGTCGAGACAGGCCCGGCAGGAGCCGCAATGGTCGACCTCGGGCTCGTCCGGCTCGAGATCGGCCGTGGTGAACATCGAGCCGAGAAAGAGCCAAGAGCCAAAGGCGCGGCTGACGAGATTGGTGTGCTTGCCTTGCCAGCCGAGACCGGCCGCACCCGCCAGCGGCTTCTCCATGACTGGTGCTGTATCGACGAAGACCTTGACGTCCTCCTTCGAGTGCGCGGCGAAGCGCGTGGCGATCTCTTTCAGCCGCCCCTTGATGACATCGTGATAATCGCGGTTTCTGGCATAAACCGAGATCGCCGCCTTGTCCTGCTTTTCGAGAATGCCGCGCGGATCTTCCTCGGGCCCGTAATTCAGGCCGAAGACTACGATGGAGCGGGTCTCGCTCCAGAGCACGCGCGGATCGCCCCGGCGGTCGCGGGTCTCTTCCATCCAGCCCATGGTGCCGTGATAACCCTTGTCGAGAAACTGGCCGAGCCGCACGGCCGCTTCGGGAATGGCGTCCGGCCTGGTAATGCGACAGAGATCGAAACCATGGGCACGCGCTTCCTCTCGCAAGAAAGCCGTCAGTGTGTTTCTGCGCTTGTCAGCTTTTTCCGCTTCGCGATCACCGGGCATATCGAGCCCTCGTCAGAAATCCAGATCGGCATAGTGCGAAACTGGTGTGACTCCACGCACGCGCTCCGCCAGGATCGGCCGGAAGGATGGGCGCGACTTCAGCCGCTGATACCATTCTTTGGCAACAGGCGATTCCGTCCAGTCGATCTCGCCCAGATAGTCTAGCACGGAAACCGAGGCTGCGGCGGCGAGATCGGCGTAGCTCAGGCGCTCACCGGCCAGCCACTGCCGCGAACCTGCAAGCCAGGACAGATACTTCATATGCTGGCGGATATTGCCGCGCGCCATGCGCATGACCTTGGAATCGGGCGCGCCGCCACCCTGTTCGGCGGTCATCTGCAGCTTGAAGACGCGCTCGCGCGTCAGCGGCCGCGTCACATCCTGCTCCATCTTCTGCATGAACCATTCCGTCAGCCGGCGGATTTCGGCGCGCTGGAACGGATCTTCGGCCAGAAGCCGGCGGTCGCGCTTCAGAACGCCATGCGTCTCGTCGAGATATTCGGAAATGACCGAGGCGCCGCAGAGCGCCCGCATGCTGTCATCGACATAGACAGGCAGGGTGCCGGCGGGGTTCAGTGCCAGGAAATCGCGTCGCTTTTCCCAGGTCTGTTCCTCGATCAGCTCCGTCTGATAGCCATATTCCGTCAGGATCAGACGAACGAACCGGGAGGAAGATGACATTGGGTGATGATACAGCGTCGGCATTGGTACTCGGGTGTTTCTGATTGATGCTACGGAAGTCTTTTGGGTCGCGATTCTGCGGCCCTAGTCATTTGTCATCGGTTGAAGCTATAGGATCTTGGCCTAGTTTGCACAAGCGAATCGGGCCGCCCTGCCGTTAGACAAAGGACACGATATGGCTGAACAAATTATTATCGCGTTGGTTTTAGGCCTTGTGGAGGGGCTTACGGAGTTCATTCCGGTCTCCTCCACGGGCCATCTGATATTGCTTGGACATTTTCTCGGCTTCAAGTCGGCCGGTACTTTTGAAGTTTTGATCCAGCTCGGCGCGATTCTCGCCATTCTGCTTGTCTATTTCAATCGTCTCGTCCAGATCGCCAAGGCGCTGCCTGTCAGCGTCAAGGCTCGTCACTTCGTTCTGGCCGTCCTCTTCGGCTTTCTGCCCGCTGCCGTCATCGGCGCACTGGCGCATGATTTCATCAAGACGGTGCTGTTCGATTCGCCGAAGGTCATCTGTATCTCGCTGATCCTCGGCGGCATCGTCTTGCTCGTCATCGACAGGATCGAGTTCAAGCCGAAATACACCAGCGCCTATGAATTTTCCTGGCCGATGGCGGTCAAGATCGGCTTCTTCCAGTGCCTGGCGATGATTCCGGGAACGTCGCGCTCCGGTTCCACCATCGTCGGCGCTCTGCTGCTCGGCGCCGACAAGCGTTCTGCCGCTGAATTTTCCTTCTTCCTCGCCATGCCGACGATGGTCGGCGCTTTCACGCTGGATTTGTGGAAGAGCCGCCATGATCTCAGCTTCGCCGATGGTCAACTGATCGTCATCGGCTTCTTCATGGCCTTCATCTCGGCGTTGCTCGTCGTGCGCGCGCTGCTCGACTTCGTATCCCGCCGGGGTTACGCCCCCTTCGCATGGTGGCGTATTGCCGTCGGCACGATCGGTCTCATCGGTCTCTATTTCGGCTGAGACCGCTTGTTCGTGCTGATATCCTGGAAAAATGAAGGCCGGTCAAAACCGGCCTTTTTCATGCCCGATCAGTTTCGGGAGGACGTGTCGATGGAACCCGTCGTGCAAGGGTCGACGCCGTAGGTCGGCGCACATTCGCCCTTGATCGAGGCGATGCTGCCGCGGGCCACGAAGGAGCCTGCGAGAATCACCAGTGCCGCGCACGCAAACAAAAGCGCGATAGACTTACCCATCGAAGAATGCCTTTCCGCAGAAGTGTGAAGCGCGCCACGGACCGGTTCATTGTCCAAGCCTGGGACGCGCGGCTGTGTTAGTCAGTGAGATGAGCAATAGCAATAAATGTTCATATTAAATTTGACGTTAATGCTACTATTTCCGCACTGCGTCTTTTGAGCAACGCTGAGCTGTGAATGACGCTGCTCTGCCAGGCGTCCTAAAGTACGATTCTGTCTTCGCGGGGCAATAAAAAACGCCGCTCGGCAAAGCCGGGCGGCGCGTGAATTTCGTGGGAATGCGCCGAATCGTCAGGCGGCTTTGCCCGAGCCGGTAAACTGGCCCTGCGGGCGGTAACGCACCAGATAGGACGGCAGCACGGAGACAAGCAATGTCGGGAGCAGGCCGATGCCCTTCAGGGTGCGTCCTTCCGCTTCCGCCTGCTTCGAAACGACGTTGTCGCTCTTCAGCAGCGTTACCTGGTCGGCGGTGATCGGCGGCTTGATGAGCGGCACCAGCGACGCGACCGAGCCGATCAGCGAAGCCAGGCCGAAGGGGATGGAGACGAAGGACTTTTTGCGATTGATGACGGCAAGCGTCGTCTCGAGACATTCGCGGAAGGACAGAACTTCCGGACCGCCGAGCTCATAGGTCGTGCCGGCCTTCAGCTTGCCGTCGACGCTGCGAGCGACGGTTTCCGCAATGTCCTGAACATAGACCGGCTGGAACTTGGTCTTGCCGCCGCCGATCAGCGGCAGGAACGGCGCCGTGCGCGACATGTCGGCAAACTTGTTGAAGAACTCGTCTTCCGGTCCGAACACGATCGAAGGGCGTAGGATGATTGCATCCGGCTTGATCGACAGAATAGCCGCTTCGGCGCGAGCCTTGGTGCGGGCATAGGCCGAAGGCGAATTGGCATCGGCACTGAGGGAGGAAATATGCGTCAGCGAGGCGCCCGCGCCGCGGGCGGCTTCCGCAATCGCCTTGGCGCCGAATTCCTGCACGGCGTCGAACGTGTTACGGCCGCTTTCGGCAAGGATGCCGACGCAGTTGACGACATGCTGCGCGCCTTCGACTGCACGGTCGATCGAGTTGCGGTAGCGCACATTGGCCTGAACGATCGAAATCTGGCCGAGATTGCCAAGCGGCTGCAGGAAACCGGCAAGATCGGGACGGCGAACGGCGACACGGATGCGATAGCCGCGCTTGGCAAGCGCACGCACGACGTGCCGCCCGATGAAACCTGATCCTCCGAACACGGTGACGAGCGGCGGGAGGTTGGACAGGGTCATGGCAGGCTCCTCGAAAGGCTTTGATTGGGCTTATCTGGTTTCGTCTTAGCCGATCCGCGCGCCGAGGTGAAGTGCTATCGCGCTGCATTGCAGCGTCGGCATTTCAAGGGGTTTAAACCCCTTCGACGACGACCATTTCGGCATCTGCCACCTGCTGCCGGATTTTGGCAGCGATCTGGTATTCCGGCGAATTGTAGCAATCGACGGCATGCTGCAGCGACGGAAACTCGATGACGACGTTGCGGCCGCGTGCCTGTCCCTCAAGCGGCGTAAACGCACCGCCGCGGGCAAGGAAATTCGCGCCGTATTTCTCGAAGGCGGGCTTCGCGGCGGCGACATAATCCTTGTAGCGCTCGGGGTCGCGGACATCCACGCGCGCGATCCAATATCCCTTTGCCATATCTACCTCCCTGATGGTTCTGTAATCTTAGCGCGCGGCGTCCATCTCGGCGAGGATGGCGCGGGCGGCCTCCTTCGGATCGGCCGCCTTGACGATCGGCCGTGCGACGACGAGATGGCTGGAGCCGGCCTTGATGGCAGCGGCAGGCGTCATCACTCGCTTCTGGTCGCCCTTGTCGCTGCCGGCCGGGCGGATGCCGGGGGTCACCAGCGCCATGTCAGGGCCGATGATCTTGCGGACGGCGGCGGATTCCTCCGCCGAGCAGACGATGCCGCCCATGCCCGCGAGATGCGCCTGTTCGGCCCGGCGCAGCACCAGCGTATGCGGATCATATTCATAGCCGGCGGCGATGAGATCGCCTTCGTCCATCGAGGTCAGCACGGTGACGCCCAGCAGGCAGAGGTCCGACCCTTTGGCCGCCGCGACGGCCGCCTTCATCGCTTTCGGATAGGCGTGCAGCGTCAGCATCGACATGCCCATCTTGACGATATTCTCCACGCCGGAGGCCACCGTATTGTCGATGTCGAGCAGCTTCATGTCGAGGAAGATCTTCTTGCCGCTGGCGGCGAGATCGCGGGCGAATTCCAGGCCGCCGGCAAAGGCGAGCTGATAGCCGATCTTGTAATAGAGGATGTCATCGCCGAGGGCGCCGACCACTTTTTCGGCCTCCTGAAGGTTTGGAACATCCAGTCCAACGATCAAGCGGTCGCGTGCGGTCATATCAAGCCCATCCCATCCAGTCTTCCATGGGTGTCCAGTCGCATGAGACGGCGCGCTTCGCAAGATCGAAACAGAAAAGATTGCCGCCACCCGGTGGCTGATCGCCTTGCCGCGCGATCGGCTTCCCCTCCAGATGGCATTTCAGCAGCGTGCCGACGCCGCCGTGGCCGACGAAGGCGATCGGCACTTTCGGATCGTGGCGCGCAAGAACGGTCTCGACATTGGAGACGATTCTCGCCTGCGCATCAATGGCGCGCTCCCAGCCCTTGAAGCTCTCATGTGGGTTCGCAAAGAACCAGTCCGCCGCCTTCTCGAACTCCGGCGGCGCCAGAAAGCCGGTGGCGCTGCGGTCGTTTTCGTGCATGGCCTCGATGATGTCGATCGGTGCGCCGCTTGCGGCTGCCAAAGCCTCGGCCGTTTCGATCGCCTTTCGCTCGCCGCTGGAGATGATGAGGCCAAGCTTGCCAGCCCAGGACCGGCTCGCCGCCAGTCGCGCCCGCTCGGCCCCAATGTCGGACAAGCCCCATTGCGGCACCGGCACAGTCGGGTCGATCCGCACCTGTGGGTGCGTAACATAAAGAGCGTACATGGATTTCTCAGCGATTGTCTCAGCCGCGGCTATAGACCCAGAGCTGGGCCGGCGGAATGTTGCGAACGATGAAGTCGTAATGGCGGATATGGTATCGATCCGGCTTGGCGATGATCGGCGAGACCGGGCCGTAGGAGATCTGAACCACCGGCCGGCCGGGCGGGATGCGATCCAGCAGGCTCTCGAGAAGCGCGACGCGCGCCTTCATCGGGAAGTTGAGAAGGGGAATGCCCGAGACGACGGAATCGAAGGTCTGGCCGCGCAGCACGCCTAGCGTCTTATCGAGATCGAAGGCGTCCCCATTGATGAAGTTGACCCCGGGGTAACGGCGGACGAGATGATTGTAGAAATCGGTGGAATATTCGATGGCAACGAGATTTTGTGGCTCGACGCCGCGTCCGAGGATCGCCTTGGTGATCGCTCCGGTTCCCGGCCCAAGCTCCAGCACGGGCAGACCTGATTGCGTGTTGATGACACCAGCCATCTTGCGGGCCGTGATCGATGAGGTGGGCACGATCGACCCCACGGTCTTAGGCCCCTGCATCATGCCCTTGAAGAAACGAATCTCCTCGTCGAATTTCTTGCCCAGCCGTTCCTTGAGACGCAGCGCCATGCTCTCCCCCCATCAGATGTTACCGTCGCGACTTACATATTGCTTCTCTAGGATCTTGCAACCGAATGACGCAATAACAAGAGAAAATGTCGCAATCGACAAAAGACCAAATAAAAGCGCCCTTGCGTAACTTAAACGCATGAAGGGCGCTTTGGTTTCGCTACACGCGCATCGGCATCAGCACATAAAGCGCGTCGTCGCCGGCCGTGTCGCGAATGAGCGTCGGCGAGCCGGCATCGGCCAGCAGGAATATGGCCGCATCGCCGGAAAGCTGTGCGGTGATGTCGAGCAGGTACTTGGCGTTGAAGCCGATTTCCATCGGGTCCATCTCATAGCCGACGGCAACTTCTTCCGTCGCACTTCCAGAATCCGGATTGTTGACGGTCAGCAGCAGTTGGCCGTCGGACAGTGCCAGCTTCACGGCGCGGCCACGCTCCGAAGAAATCGTTGACACGCGGTCGACGGCCTGGGCAAAGGTCTCGCAATCGACCCGCATTTCCTTGTCGTTGTTGGCGGGAATGACGCGCTGATAGTCCGGAAAAGTACCGTCGATCAGCTTCGAGGTCATGACGATCGAGCCGATCGTCAGGCGGATCTTGGCGTCGGAGACTTCGACGGTGACCATCGCGTCCGGTGTATCCACGAGCTTCTGCAGTTCTCCCACAGTCTTGCGTGGGATGATGATCCCAGGCATCCCTTCGGAGCCGGAAGGCGCACTGACATCGGCGCGCGCCAGGCGATGGCCGTCGGTGGCGACAGCGCGGAGCTTCAGGTCGCCGCCGCTTTCGATCGTGTGAAAGAAGATGCCATTGAGGTAGTAACGCGTCTCCTCGGTGGAGATCGCAAACTGCGTGCGGTCGATCAGCATCTTCAGATCGGACGCCTTCAGCTTGAAGGAATGGCTGAAGCTGCCGGCAGTGAGATCGGGGAAATCGGATTCCGGCAGGCACTGCAGCGAGAATTTCGAGCGACCGGAGGTGACCGTCATCGAGCTGCCGTCGGGGTTGGTGGCAAGAAGCACTTCCGATCCGTCGGACAGCTTACGCACGATGTCGTAGAGCAGGTGCGCGGGAACCGTGGTGGCGCCGGCCTGTTCGACATTGGCGGGCGTCGCCTCGGTGATTTCGAGATCGAGGTCGGTCGCCTTCATGTCAAGGTTCGTGCCGTCGGCTTTGAGCAGCACGTTGGACAGGATCGGGATCGTGTTGCGACGCTCGACCACGCGATGCACGTGGTTCAGCGACTTCAGGAGGTTCGACCGCTCTATTGTAATACGCATGGATGCTACCGCTTTCGACCGTGACTTGCCGGGCGGCCCGAGGCGCCCGAGCGACATGTTTTCGGACAAGGCCCGAAAGATTGGACAGGCAACTTGGCAGACTTCTCCATCCGAATGCAAGAGGCATAGGCGATTTGTCGGGCGCCAATTCGCCATTTCGTCGGCAATGCTCCACAGGAATTGCACCGCTCTTGCCGTCCGTGCGTGCCTCGCCCATAAAGGCTGCTTATTCCAAGTGAATTCAGGACCGGCATGAACGAAGAGCAATCAGGCGGCGGGACACGCAGTTTCCGCCTGCATAACAATCAGATCCCGGCCCGCCCCCTTGAACCGGCGCTCTATCTCGTCGCGACGCCGATCGGCAATCTCGGCGATATCACTTTGCGGGCGCTGGAGACGCTGGCCGGTGCCGATGTGCTGGCCTGCGAGGATACGCGTGTCACCCGTGTCCTGCTCGACCGCTATGGCATTCAGAACAAGCCGTATGCCTATCACGAATACAATGCCGATGAGGCAGGCCCCCGGCTGCTGCAGGCTCTGGAAGCTGGCCGATCGGTGGCGCTGGTATCGGATGCCGGCACGCCGCTCGTTTCCGACCCCGGCTACCGTCTTGCGGTGCAGGCGATCGAGGCGGGATACAAGGTCGTTCCCATTCCCGGCGCATCGGCGCCGCTTGCCGCGCTCGTTGGCTCTGGTCTTCCCAACGACGCCTTCTTCTTTGCCGGTTTCCTACCTGCAAAGGACAAGGGCCGGCGCGATCGTCTGGCCGAGCTTGCGAGCGTCCCCGCGACCCTGATCTTCTTTGAATCGCCGCATCGCATCGCCGCCACGCTTGCCGCCGCCGCCGATGTGCTTGGCGGCGAGCGCGCCGGCGCCGTTTGCCGCGAGCTGACGAAGACCTTCGAGGAATTTCGCCGCGGCACACTATCCGAACTCGCAGCATTCTATGATGCCGTTGACAATGTAAAAGGCGAGATCGTCTGGCTCGTCGGCCCGCCGGCGGAAAACGTCGCGGCGGAGGCCGATGTCGATGCCATCCTCGCCGATCTCTCCGGGACCATGCCGACCGCCAAGGCGGCAACGGAGGCTGCGCGCTTGACCGGCTTGCCGCGCAAGGAGCTTTACCAGCGCCTGCTCGACATGAAGGAGCGCCATGGCTGATACGAAGCCCGGGTCCGGCGAGAAGCTGAAGCGGCAAAAGGCATGGCGGCGCGGCCATGTGGCCGAATATCTCGCCGCCGCCTTCCTGATGCTGAAGGGCTATCGCATCCTGGCGATCCGCCATCGCACCAAGCTCGGCGAAATCGATATCGTCGCCCGCAAAGGTGATCTCGCTATCTTCGTGGAGGTCAAATCCAGACGCGGCGCGCAGGAGGCGATCGACGCCGTTTCCTTCTCGTCGCAAAACCGCATCCGTGCTGCGAGCGATCTCTGGCTCGCGCGGCAACCGGATTTTGCCCGTCTCTCGCAACGCTACGACATCGTCGCCATGCTCCCCGGCCGCTGGCCGCAGCATTTTCCGGATGCGTTTTGAGCGCGGCGTTACAGGACCGTCACAAAATCAGCCTATTGCCGGGCGACCAGCGCTCGCGGCTTTTTCGCCGGCGCACATGAACTCATTTCGACAGGCTTGATCATGATCCGCTACACCGTCTCCGCATTCACCGTTCCTTCGCAGGAGGAGCGAAAGAGCTTTGTCTCTCTAGAAAAAACTCCGGCCGTTCATGCCGAGAAGCTCGCATCGCTCGTCTGCCTGAATACGGTGCGCATCGGCGGGACGGGTACCACGACCGAGGCTCTGTTCTTCCCCTTTACCGTCGCGGCCTGGAATCTCGAACGCTGCCTCTTTCCCGAGGAAAGTGCGGCCAAGCTGCGGGAAACCGGCGCGCCGCTGGTGCTGCTGTCGGAAATGGATCTGGGCATGGCCCGCACCGAGCAGCGCGACCCGACCGCGATCATCGCCGGCGAACTCGGCATGAAACATGCCTATGGTGTCGAGTTTCTCGAACTCAGTCTTGGCTCGGAAATCGAGCGCTCCTACTGCCGCGACGATTTCAACGAGAAGGGCTTTCACGGCAATGCCCTGATGGCCTCCGTTGCCCTGAAGGATGCTTTCATGATCCGTCTGCCCGGCGAGGCCGTCTGGTTCAACGATAGCAACGAGCAGCCGCGCATCGGCGATCGCTGCGCCGTCGGCGCCATCGTCGAGACAGAGGCGGGTCCCATGGTCGCGGTTTCCGTTCACCTCGAAAGTGTTGCGACCGCGGCCTATCGGGAGCGGCAGTTGGCGGCATTGATCGATGAGGTCGAAGCTTTAGCGCCGGGCCTGCCGATCCTGATCGGCGGCGATCTCAATACCGGCAATCATACTGGCGGCGATTACGCGACCGATACGCTGTTCGCCATGGCCGAGGGCCGCGGCTTTGAATGCCATGGCGGCCCGCTCGATCAAACGAGCACGCGCCCGAGCCTGATCACCCGTTTCCCCGATCGTGCCATGAAGCTCGACTGGTTCATCACCCGCGGCTTGAAGATCGGTGAAAGCCATCTTGTTTCTTCCCTCAATGAAGAGGGCAAGCCGCTCTCCGACCACGATATGGTCGTTTGCACAATCGAAGGTTTTTCCGCCTGATCGCTGCAATCGTTAAAATGCACTGGGTTTCATGAACCGCGCCGTTACCGCTTCCATGCGATGAGATCGCAGACGCGCATGGAATTGGGGGATTGCATGGTCTTGAAACTGATGTTGGCGAGCATGGCGGCCTTTGCCGCGCGTGCCGTCCCGGCCGTGGTCGCGCTGCCGCGGTCGAAAAGCTTCGTGGCTGGCGCCAGCAATGAAATGGAAATGAAGCCGGCGCCGATCGAGCCGTCCTGGATCCTGGCGGGCGATCCCGTCGCCCGCATCGCCGAGCATTCGCGCGGGCAGGACGATGCAGCCATGACCGCGCTGTGGGATTGTACGGCCGGCGAGTTCCGCTGGTATTTCGGCTGGGACGAAACCGTGATGATCCTCGAAGGCGAGGTGCATATTACCACGGAAGACGGCGTTGAGCGGACGCTCAGCGCCGGCGATGTCGCCTATTTTGCCGGCGGCACCTGGGCGACATGGCGCATCGATCGCTACCTGCGCAAGGTTGCCTTTCTGCGCAAGCCGTTCCCGAAGCCTTTGACCATGGCTTACCGCCTGCGCAACTTCGTTCGGCAGGGCGGCACACAGGGTCTTGCCGCCTGAGTGCGGCAAGCCTGTCGAGCAAACCTCCGGCGGAAGCCATTGAATAGCCGTTGCGTTTGCATGCGGGCCGACCTACATCTGTCCGCAAATCCGAGCGAGGGCTGACTTATGGCTGGTATCAAGAATGTTGCGGTCCAGATGGACCATGTGAAGAGCATCAACATTGCGGGTGATTCCACCTTTGCCATGAGCCTCGAGGCGCAGAACCGCGGCTACAAGCTCTTCCACTATACGCCGGAGCGGCTGAGCATGCGCGATGGCAAGGTCTATGCCTCCGTCGAGCCGATGATCCTGCGCGACGTCAAGGGCGATCACTTCGAGCTCGGCGAGCCGGAGCGCGTCGATCTCTCGACAATGGACGTGGTGCTGCTGCGCCAGGACCCGCCTTTCGACATGGCCTATATCACTTCGACGCATCTGCTCGAGCGCATCCACCCGAAGACGCTCGTCGTCAATGACCCGGCCTGGGTCCGCAATTCGCCGGAAAAGATCTTCGTCACCGAATTTGCCGATCTCATGCCGAAGACGCTGATCACCCGCGATCCGGCTGAAATCCGCCGCTTCCGCGATGAGATGGGCGACATCATTCTGAAGCCGCTCTACGGCAATGGCGGCGCCGGCGTCTTTCATTCGACCCGCGACGACCGCAATCTCTCGTCTCTTCTCGAAATGTTCGGCCAGCTCTTCCGCGAGCCGTTCATCGCCCAGCAATATCTGCCCGACGTGCGCAAGGGCGACAAGCGCATCATCCTTGTCGATGGCGAGGCCGTCGGCGCGATCAACCGCGTGCCGGCCGAACATGACGCCCGCTCCAACATGCATGTCGGCGGCCGCGCCGAAGCCACGGAGCTGACGGCGCGCGAACAGGAAATCTGCAAGCGCATCGGACCGGCCCTGAAGGAGCGCGGCTTCCTGCTCGTCGGCATCGATGTCATCGGCGACTATATGACCGAGATCAACGTGACGTCGCCGACCGGCATCCGCGAAGTCAAGCGTTTCGGCGGCGCTGATATCGCCAGCCTGCTCTGGGATGCGATCGAAGCCAAGCGGGCCTGATCGGCAGTTGCTCCCACGCTTTCAGCTGAACGATCATAGTCACCCAGGCATATCGATGATTTCGACGTGCTTGGTGAAGTTTTTGTTCGTTTATTGTTCTTGTTTCATTCTTTTTCTTATGCCAGATTGCAACCCGAAGTTTGCTGATCGGGGCACGTAACGGCAAACGGGTTCGGCGACAGGGGATAGGGCATGGTAGCGCGCGTCAGTACGGTGGCGTTTCAGGGCATCGAGGGTGTACCCGTCGAAGTGCAGGTGATGATCGCACCCGGCAAGGTGCTGATGCACATCGTCGGCCTGCCCGATAAGGCCGTGGCCGAGAGCCGGGAGCGGGTTCAGGCGGCGTTGCACGCCTCCGGCCTCGCGCTGCCGCCGAAGAAAGTAACCGTCAATCTCGCCCCGGCGGATCTGCCCAAGGAGGGCAGCCACTTCGATCTTGCGATCGCGCTCGGTCTGATGGCAGCGCTCGGCGCGATCCCAGCCGATGCCCTGTCCTCCTACACTGTCATCGGCGAACTCAATCTCGACGGCACGATCGCACCCGTTGCCGGTGCTCTTCCCGCAGCAATTGCCGCCAATGCCATGGGCAAGGGGCTGATCTGCCCTGCAGAAAGCGGGCCGGAAGCCGCCTGGGCCGGCAAGGAGATCGATATTCTGGCGCCACGCAGCCTGATCGCGCTCGCCAATCATTTTCGCGGCACGCAGGTCCTCTCGCGGCCAGAGCCCTCCATTCGCGCCAGCGCTGCCAATCTGCCCGATCTTGCCGATATCAAGGGGCAGGAAAGCGCCAAGCGGGCCCTGGAAGTGGCCGCCGCCGGCGGGCACAATCTACTTTTCGTCGGGCCTCCCGGCTCCGGCAAATCCATGCTCGCCTCCCGCCTGCCGTCGATCCTGCCACCCCTGTCGACGAACGAGCTGCTGGAGGTGTCGATGATCCATTCGATCGCCGGCCAGCTTTCCGGCGGCAAACTCTCCGACCGGCGGCCCTATCGCGCGCCGCATCACTCCGCCACCATGGCCGCCCTTGTTGGTGGTGGCTTTCGCGCCCGGCCGGGTGAAGTCTCGCTCGCCCATCACGGCATTCTTTTCCTCGATGAGCTGCCGGAGTTTTCGCCGCAGGCGCTCGATGCGTTGCGCCAGCCGCTGGAAACCGGCGAATGCGTCATTGCGAGAGCAAATCACCGGGTTTCCTATCCGGCCGGCATCCAGCTCGTGGCGGCGATGAACCCGTGCCGCTGCGGCATGGCTGGGGAACCGGGCCACACCTGCGCCCGTGGGCCGCGCTGCGCTTCAGATTATCAGGGCCGCATTTCCGGTCCATTGCTCGATCGCATCGATATCCGCATCGATGTGCCGGCAGTCTCCGCCGCCGACCTCATCCGGCCGACATCAGCGGAAAGCAGCGCCGATGTCGCGCTCCGTGTCGCCCGCGCCCGCGAACGGCAGGGGGAACGCTTCGAACGAGCCGGCATGAAGGATGTCAGCACCAACGCCCGCTGCTCGACCGCGATGATCGAAACCATTGCCGAGCCGGATGCCGCTGGCCTGCAATTGCTGCGCGACGCGGCCGAGAAGATGAAATTCTCCGCCCGCGGCTATCATCGCATTCTCAAGGTCGCGCGCACGCTTGCCGATCTCGACGATAAACCGACCGTCGGGCGCATCCACCTCGCCGAAGCCATCTCCTATCGCATCGCTGGAGAGCGGCTGGCCGCGCATGCCTGAAAATTCGATGCTCAGCTGTCGCCCGGTCACATCCGCCCGCTCAAAATGAAAAAGGGGTGCCGCAGCACCCCTTTCCCAATCAGTTGCTGCCGTTAGTTCAGCCCCCCAGACCCTCGAACAGCGCCGTCGACAGATAGCGTTCGGCGAAGGAGGGGATGATGACGACGATGGTCTTGCCTTCGTTTTCCGGGCGCTGGCCGACCTTGATAGCCGCCGTCAGAGCCGCGCCTGAGGAAATGCCGACCGGCACGCCTTCAAGCTTGGCGACGAGCCGCGCCTGCTGGAATGCCTCGTCGTTGCTGACGGTCACCACCTCGTCATAGACATGCGTATCGAGAACCTTCGGTGCGAAGCCGGCGCCGATGCCTTGGATCTTGTGCGGGCCGGGATTGCCGCCGGAAAGAACGGGCGAATCCGCCGGCTCGACGGCAATGACCTTGATGTCGGGCTTGCGGGCCTTCAGCACCTGGCCGACGCCGGTGATCGTGCCGCCGGTGCCGATACCGGAAACGAAGATATCGACCTTGCCTTCGGTGTCGTTCCAGATTTCCTCGGCCGTCGTCTTGCGATGGATTTCCGGGTTGGCGGGATTTTCGAACTGCTGCGGAATGATCGCATCCGGCAGCGATGCGGCCAGCTCTTCGGCCTTGGCGATCGCGCCCTTCATGCCCTTCGGTCCCTCGGTCAGCACCAGCTCGGCGCCGAGCAGCGCCAGCATCTTGCGGCGCTCGATCGACATGGTCTCCGGCATGGTGAGGATAAGGCGATAACCCTTGGCGGCGGCGGCAAAGGCGAGCGCAATACCCGTATTGCCCGAAGTCGGCTCGATCAGCACGGACCGGCCAGGAGCGATCTTGCCCTGGGCTTCCAGGCTCTCGATCATGGCGACGCCGATGCGGTCCTTCACCGAAGCGATGGGATTGAAGAACTCGAGCTTTGCCAAGATGTTGGCCTTGACGCCCTTCTCCTTCGCCAGCTTGTCGAGGCGCACGATCGGCGTATCGCCGATGGTCTCGGTGATCGAGGCGTAGACGCGGCCGCGGCCGGGTTTGCGGGTGTCGGACATGGGTAGCTCTCCCTACATTGGATTTATGAAATGACAATAGGATCAAACGCGCGCGGAAACCAGAGTGCGCACCCGTTCCTTGCGTGAAGCACGTGAGAAAAGAATCTCCCAATGGCCTTCTCCGAGGATGTTTTTTTCAGGCGGCGCGCGCTGCGATGAAGGCGGCGGTGGCGGTGAGGCCCGGGCCGGGAATGGCCGCGGCGATAAAGAGCGCGCCGCAATAGGCAAGCAGGGCCGCGAGCGTCATGAAGCTTTCCTCCTGGGATGGTATCGGCTCTATTGCACTACCTTTGCGTTTTCAAGCGATTGCGCCGATGCAGCGAACATATTACCTAGGTGTTAACGGCCCATCGTAACTGCTTTGCCCAAGGATATCATGTCTTCCGCATTGCTCTTGATCGATCTCCAGAATTCCATCCTGACTGGCCTCGGCACGCCGGAGCGTCAGCCTGAAATCGATGCCGCGCTGGAGACAGTCGTTGCGAAGCTCGCAGCGTTGAAACACAGCGCCCGCGCCGCCGGTATCCCGGCCTTCATCGTCCAGCATGACGGCGGTCCGACCCATCGCCTGGCCAAGCGCAGCGAAGGCTGGCAGCTGCGCCGGGAGATCGCGCCGGAAGCCGGCGATGTCGTCGTGCACAAGACGAGCTGCGATTCCTTCTTCGAGACGGATCTGGAGGCACGGCTCAAGGGCCGTGGCGTTAGTCGCCTCATCGTTGGCGGCTGCATGACGCAGTTCTGCGTGGATACGACTGTGCGGCGCGCCGTTTCGCTGGGCTTCGACGTCTCACTGATATCAGACGGACACACCACGGCGGATATGGGCAAACTGAGTTTCGAAGAGATTGTCACCCATCACAATATGCTGCTTGACGGTTTCGATGCCGGGCCGCATGAAATCAAGCTGGTCGCATCCACCGAAATCTCTTTCTGAAGCCCTTTCTCCGCCGGAGCCTCCATGCCGCATCTGACCAGCATGATCACCTTTGCCCTGATCGCTCTCGGCATGGTGCTGACACCCGGGCCGAACATGATCTATCTGGTGTCGCGCTCGATCTCGCAGGGGCCAGCGGCAGGATTGATCTCCCTTGGCGGTGTCGCCTGCGGCTTTCTCTTCTACATGTTCTCGGCTGCGCTCGGCATTACCGCCTTTGTCTTTGCCGTTCCTTTCGCCTACGATGCGCTGCGGCTGGCGGGTGCGGCCTATCTTGGATGGCTCGCCTGGAATGCGCTGAAGCCCGGCGGCCGCTCGGCCTTCCAGGTGCGCGAGTTGCCGAAGGACAGCACCCGCCGGCTTTTTACGATGGGGCTGGTGACGAGCCTGCTGAACCCGAAGGTCGCGATCCTCTATTTGTCGCTGCTGCCGCAGTTCATCGATCCCGCCGCCGGCAGCGTCTTTACTCAATCCATTGTTCTCGGCTTCGCGCAGATCGTTATCAGCGTAACATTCAATGCCATCTTCGCGCTGAGTGCCGGCTGGATCGCGATGTTTCTTACTCAGCGCCCATCCTTCGCCCTGGTGCAGCGCTGGCTGATGGGCACGGTGCTCGCCGGGCTCGCGGTGCGCATGGCTTTCGAGGCACAGCGTTGATGCGGAGCGTTTCGCTGCCGCTCGCCGCCGGCCTTCTGGTGCTCGCATCGCACTGGAGCGCTGCTTCGGCGGCGGAGAGGGGAACGCAGACGATCGTCTTCATGCGCCATGGTGAAAAGCCCGAAGCGGGTCTTGGCCAATTGAGCTGCCAGGGCCTCAATCGGGCGCTGGCTTTACCGCCGGTGCTGACAAAACTCTTCGGCAAGCCAGCGGCGATCTTTGCGCCTGATCCATCGAAGCGAAAGGAAGATTCCGGGACTTCCTACGATTATATCCGGCCGCTCGCGACCATCGAGCCGACGGCAATCGCCCTTGGAATGCCTGTCGATACGAGCTTCGGCTATGAGGATATCGACGATTTGAAAGCCGAACTGAAGAAGCCTGCCTATGCCGGCAAGCTGATCTTCGTCGCCTGGGAGCACAAGCAGATTGTCGATCTCGCGCGCCAGCTGATGAGCGAGAATGGCGGCGATGAAAAAGCGGTGCCGAAATGGCATGGCAAGGATTTCGACAGCCTCTATGTGCTTCGCATCGGCGGGGCCAAGGCCGGATCAGGCGCGACCTTCGAGAAGGTGTCCGAGGGCCTTGATGGTCGCCCGGATGTCTGTCCGAATCCGGCTAAATAGTCTTAGAATACCGGCCGCATGAAGCTGCGCTCGTAGCTGATGATACAGCGCGTTTCCTCGCCATACGCAAGGGCGGCCTGGCATTCCGCATCTTCAGGTATTTTCAGCCGATATTCCTCATAGGCGGCAAGGCTCGGGAAGCTGAAAAGCGCCAAGGCGATGTTATTGGCACCTTCATGCGGCATGAAATAGCCGTGATGCGTACCGCCCAGCCGGTTGACAAGCGGGATCCAGAGCTTGGCGTAATGCTCGAACTGGGCAAGCTTATAGGGATCGATGACATAATGCAGGTAGCAGGTGATCATTCGGCGGCCCCCTTCGAAAGATGCTGATTTCTATTCCAGGGCAGGGGGAGCGTCCAGCCGAGATTCATGCCCGCAGCAGCCGCGAGAATGATGACTGCGCCGAGGATCTGCGCCGGGCCAAGCACATGGCCGAAGGCGAAGCGATCGACGATGATGGCGGCGATTGGATAGACGAAGGAGAGTGCCCCGGTCAGGTGAGTCGGCAGCTTCTGGATGGCGCCATAGAGGAGCACATACATCAACCCGGTATGCACAATGCCCATGGTGACGAGGATCGACCATCCCCCGATATCCTGGGGTGCGGCGGAAAAATTGGTAAAGGGTGCCAGCATCAGGATGCCGGTGGAGACCTGGATCAGCGCGATCAGATGCGGCGGCGTGCCTTTCAGCCATTTGGCGGCGATTGCTGCCAGCGCATAGAAGAAGGCTGCGCCCAGCGAAAGCAGGATGCCGATCGCATAGCTTCCCGAACCGGCGGCTTCGACCGGCTTGCCTTCGACGATCACGACCATGCCGGCGAAGGCGAGGCCTAACCAGAAGAGTTTGGTGAACGTGATCCGTTCGCCGAGGAACAATGCGCCGAGACCCAGCAGCATGAAAGGCTGCGTATTATAAACGGTGGTGGCGATGGAAATGGAGGCGTGGGAATAGGCCGCAAAGAGCAGCAGCCAGTTAAGCACGATGGCGATCCCGCCACCGACGGCGATGGAAAATGTCTTGAGATTGAGGATGCCTGGGCGCAGCAGGCCCATGGCGCCGCAGATAACGAGCAGCGTCAGCGCGCCGAAGAAGCAGCGCCAGAAGACGACACCGGTCACGGCCTGCCCGGACATCAAGACGAACCAGCCGATCGTGCCTGAAATCAGCATGGCCGCCGTCATTTCCACCGTGCCGCGTTTAATCTCGTTCATTGCCTTGGCTCCCGTCTATTTATGCCAATCATATTGCGGCACAAGAGCGAGTGATATAGGTTTAGTAAGGTAAATTAGCCAAGATACCTAAATAAATGAGGTTGAGTGATGAGCGTTCCTAATGCGAGCCTTGGTCTCGATGAGATCGATCAGCGGATGCTGGAGGCGCTGGCGCGCAATGCCCGCATATCGCTGAAGGAACTGGCGGAAGCGGCCAGCCTGTCCTCGCCGAGTGCGGCGGAACGTCTGCGCCGGCTGGAGGAACGCGGTGTCATCTCGGCCTTCACCGTGGATATTGCGCCGGAGGCGATCGGCTATCCCCTGCAGGCGATCGTCCGCATCCGGCCTCTGCCCGGCCAGTTGCACGTCGTCGAGCGGATCATTCAGCAGACGCCGGAATTCATCGAGTGCGACAAGGTCACCGGCGACGATTGCTTTATCGGTCGGCTGGTGGTGCGCTCGATGGGTGAACTCGATGGTATATTGGATAAGATCACCGAGCGGGCCGAGACGAACACGTCGATGATCAAGGCGACGCCGGTCAAGCGCCGCCTGCCACCGCTTACCGGCTCTAGAATTCCGCCATCGGCGAAAGCATGAGCGGCCCGACAATATCGGCCGCCGCTTTGCCGCGCACCATCAACATGGTGTAGCCCTCATAAGGCTCAAGCGATATCTCGCAATCCAGGCGGTCCGGAGAAAAGCAGATCTCGATGCGCTCGGGTTCGATATCGAGCGCTGAGACGATGGTCGCCAGCGAGGGGATGGCAGTTCCCACAATGTCGAGAAGCCAGAAAGTCGCGCCGTCGAACGTCCATGCAACGACCGTGTCATCCCCAAGCGCCGTCAGGCGGATCGCGGAGTTGCAGCAGGCGTTCAGCAGAAACATCTCCATCTGCCTGACAACGGCAAAGCGGGCGGAGACAGGTTGGCGGTTTTGCAACAGCGTCTTGATGAGGCGCAGATCGTCAGGCGCATCCAGGGAGAGCTGCCGGGCTGTCAAACCAGATTTCTGAAGCTTCGGCGTCTGCGCAACGAAGATATGCTGCGGCAGGATGCGAAAGCCATACCGCTCATAGAGAGCCGGCTTGTCGGTGAGCAGAAGATCGAGCTCGTAGCCTTCGGCGGCGGTTCGGTCAAAGGCGCGCTGCATGAGGTCGCGATAGAGGCCGCGTTTGCGCCATTCCGGCCGGACCGCGCCGGATTGATAGCCCGCCGCCTTGACGACCCTGCCATTGATGATCATCGGCATGGAGAAGGCGCTGAAATTGGCGACGCAGCGGCCATCGGCATCGAAATAGCCGAACGGCATGCTTGTCCGGTCCGGGCCGCCAAATTGGCCCAGGAGGCTGACATCGATCGAAAACGTGTCCTGCAGCAGATCGACAAGCGCATTCCAGGCGGCGGGATCGTCGAAATAGCCCTGCCGAAGCGTCAATCCGTGGTCTCGTGCTAGTTCGGACATCACACGCCGGTCGAGCCGAAGCCGCCGGCGCCGCGTGCGGTTTCGCTGATCTCGGAAATCTCGGCGACGCGCACTTGCGTCACCGGCGCGATCACCATCTGGGCGATGCGCATGCCGCGCGTGATCTCGAAGGGCTCATCACCGAGGTTGGCCAAAATCACCTTCACTTCGCCACGATAGTCGCTGTCGACTGTGCCGGGGGAGTTCAGGCAGGTGATGCCGTTCTTGAAGGCAAGGCCGGAGCGCGGGCGGATCTGCGCCTCGAAGCCATCCGGAACTTCGAAGATGAAGCCGGTGGGAACCAGCGCCCGCTTGCCGGGCGCAATCGTCAGCGTCGCGCCTTCTTCGACGGCGGCGCGCAGGTCCATGCCGGCTGCACCCTTGGTCTCATAGGCGGGCAACTCCAGGCCTTCGCCATGCGGCAGGCGGATGAGCTTCAAGGTCGGGCTGATATCGGTGTGAATGGTCATGCGGCATTAGTTTGCGCGCGAAGGCCGGAGGTCAATTGCATTTAGGCCTTTGAGTCGCTAGATACGGCGCCAATTCACAGGATTCACACGCATGGCCGAAAGTCTCGCCGAGGCGGTCTCCCGCCGCCGCACATTCGCTATTATCGCTCACCCGGACGCGGGCAAGACGACGCTCACCGAAAAGCTGCTGCTGTTCGGCGGCGCCATTCAGCTTGCCGGCGAAGTCAAGGCCAAGAAGGATCGCATGCAGACGCGCTCCGACTGGATGAAGATCGAGCGCGAACGCGGCATCTCGGTCGTGACTTCGGTCATGACCTTCGAATATGAAGGCAACGTCTTCAACATTCTCGATACGCCCGGCCACGAAGACTTCGCCGACGACACCTATCGCACGCTGACGGCGGTCGATGCCGCGGTCATGGTCATCGACGCCGCCAAGGGTATCGAGCCGCGGACGCTGAAGCTGTTCGAAGTCTGCCGCATGCGCGACATCCCGATCATCACCTTCATCAACAAGATGGACCGCGAAAGCCGCGATCCTTTCGAAATTCTCGATGAAGTCGAAGAGAAGCTGGCGCTCGATACGGCTCCGATCACCTGGCCGATCGGCCGCTCCAAGACCTTCTGCGGCTCCTATCATATTGCCGACAACACCGTGCGCGGTTCCGATACCGAGGTCGAGGCGACGAAGGTGAACGGCCCGCAGGCAGTCGCCGACCGGCTGCCGGAAAACGAGCGCCAGGCCTTTATCGATGAGACGGAACTGGCGATCGAGGCTTGCCGCCCCTTCGACCGGGAATCCTTCCTCGAAGGCCATATGACGCCGGTCTTCTTCGGCTCGGCGCTGCGCAACTTCGGCGTGCGCGACCTCATCAACGCGCTCGGCGAATTCGCGCCGCCGCCGCGCGATCAGGTCGCCGATATCAGGACGGTTCACGCCACCGACGACAAGATGACGGCCTTCGTCTTCAAGATCCAGGCCAACATGGACCCGAACCATCGTGACCGCATTGCCTTTGCGCGTATCTGCTCCGGCAAGCTGGAGCGCGGCATGAAGGCGCGGCTGTCGCGCACCGGCAAGCAGCTTGGCCTGACCGCGCCGCAATTCTTCTTCGCCTCGCAGCGCCAGCTCGCCGACACCGCCTATGCCGGCGACGTCGTCGGCATTCCGAACCACGGGACGCTGCGCATCGGCGATACGCTGACCGAAGGCGAATCCCTCGTCTTCCAGGGTGTGCCCAACTTCTCGCCGGAAATCCTGCGCCGTGTTCGTCTGGAAGACGCGATGAAGGCGAAGAAGCTCAAGGAAGCGCTGCAGCAGATGGCCGAAGAAGGCGTCGTGCAGCTCTTCTCGCCGGAAGATGGCTCTCCCGCCATCGTCGGCGTCGTCGGCGCCCTGCAGCTCGACGTCTTGAAGGAGCGGCTGATGGCCGAATACGGCCTGCCGGTTTCCTTCGAAATGTCGCGCTTCTCGGTGTGCCGCTGGATCTCGGCGGACCAACCCGCCGATCTCGAAAAATTCGTCACCCAGCGCCGCGGCGATATCGCCCGCGATCTCGATGGCGATCCGGTCTTCCTCGCCCAGGACGGCTTCTCGCTGCGCTACGAGGCGGAACGTTATCCGGCTATCAAGATGGTCGCGATCAAGGAATATCACGCCGTCAAGGCGGCGTGATCCGGGAGACCTTGCGGCCACGGGCGCTCCGCCTGTGGCTCATAGGGTTACTTCCCCGCGGTGGTATTCATCAGTTCCGCGTAGCGCGCCTCCGTGGCGTCATCCAGCGGAAACATGCATTCGACCCGCAGCTCCTGGGTCGTGATCATCTGCGGCGTTCCGACCGTCGTCACCAGCGAGAAAAATCGCAGGACATGTCCGTCTTTCGCGAAGGAGAGGGGGATGATCGGTGCGTTCTGTATTGCCGGTGATCGCTGCCATTCGGCATTCACGTCGGGATAGGCGAGCAGGCCGTCAATAAGCTCCTTCGTTTGTGCATCGATGACGCGGCCAACCGATTCGCGGAAGACTCGTCCTAAAAGGCTTTCGGCCGTCTTCTGCCAATCCGGAATGAAGGGCCGCATGCCCAAGGGATCGAACATGAGATGCAGGAGATTGCGCGGTTTCGGACGTGCGGCCATATCGGTGAACTTGCCGAAGAAGTGAAGCGTTGCATCATTGGCCATCAGCACATTCCAGTAGCGATCCATCACGACGGCCGGGAATGGCTCATGCTGACGCAGCATGCGTTTCAGCGCATTGGTGACGCCCTGCATTTCCTGATCGTCAAAACTTCCTTCCGAATAGATCGGTGCATAGCCGGCGGCGAGCAGCAGTGTGTTGCGTTCGCGGAACGGAACGTCCAGGGCGTCTGCGAGACGCAGGACATTCTGGCGACCGGGCGTGCTTCTGCCGCTTTCGATAAAGCTGATCTGGCGCTGCGAAATGCCGGTGTCGAGCGAAAGCTCAAGCTGGCTCTTCCCGCGCGTGTCGCGCCATGCGCGCAGCTGCGGTCCCAGCTCGTTCGGCAATCTCAGTTCGGCGCGAAGGGAACTCATCCCGTAAAGCCTCGCTTCGTTGGTTTGGTATGGCGGGGCTGCGTTTGGCAACCCCGCCACCTCAGTTCTTATGAGAAGGCAACAGGTCCGACCGAACCGTACCAGTGGCGCACTTTCGTCGGGTCTGCCTCGTCCATGTAGAAAAAGTGCGTCATGACCGGTTTGACCACCGCCTGCGTGCGGTCGTTGGGCGTCATGGTCACCGTTCCGCGGAACACCTTGAGCGGCCCGGCGTCCCAATATTCGGTGACATCATGCAATGCCGTGAAACCGGTGTCGATGAAGGCGCGCAAGTTCCGGCGAATGGTGTCGCGCCCCTTCCAGTCGGCAATGCCGAGATTGCATGTGGCGTCCTCCGCGAGGCAATCAAAGCCTTCGCCGAAGGTCTTGTCGTCGATTTCGCGCCAGAAGGCGAGCAGCCATTGCGGGGCTTCTGTCTTGGTGAATGACATGGTCGTCATGGAATTCTCCTGGGCCTGCCGTTGGAGTGACGCCGTGGCCATCGACGTCGTCCCGGAAGGCTCTCTTTCGTTGAAGGGCTGAAAAGCTCTTCCTGCAAGAAGATGGTCGTTAGATACCCCGAGACGGATGCCGCTCTCAATTACATCAGATGTAATGAAGACCGGCCGATTGCGTCTCATGCTGATCCGATCGGTTCGGATGCGTTTCATTTTGGAATACTGCCATCGCGATGTTCCATCCGATATAGCGCTATGCCATAGTGCCGCCCCGAGGTCCCCTCGATCAGAATGAGCAGCTTTCATGATGAGATTTCTTGCGGTTCTTGCTCTGGCCTTCGTCGGCCTGATGCCAGTCGCAGCTGAGGCGCGAATCATTACCGATGCGGCCGGACGCACGGTGTCCGTGCCTGATAAGATTAACCGCATTCTGGTGGCCGGGCCGCCAGCCGCCGTCCTGGTCTATGTGCTGGCGCCGGAGAAGCTGGTGGGCTGGGTGCATGCGCCTGATGATGCCGCCAAGGCCTACTTGATGCCGTCGGTGCGGTCGCTGCCGACAGTTGGCCGTTTGACCGGCAAGGATGGCGCGATCAGTTCGCAGGCGGTCATCGACGCCAAGCCTGATATCATCCTCGATGCCGGCACGGTCGATCCCACCTACAAGGCGCTGGCCGACAAGGTGCAGTCCGACACGCATATTCCCTATGTCCTTATCGACGGCAGCTTCGCCCGCACCGCCGATACGCTGCGCGATGTCGGCGCCCTGATCGACGTCGAGGACCGTGCCAACAAGCTGGCCGATTATGCCGATACGGCGATCAAGGACCTGAACGAAAAGCTCGCGACATTGCCGAACGACCCGCGCCCGCGCGTCTATTATGGCCGAGGTGCCGATGGCCTGGAAACCGGGCTTTCCGGCTCGATCAATCTCGAAATCCTCGATGCCGTCGGCACGATGAATGTCGCTGCGGCTGCCGGCAAGGGTGGCTTGACCAAGGTGACGCCGCCGCAGGTCGCCGGATGGAACCCGGATATCATCATCGCCGAGAACCCTGACTTTGCAGCCTCGGTGAAAAGCGATCCGCAATGGGCCGGGATCAAGGCGGTCAAGGACGGCAAGGTCTTCGTGCCGCCCTCATTGCCTTTCGGCTGGTTCGATTCCCCGCCAGGCATCAACCGGCTGCTCGGCGTGCGCTGGATGGAGAAGCTCATTTATCCGAAGCTCTTCCGCAGCGATTTTTCCGACGATGTGAAGCAATTCTACAAGCTGTTCTATCAGGTCGATCTGACCAGCGATCAGTTGGCGGCGCTGTTGAGAGGCGTGAAGTAGGCTCTGAGGTCTAGGAGGCATCATGGTTCGGGAAAACGAAATTCGTGAAAACGAAGTGGCCGTCGAGCCGCCCGCAGCCGCGGATGCCGGCCTTACCTTCATCGGCCGCATTTCAACGCCCTGGACATCGCGCATGGAAACGCCGCGTCAGGGCCGGCATGATGGCCCCATTTGCCGGATCGAGATCTTCGAGCCCTGGGTGGCGGCGCTGCGAGGCGTGGAAGCCTTCGAGCGGCTGGAGGTTCTCTATTGGCTGGATCGTTCGCGCCGGGACCTCGTGCTGCAAAGCCCGGCCAACAGCGGCAAGATACACGGCACCTTTTCGCTGCGCTCGCCGGTGCGGCCCAACCCAATCGGCACATCCATTGTCAAGCTGGAAGCGGTCGAGGGGGCCGTGCTGCTGGTGCGCGGCCTCGATTGCCTTGACGGCACGCCCTTGCTCGATCTGAAGCCGGATCGCACGCTGTTCAAACCGATCGCGCCGCCGCAACCCGGAGACTTCCAGACCGGCGACGGCGAGACGGCGCGTTACTGCCAGAAGCGAGATGCTTAGCGCGCTTCATGAAACCGCTCCAAGCTATTGCCATCAGTCCACCATCGAAATCCTATTCGCCTCGCGGATAGCGCTGATTTTCCTCCAGCACGTTGAGGTCCATATGGTTGCGCATGTAGCGCTCCGACGCTTTCTGCAAGGGCTGATAGTCCCAGGGATAATAGGCGCCGTTGCGAAGGGCCGTGTAGACCACCCATCGCCGCGCCTGGCTCTCGCGCACGGCAGCGTCGAAGCTTGAAAGATCCCAGCGCGCCATGGCCTGCGCCGTCAGTCTCTCCAGCGTTTCCGCATAGGCCGGGTTGCCTGCCAGATTGGTCAGCTCCTTCGGATCCTCCCTGAGGTCGAAGAGCATCGGCGGGTCCTTTTCGCAAAGGGTCAGCTTGTAATTGCCGTCGCGTAAGCCTACGAGCGGTGCCTCGGAACCTTCCGCCGCATATTCCATGGGCACGGGGCTGCGGCTTCCGGTTCCACGAGCCAGCGGCGTCAGGTCCTCGCCATCGGTCCAGCGGCGGAGCGATGCGATGTCGATCCCGGCAAGGGCTGCCAGCGTCGGAGTAACGTCCAGCGTCGAGACCGGCTGATCGATCCGCTTCGGCTGCCAGCCGGGGGCTGCGATCATAAGCGGCACGCGGGCGGAACCTTCGAAGAAGTTCATCTTGAACCAGAGGCCTCGTTCGCCAAGCATGTCGCCATGATCCGAGACGAAGAGGATGATTGTGTTATCAGCCATGCGGCCGCGCTCGAGCGTCTCCAATATCTCGCCGATCTTCTCGTCGACATAGGAGATATTGGCGAAATAGCCGCGGCGTGCACGGCGAATCTGCTCCGGGGTGATGTCGAAGGCGGTGTGATCGCAGGCCTTCATCAGCCGCTGCGAATGCGGGTCCTGCCGCGCGAAGGGGATTTCGCCGACTTCCGGATGAAGCGCCGGGCAATCCTCATACAGATCCCAGAAGCGGCGACGCGCGACATAAGGGTCGTGCGGATGGGTGAAGCTGACGGTCAGGCACCAGGGTCTTTCGTCTTGGCGGCGCGAGAGATCGTAGAGTTTGCGGGCGGCGTGATAGGCGACCTCGTCGTCATATTCCATCTGGTTGGTGATCTCGGCAGTGCCCGCGCCGGTCACCGAACCGAGATTGTGATACCACCAGTCGATGCGCTCCCCCGGCTTCGTATAATCAGGCGTCCAGCCGAAATCGGCAGGGTAGATGTCGGTCGTCAGCCGCTCCTCGAAGCCATGCATTTGATCCGGGCCGACGAAATGCATCTTGCCCGACAGCGCCGTCTGGTAGCCGGCGGCGCGCAGGTGGTGCGCAAAGGTCGGTATATCCGAGCAGAATTCGGCAGCATTGTCATAGACGCGCGTGCGGCTCGGCAGCTGCCCCGACATGAAGGAAGCGCGCGCCGGCGCACAGAGCGGGCTTGCCGTATAGCTGTTGGCAAAGCGCACGGAGCGCTTCGCCAGAGCCTTCAGGACCGGAGCATGCAGAAACTCGGCCGGGCCGTCCGGGAAGAACGTGCCGTTGAACTGATCGACCATGAGGATGAGGATATTCGGGCGGGACATGCTTGTGTCTTTCTCGGAAATCAAAGGCCGATGGCGGCTTTGACGGCCTCAAGGCCGGGCTTGCCGTCGATAGTGGTGACGCCGGCAAACCAGGGCGTCAAGGCGTATTGAAGCGCGCCGACGGTCGGTCGACCCATTGCTGACATGCGCATGACGATGGTTCCCTCTTGTCATTGGATTATTTTATTGAACATCACTAGAGTTCGCGCTGTGAAGCAGGCATTTTTCGATAGATGCCAAAAGGAAATTTTATGGCTGAACGTTTGGTGGATCTCGGCTGGCTGAGAATCTTTCTGGAAGTCGGGCGCTCCGGCAGCCTGTCTGCCGCAGCCTCCGCTCTTGGTCTGACACAGCCCGCCGTCAGCTATCAGATCCGCCGTATCGAAGAGCAGATGGGCGTGTCTCTGTTTCACCGCCAGCATCGCGGTGTCGTGCTCTCGCCCGAGGGGCAGCGCCTCTTCGAAATCGTCGAAAAGTCGGTTGGCGGCGTCGATAATCTGGTGCGCAGCTTCCGCGTCGAGGCGGAGCGCCCGTCCGTTCGTTTGCGCACCGACTATGCCTTTTCCGCTCTCTGGCTCATTCCCCGCATGCACGCGTTCCGGCTCCTCTATCCGGAAGTCGATATCCAGATCGTCGCCACGCAGCGGCCGGATCGCGGCACCCCGGAAAGTGGCGATATCGCGGTCTTCTTCGGGACACGCAACGAGTTCGGTGCGCGCGCAACGCTGCTTCTGCCAGAGAAGGTCGTGCCGATCTGCACTAGAGGTTTTGCAGAGCGGCACGGTCCATTCACCGATCCCTCGCAGCTTGCCGGCACCACGCTTGTTCACCTCGATTCGGAAATGCCGTCGCCATGGTTCGACTGGCAGAGCTATCTTGCCGCCTTCGGCATTGCCCGGGATGCCTATGCTGGCCGCGGCGACCTGCGCTTCAACACCTACTCGCTCGTCGTGCAGGCAGCCCTCAGCGAACAGGGCGTCGCCATCGGCTGGATGGGCCTCGTCGATTCCCTGCTTGCCGCCCGGACGCTGGTGACGGTGGGTCCCATGCTGGAGGCGCCGGAGCGAGGTTACTGGCTGCTGCCGCCGGCCAACGCAAACCCGGAGGCGGAGCAGCTGGCGCAATGGCTGCTTGCCGAAGCCGCCACCGGATGATGATCATGCTTTATTCCGCCGTAAGATCGGCAAGAAAGGTCTCGCACCAGCGCGATACGTCATTTTCGAGGAGATAATCCATCATGCCGCGCCAGCGCTCCTGCCGCTCCTGCAGCGGCATGTTGATGGCCCGGGCCAGCGCATTGGCGGTGCCGTCGACATCGTAGGGATTGACCAGCAGAGCGCCTTTCAGCTTGCGCGCCGCGCCGGCAAAGCGCGAGAGCACCAGCACGCCCGGGTTTTCAGAGTCTTGCGCCGCGACATATTCCTTGGCGACCAGGTTCATGCCGTCGCGTAGCGGCGTCACCAGCCCGACCTTGGCGAGCCGATAGAGGCCCGCCAGGATCGGGCGGCTGATCGAGCGATTGATATAGCGGATCGGCACCCAGTCGACCGTGCCGATCGCGCCGTTGACCCGGCCGGCCTGTTCGGCAACCGCATTCTGCATCGCCTCGTATTCCGGCACTTCCGAGCGGGATTTCGGCGTGATCTGCAGATAGGTGATGCTGCGTTGGTGGGCGGGATTGTTGGTGATGAAGCGTTCGAAGGCATCGATGCGCTGCGTGATGCCCTTGGAATAATCGAGCCGGTCGACGCCGAGGATCAGGTCGCGGCCTTCGATGCTTTGGCGCACTTTCTGCACCATGCTGTGCGACGCTGCCTTGCGGGCGAATTCGGCAAAGCCCGCCGTCTCGATACCGATCGAATAGGCGCCGCCGCGAAAATCATGGCCGTGAGCGCTGAAATGGCCCGGACTTTTCTCGATGCCCATCCCCTCGCGCTTCAGGCAGCCCGCGAAGTTTTCCAGATCGTAATCGGTTTGGAAGCCAAGGAGATCGTAGGAGGAGAGGCCGCGCATGATCTCCTCATGCACCGGCATGGCGAGCACGACATCCGCCGGCGGCCAGGGAATATGCAGGAAGAAGCCGATGCGGTTCTTCAGGCCCATCTGCCGCAGCTCTGCTGCAAGCGGGATGAGATGATAGTCATGTACCCAAATGATGTCGTCGGGTTCGATCAGGGGTGCCAGCCGATGGGCAAAGAAGCGATTGACGCGGAAATAGCCGGTCATTTCCTTGCGGGCATATTCGGCGAGATCGAGCCGGTAATGGCAGATCGGCCACAGCACGCGGTTGGCAAAGCCCTGATAATATTCCTCGACATCGGTCTGGGTCAGATCGGTGAGCGCATAGGTGATATTGCCGTCCTGCGTCATCTGCAGCGGTTCAGGCTCTGCGTCGCCGCTCGATTTGCCGGACCAGCCCATCCAGATGCCGCCGCGCTCGGCGAGCGCCGCCTGCAGCGCCACCGCAAGGCCGCCGGCCGCCGCGGCGCCTTTGTGGTCGGGTACGGAAACACGATTAGAAACAATGATCAGTCGACTCACGAATTCTTCCTTTCGAGAAGGCTGGGAGACATCGCCATGATCGAAAATTACTTGACGAGCGTTCCCAGCACGTCCCTTAAACGCGCAGGTGAGCCAATGGATGCACGTGCCAGTGTTTTTCCGTTGGCATCGCCGATGCGCACGGATTGGCCGCCGAGACGGTTGGCGGCGGCAAACATCGTCTCGTCGGTCACGTCGTCGCCGATCGCGACCGGACGGCGTCCTTCGAACGGCGCTTCTGACAGGAACGTCTCGACGGCATGTCCCTTGCTGGCGTGAGCAGGGCAGATTTCGATCACCATCTTGCCGCGCTGCAGGTTCCAGTCGGGACCGGCTTCCTCCAGATGGCGCTGCATGATTTCGCCGATCTCAGCCTCGTATGCGGGGGCATGGCGGAAATGGACCGCGACGGCCGCCCCCTTGTCCTCGACGATGGCGCCGGGCCAGGCTTGGGCCTCATATGCAATGGTCTGCTTCATCGCCTGAAAGGCGGGCGGAATATGCGCCCGCCGCAGCCGTCCGGCCGCATCACGCCGTTCTGCGCCATGGAGGCCTGCGACGGGAAAGCGGAAGGGTGCAAAAAGGGGATCGACGAATTCGATGGCGCGGCCGGTGACCAAGGCCAGCGCGCCGCCAAGCTGGCGGGAAAGCGCATGCAGCGTGCCGGGGAGATAGTCGGGCACGACAATCGCTTCCGGCCTTTCGGCGAGATCGAGCAGGGTTCCGTCGATATCGAGGAATAAGGCCCAGTCCTGCGGATACAATGAGAGTGCGGTAAGGGCCGGCTCGTTGAGCGGCCTCGGCTTGGCTTCGCCCTGTTCGGGCTGTTCCTGAGAAGACATGCTGGGTTAGCTAAGGCGCTCTTCCCGTTTGGCAAGGAAAAAAACGAACTGCTGAAAATCAAAAGGGGCCGCCTTAAGCGACCCCCCATGAGCTTTGGCCCGTAACTGGCCTGAAGCGGCGAACGCTTCGGGAAGGTGTTGGTCAGAGCGAGGGCTGCCTCGCAACGTTCACAACCATTTCCATGCCGTATACAAAGACCGAAATCTCACTAGACATTGGATCACCTTCCTTTCGTTACGTTTCAGACAAGCTAAACGTAGCTCAAATTTGGCTTGATGCAAGAGGCACGGTCTCTGAGAGCTTCACACTTATTGTCGCATGGAAATGCGTGCGCTCGACTAACCCCGCAGAAAAGCCTTATGACATCGGGCTTCACGAAGAAAATGTTGCGACGCCAAACGTGATCGGACGACGCGTCGAATATCTATCATCCTGCGCTGCAGACGATGGAAAATTAAGACTTTATTACCCATTCCGCGTAAACAATCGTCCTAGATTTGCCATTCTCCCGCGGGACAGGAAGACAGCGGGAATCGGAGAGAAAGACGCATGTGTCGCTGGGCAGCCTATCGTGGAGACCCCCTCTATCTGGAGGAGCTGGTATCTTCGCCTGCCCACTCCCTGATCGAACAATCCCATTGCGCCACGCGTGCCAAGACGGCGACCAACGGTGATGGTTTCGGCATCGCCTGGTATGGCAATCGGCCGGAACCGGGCCGTTACCGCGATATCCTGCCGGCCTGGTCCGACTGCAATCTGAAGAGCCTGGCGCGGCAGATCCGCTCGCCGCTCTTTCTTGCCCATGTCCGCGCGGCTACCGGCGGCGGCACACGCCGCGACAATTGCCATCCCTTCGTCTTCGAAAACTGGTCGTTCCAGCACAATGGCCAGATTTCCAATTTCGACCGCCTGCGCCGGCCGATGGAAGCCATGCTCGACGACCGGCTGTTTCATGCCCGCAGCGGCACGACCGATTCCGAGCTCCTGTTCCTGCTGGCGATGCAGTTCGGCCTGGCGACCAATCCGATTGCGGCGATCGCTCAGACCATCGGCTTCGTCGAAGGCCTTTCAATCCATCTAACAGGCTCGGTGCTGGTGCGCTTCACAGCAGCCTTTTCCGACGGCAAGTCGCTCTTCGCCATCCGCTATGCGACCGACCGCAAGGCGCCGACGCTTTATGCCTCGCCGGTCGGCGCGGGATACTGCCTCGTGTCGGAACCGCTGAACGACGACATCGATGCCTGGCGCGAAATTCCCGATGGCAGCGCCGTTCTGATCGACGATACCGGCGTCCATGTCACGCCCTTCCAGCCGGAAGAGCACGCATCCGCAGAGCGCCAGCCGATAGCCGTTATCCCTGCGTAAACTGAGCTGATATCAGCGCCGCGAGCCGCACGGCCACTTCATCCTTGTCGAGATCGGGCCACTGTTCAACCCCGGCGTGGCTGATGATCTTCACCCTGTTTCTTGTGCCGCCCATGATGCCGGTTGCGGGCGAGACGTCGTTGGCGACGATGAAGTCGGCGCCCTTGCGCTCCAGCTTCGCGCGGGCATTGCTCTCCACATCCTGCGTTTCGGCGGCAAAGCCGATCACGAGTTTCGGCCGCTGCGTGTGATGTCCCACAGTCTTCAAGATGTCGGGGTTTTCCGTGAGCGCCAGCGTCGGAATCGATTCGCCGGGATGCTTCTTGATCTTCTGGTCCGATGCGGAAGCGACGCGCCAGTCGGCAACTGCGGCCACCATCACGGCGATATCGGCGGGAAGGGCCGCAAGCACCGCGTCGCGCATCTCATCCGCCCGCTCGACATGGATGACGTTGAGACCGACCGGATCGGATATGGTGACCGGGCCGGAGACGAGCGTGACGTCGGCGCCGAGTGCCGCAAGGGCCGCGGCAATCGCATGACCCTGCCGTCCCGACGAGCGGTTGGCGATATAGCGCACGGGGTCGATCGGTTCATGTGTCGGCCCGGAGGTCACGACCGCCTTCTTGCCGGCCAGCGGCTTGGCGCCGTCATCCAGCCGTCGCTCGACAGCCGCAACGATATCGAGCGGCTCCGCCATCCGTCCTGCGCCGGCCTCGCCGCTTTCGGCCATTTCGCCGGTCACCGGACCCACAAAGGCGATGCTGTCACCGCGCAGGGTTTCGATATTCCGCCTGGTCGCCGGATGCGCCCACATCTTCGGGTTCATGGCGGGGGCGACAAGAACGGGCCGGTCGGTGGCGAGCAATATGGTCGAAGCGAGATCGTCGGCCAGCCCGTTTGCCATCTTGGCGAGGAGATCGGCGGTGGCTGGCGCGATCAGCACGAGATCGCAGTCGCGCGCCAGCCTGATATGGCCGACATCCTGCTCGTCCTGCCGTGAAAACAGATCGGTGAAAACATGATCGGCGGCAAGCGCGCCGACGGCAAGCGGCGTGATGAACTGCTGTGCGCCCGATGTCATGACGGGCCGCACGCTTGCGCCGCGCTCGCGCAGCCGGCGAATGAGATCGAGGCTCTTATAGGCCGCGATGCCGCCGGAGATGATGAGAAGGATGCGCTTATCCGCGAGAACCATGCCTGAACCCGTCGCCTGTTCTTTTATTGATTAGCCTAAGCCTTTGGTGTGTCATAGGCAATCGTCGCGTGCTTCCATCGAGTTCGGCGTGTCGGTGATTGCGACGCGGGTGAGCGGATTTTCCGCTATTTGCAGCCAATGGTCACGTCGGCATCACTAACTTGTCATTTGCGGGCATCTTCGCCCTCGACAAAAGTGAATGTGTTAACGACCAAAGGAGCAACGCCTTGAAACTGATGAAAGTCGCTGTCATCGCCCTACCGATCCTGGCTGCCGCCGTGCCGGCCTTTGCCGAACGTGCCTACTCGCCGCAGGAGCTGAAGAACAAGGAGATCGTTCTGGATTTCTACCAGAAGGCGCTGAACGACAAGGATTTCGACGCGGCTTCCAAGTATCTCGGCAAATACATCCAGCACAATCCTCTTGCCGCCGATGGGCCCGAAGGCCTGCGCGGTTTCCTCGAATACCTGAAAAAGAACTACCCGCAGTCGAAGAGCGAGATCAAGCGCGTGATGGTCGACGGCGATTATGTAATCCTTCGCGTCCACGCCGTTCGCCAGCCGGGCGACCGCGGCAGCGCCATCGTCGATATCTTTCGGGTGGAGGACAACAAGATCCAGGAACACTGGGATTCGGTGCAGCCGATCCCCGAGACGTCGAAGAATGATAATACGATGTTCTGAGTGGAGGGGCCGCCAGGGAAGTAGGATCCGCGGCCCGTCCTTATTCATTCAAAGCATTCCGACGCGATAAATGCTTCGGCTAAGCACTCGGTCAGGTACGCGTAATCGATAGGCCGCCATCAACCAGAGAGGCCGTGCCGCTGACGAAGCTTGCATCATCGGAGGCTAGATAGAGGACCGAGCGCGCAATTTCTTCCGGGCCGGCGACGCGCTTCAGCGCATGCAGATTGGTAATGAAGGCCTGCTTTTCGGCAGTGTCGTTCATGTCGCGATACATATCGGTATCGACCGCACCCGGCAGTACGGCATTGACGCGCACATTCTGCGGGCCGAATTCGGCGGCGAGCGTTTGCGTCAGACCGATCAGGCCTGATTTGCTGGCGGCATAGGCGGCAACGCCGGGGAAGCTGACGGTATGGCCGACGAAGGTCGACGTGAAAATCACGGAGCCGCCGCCGTGCTTTACCATTTCACCAATCTGGTGCTTGGCGGCCAGGAACGACGCGGTGAGATTGATCGCCAGCGCGTCGGAAAAGCCCGCTTCCGAAACCTCGGTGCTGGGACCGGCTTCGCCGAGCGTGCCGGCATTGTTGAAGGCGATATCGAGCTTGCCGTAGCGTTCGATAGCAAGGGCGACCAGCGCCTTGTGGTAGTCTTCCGAGCGTACATCGCCGGCCAGTACGGCTGCTTCTCCGCCAGCCGCTTTGATCTCCGCGGCAAGGCTTTCCAGCTCTGCGGCGCGGCGAGCGCCGACGACAACCTTGGCGCCTTCGGCGGCGAAGAGTTTTGCCGTGGCGCGGCCAATGCCGGAACTGGCACCGGTGACGATTGCGACTTTTCCATTCAAGCGGTTCATTGTTCCATCTCCTGTGTGAGAACGTGTCTTTCGGTTTGTCCGATACGCGGAAGATGGCCTTTTCCGATCGTTCGGATTAGTCTTCAAAAAGAGGAATTCGAATTCGGAGTTTCCGAACGATGCTGAAGATCGACGGGATCGTAACGTTCGTGACTGTAGCCGAGGCCGGCTCGATCAGCGAGGCGGCGCGGCGCCTGCGCCTGTCGAAATCCGTCGTCAGCGAGCGTCTGTCGGAAATGGAGAAGGCGTTGGGGGCAACCCTGCTTCACCGCACGACCCGCAGGCTGACCCTGACCGAGGATGGCGCTGCCTTTCTGCAGCGCGCCACCCGCATCGCGCAGGAGGTTCGCGAGGCGGCGGCCGATCTTGCCGAGCGGCGCGGTACGCTGATGGGGCCGCTGCGCATCGCGGCACCCGTCACCTTCGGCCGCCTGCATCTGGGGCCGGCTCTCTATCCGTTTCTCGCAGAGCATCCGGAAATCGAACTGACGCTCGATCTCGACGACCGCCGGGTCGATGCCGCTTCAGATGGCTATGATGCGATCATACGCCATGGCCTGATCGCCGACTCACGCCTCGTCGCCTGGAAGCTTGCCCGCAGCCGCCGCCTTCTTGTGGCTTCGCCGGATTATCTGAGCCGGTGCGGCAAGCCCGCTTCGCTCTCCGATCTCGAGGATCATCGCGGTATTTTTTACACCAATCGCGGTGTCGCCGACTGGCGTTTCGAGGGACCAGAGGGTGCGGTGGTCATCCGTGGAAAGCTGGCGCTGGGCGTCAACAATGGCGATGTCCTCCACGATGCCGCGATTGCCGGCCTCGGTGTCGCCTTGCTGCCGGCTTTCATTGCCGGACCTTCGGTGAGGGAGGGGCGGCTTGTCGAGATCGACGTCGGCTACCGGCCGGAGCCGGAATTCATCTTCATGGCCCATCCGGAAGGGCGCAACCCCTCGGCCAAACTGCGCGCCATGGCCGATCATCTAAAGAAGGCATTCGGCGATCCGCCTTATTGGGAGCGGGAGCAATTCCAGCAAAAGTGCGAAGCGGTTTTGCGCCCGGAATTGCGTGAAAACAAATAGCTACGCAATCAGGCTCATGAGATTGGCGATAACGGGCGATCGCTGCGCCTTGAGGCTGGCAAGGCCGAGCCGCGCCACGACCGGTGGCCCATCGATTTGCCGATAGGCAACGCCGTCGAGCTTGATCTGTGCGATCGAAGCCGGAACGATGGAAACGCCCAAGTTTGCGGCGACGAGATTGACGACGGATGGGATCTGCGGCGCTTCCTGCGTCACCACGAGGTCGAAGCCGGCTTCGCGACAGGCGGCAACGATATCGTCATAGAGGCTCAGCCCCACCATGCGCGGGAAGAGGATGAAGGGTTCGCCCGCGAGCGCCGCAACCGGCACGCGTTCCTTACTTGCCAAAGGATGATGAGCCGGCAGCGCGATCAGCATCGGCTCATCGGCAAAACGCTTCAGCCGCACGTCTCTCGGATCTTCAAGGCCCGGGCGGATAAAGGCCGCGTCGATCTCGCCGCGCATCAGCCGCTCCATCAGCGCATTGGTGTTCATCTCGGTCAGCGATATCAGCACTTCCGGCCAATGCCGCCGAAACTCGCGAATGATTGATGTGACGATGGTGTTGAAGGCGGAAGAAGCGGTGAAGCCGAGCGACAGGCGGCCGATCTCGCCGCGATTGGCGCGCTGGGCGGCGAGCTTTGCCTTTTCCGCCGCATCGACCGCCATTTTCGCTTCCGCGAGAAACGCCTCGCCGGCAGCCGTCAGTTCCGCGCCATGCGGCACGCGGTGGAACAGCTGCGCACCCACTTCGTTTTCCAGGTCCCGGATCTGCTGGCTGAGCGGCGGCTGGCCGATACCGAGTTTGGCTGCCGCACGGGTGAAGTTTCCCACTTCCGCCAGCGCCAGAAAATAGCGGATATGACGCAGCTCCATCGCTATCTCCAAAAGCTATTGAGATCGCCTGTTCCATATATTGGACTAATGGAGCTCGTCTGGCTAGATTCCAAGGCAAGAAAGGTCAGGTGCCACCAATGTTTCGCGCCGCAAGCAAGCAGCAAACCACTGTGTCCGAAGTTTCCTCCCGCCCCGAATTGACGCTCGTCAGGAACGAGCCGCCGACCGAGACCCGCCAATTCCTGACGCGCGGCACGCCCGCCTTCCGCCGCGCGACCATTGGGCTGTTTCTCTCGGGCTTTGCCACCTTCTCGCTGCTTTATTGCGTGCAGCCGCTGATGCCGATCTTCTCCGAGGACTTCGGGGTCACGCCGGCTGCAAGCTCGCTGTCGCTCTCGCTTTCCACAGGCTTCCTGGCCTTCGCGATCTTCGGCGCCGCTGCCGTTTCCGAAAGCCTCGGCCGCCGCAGCCTGATGTTCATCTCGCTGCTCGGCGCGGCCATCTGTACGGTCGTCTGCGCGGTATCGCCGAGCTGGCATATGCTGCTTGCCGTCCGCGCTCTTGAGGGCTTCCTGTTGGGCGGCGTCCCTGCCGTCGCCATGACCTATCTGGCTGAGGAAATCGAACCGCGCGGCCTCGGCGGTGCCATGGGCCTCTATATAGCCGGCAACGCCTTCGGCGGCATGGCCGGGCGCGTGGTGACCGGTACGATCGCCGAATATCTGAGCTGGCGGCCGGCTTTGGCGACGGTTGGCATTCTCGGCTTGATCGCCGCCATCGGCTTCCTCCATCTGCTGCCGCCGTCGCGCAATTTTATGCCGCGAAAGGGCTTCGATGCCGGCTTCCATGTGAAGGCCTGGAGCGGTCATTTTGGCAATGCGGCGTTGCCGCTGCTCTTTGCCATCGGTTTCCTGATCATGGGCTCCTTCGTAACAGTCTATAACTATGCCGGCTTCCGTCTCGTCGCCGATCCCTATGATCTCAATCAGACTGAGCTTGGACTGATCTTCACCGCCTATCTCTTCGGCATCGTCGCATCCTGGGCTGCAGGTCTCCTCGGCGATCGCATCGGCCATTTCATAGTGCTGCCTATTGGCGTGCTGATTACCGCGCTCGGTGCGGCGGTGACGCTTTCCAGCTCCTTGCAGCTGATCATTCTCGGCATCGTTCTGGTGACGATAGGCTTCTTCATGGCCCATTCCGTCGCCAGCGCGCTTGTGGGCCGGCTGGCCCACGGCTTCAAGGGTCACGCCTCCTCGCTCTACCTGCTCGCCTATTATCTCGGCTCCAGCATAGCGGGCTCAGTCGGCGGCTATTTCTGGCTTGCCGACGGCTGGAATGCCGTGGTTGCCTTCATCCTGGTCATGCTGGCACTCTGTCTCGCCAGCGCTCTTGCCGTTGCCAGGCTGGCGCGTCGCTGAGCCCAGGAGGCTGCCATGATCCGTATCGACCATCTCGATCATCTGGTGCTCACGGTTGCGAGCATCGAGGAGAGTTGCGATTTCTATACCCGTGTCCTCAGTATGGGTGTCGAAACTTTCGGGGAGGGCCGTAGGGCTCTCACCTTCGGCAACCAGAAGATCAATCTGCATCAAGCCGGCCATGAGTTCGAGCCGAAGGCCGAGTGGCCGACACCGGGTTCGGCCGATCTTTGCTTCATCAGCACAACGCTGCTCGATGACATCATTGCTCACCTGAAAGCTGAGGGCGTCGAGATCACGGAAGGCCCCGTCCGCCGAACCGGCGCGACCGGTCCCATTCTCTCGGTCTATTTCCGTGATCCGGACCATAACCTGATCGAAGTTTCCAACATCGTTTCCTGAGATCGCACGGCGTAGGCGCTTCTTGACAGAGCTTTGTTGCGGTCTATATTAAACCAATAAGTTAATTAACTGGATGGTTTATGAAGTCGCATGGACACATTGAGCATCACCCTTTCGGCCCTGGCAGATCCAACCCGTCGGGCGATCCTGGCGCGGCTGGCGACCGGCGAGGCATCCGTCTCCGAGCTGGCCGAACCCTTCGACATGTCGCTGGTTGCCGTCTCCAAACATCTGAAGGTGCTGGAGAAAGCCGGCCTGATCTCGAAGGGGAGGGAGGCGCAATGGCGGCCCTGCCGGCTGGAAGCGAAGCCGCTGCGCCAAGTCGATGACTGGCTGGAGAGCTATCGCCAGTTCTGGAACGACAATCTCGATCGCCTAGAGGACTACACGGCATTATTGCAAAAGGGAGGAAAGAATGACCCCAGCAACTGAGGGCGGCAGCTTGCGCCCGCCGCGCGAGATCGTGCTGACCCGCGACATCGCCGCGCCGCGTGCCCTGCTGTTTTGCCTCTGGACGGAACCGCAACATCTCATGCGCTGGTGGGGACCACAAAACATGACGGCCCCATCCGTTTCCGTAGACCTGCGGGAAGGGGGCGCCTGGCGGCACTGCATTCTGACACCGGAGGGCAAGGAATATTGGAGCCATGGCCGCTATCTGGAGATCGTCCCGCCCGAGCGCTTGGTCTTTACCTTCGCCTGGGAAAACCAGGAGGGCAAGCCCGAGCATCCGATGCAGGCAACCGTGGAATTCCATGAGCTTGGCGAGAAGACGCGTCTCGTCTTCCGCAAGGTCGAACTGCCTGATGATACCGAGCTGAGATTGCAGACCGGCGGCTGGGAGCAGGCCCTCGACAAATACGTCGCTTACGCAGAAGCCACCTCAAGGGAAGGATTGGAGTGATGAAGAAGACCTATCATGGCAGCTGCCATTGCGGCGCCGTCAGCTACGAGGCCGATCTCGATCTGCAGGGTGGCACCTTCAAATGCAATTGCTCGATCTGCAAGAAGAAGCGCAATTGGCTGGCTGTCGCCACGCCCGCCGATTTCCGTCTGACCGCGGGCGAGGACAGCATCGGCGAATATCAGTTCGGCCCGCGCATCCTGCATCACCTCTTCTGCAAAAATTGCGGCATCAGCTCCTTCAACTGGGGTGAAAATCCCGCACTCGGCGGCAAGTTCTATGCGATCAGCATCAACTGCCTGGATGATGCCACCGACGAGGAACTCGCCTCGCTTCCTGTCGGCTATTTCGATGGCCGCGACGACCGCTTTGATCGCGCGCCGGAGGAAACGCGCTATCTTTAGCCGCTCGGCAAGGACTCCCAGTCTTCGAAACGTAGCTTGGCAACGCGTTCAAACTCTCTGACATTGTGCGTTATCAGGATCAGATCGCGGGCGACCGCTTGGCCCGCGATCAGAACGTCATAGGTACCGATCGGTGTGCCAAGGGAAGCAAGGCTTGCGCGAATTTCACCGGCTACACGGGCATCTTCCTTATCGAAATCCAGCGTCTCGAACTGCAAGGCATCCACACGTGCCAGATTGTCGACAACGCGCTGGCCCTTGTAAGCGCCATAAAACAACTCGTGTACGACGATGGCCGGAATGGCAAAATCGTGGGGCTTATGTCTGCGAAGCTCGCTGACGAAGCCGGGGTGTCCTTTCATCAGGGCGATAACGGCATTGCTGTCGAGCAGATACTTCACTTGAAGATATCCAACTCGGGGCGTTGCTGCTCGGCAGGCTGTTCCGTCGCCGCCTCTTCAAAATCGGGGTCGACCGGCCCCGTAACAGTCTCCAGCCAATCCCAATCTTCGGCGATCGGCTCCAGAATGATTGCTTTTCCCTGCCGGCGGATGCGTACTTCCTCGCCATCGAGGCGGAATTCCTTCGGCAAGCGTACGGCCTGCGAGCGGCCGGACCAGAAGATCTTTGCGGTGTCCATGCCATAACTCCTTTGAGATATGACATTGATATATAGCATCTTGGGCGCTATTTCAATTCGAGGCGTTATGATCCCGATTTCGTCGCGAGCCAGATGACATGACGTGCGCCTGTTTTGCCATTGGCGCGCGTATTGACCACTTCGGCGGTAAAGCCGCTGTCGCGCAGCCGCCTTGTGAAGCACTCGTCAGGCCCTGAAGACCAGACCGCGAGCACGCCTCGCGGGCGCAAGGCGTCACGCGCCGCCTTCAGGCCCTGATAATCGTAGAGACCGTCATTGGCCTCCGACGTAATGCCGTCCGGGCCGTTGTCGACATCGAGCAGGATGGCGTCGTAGGTTGCCTTGCGGGCGCGGATGAGTGGACGCACGTCGCCTTCGTGGATCGCGACGCGGGGATCGTCGAGGCACCCGTCGAAGACTGTTGCCATCGGCCCGCGTGCCCAGGTCACAACAGCCGGAACAAGCTCCGCGACCGTGACCTTGGCATCCGCATCGAGTTCGCCGAGGGCCGCGCGCAAGGTAAAGCCCATGCCAAGGCCGCCGATCAATATGTGTGGCGTCTTCCGGCCCTTGATCTTTTCGCAGGAAAGCGTGGCAAGCGCCCGCTCGGAGCCGCTCAGGCGGCTGTTCATCAACTCGTTGGTGCCGAGCATGATGGAAAATTCCTGGCCGCGCTGCTTCAGGCGCAACTCGCCGCCACCAGGGATTTTCGCAGTGTCGAGCAAGGTCCAGGGGATCACGGGCAACTCTCAAAACTTGTTACGAATTGCCCGGGACCATAATCTGTCGATGCTGCTAAGAACAGACGTGCTTACCCCAGTCGGATATAGGGCACATCCTTTTTCGCAACTTCGTCCAGCGCTTCCTCATAGCCGGCGTCGGCATAGCGCATGACGCCGAGTGCCGTGTCGTTGGTGAGCGCATGGTCGAGCCGTTCGTCGGCCGCCGCCGTGCCGTCGGCGACCACGGTGACGCCGCAGCTCGTCATGTAGCCGGCATAGCCGCCGCCGCCGGAATGAACGACGACGAGGTCGGCCATCGACGAGCAGAGCATCATGGCGTCGATCAGCGGCCAGTCGGCGATGGCGTCGGAGCCGTCCTTCATACCCTCGGTCATGATGTTCGGATGCGCCATGGCGCCGGCGTCGAGATGGTCGCGCGAAAATGCGATCGGACCCTTCAGCTCGCCGCTGGCCACAAGCTCGTTGACGCGGCGGGCAAGTGCGGTGCGTTCGCCATGGCCGAGCCAGGCGATGCGCGCCGGAAGACCTTCGAACGGCACATGCTCGCGAGCAAGCTTGATCCAGTTGGTGATAATCTTGTTGTCCGGGAACATGTCCAGCAGCAGATCGTCGATGCGGGCGATATCGCTTTCCTCGCCGGAGAGCGCCATCCAGCGGAACGGGCCGATGGCACGGCAGAAGAGCGGCCGCAGATAGGCCTCGGTGAAGATCGGGATATCGAAGGCGTTGGCGACGCCGCCTTCCTTCGCCTGCGTGCGGATCAGGTTGCCGTTGTCGAAGACTTCGGAACCCTTCTTCTGGAAGTCCAGCATGGCCTTCACATGCTCGACGATCGAGGCGCGGCTTGCGGCCATCAGCTGGCCCTGACCGTCGTCGCGGAGATCTTTGACTTGGCTGATGCTCATGCCCTTCGGCACGTAACCATAGACGAGATCGTGGGCCGAGGTCTGGTCGGTGACGATATCGGGCACGATGCCGCGGCGTGCAATCTCGGGATAGATTTCGGCCGCATTGCCGACGAGGCCGACGGAGAGCGCCCGCTTTTCCTTGACCGCAGCGTCGATCATCGCCAGCGCGGAATCGAGGTCCGGGGCGATTTCCTGCAGATAGCCGATTTCCTGGCGCTTCCTGGCGCGCTCCGCGTCGATGTCGACGCACAGGATGGCGGCACCCGCCATGCGGCCGGCGAGCGGCTGCGCGCCGCCCATGCCGCCGAGACCGGCGGTCAGCACGAAACGGCCGAAGAGATCGCCGCCGAAGCGGCGCTCTGCGATGCGCATGAAGATTTCGTAGGTGCCCTGGATGACGCCCTGGCTGCCGATATACTGCCAGGCGCCGGCCGTCAGGCCGCCCCAGCAGATCAGGCCCTTGCGCTGCAGCTCGTAGAAGACTTCGGCCTTTGCCCATTGCCCGACGATGTTGCAGTTCGCCATGATGACGAGCGGCGCCTTGTCATGCGTGCGGATGAGGCCGATCGGCTTGCCGGACTGGATGAGCAGGGTCTGGTTCTCATCCATTTCGGTCAGCGCCTTGACGATCCCCTTGTGCGCCGCCCAGTTGCGGGCAGCCTTGCCAAGCGCTGCGTAGACGACGAGATTGTCGGGATCTTCGCCGACCGAGAGCACGTTCTCCAGCAGGCGCAGCAGGGCCTCCTGCCGCCAGCCCTTGGCACGCAGCTCCGGGCCGCCCGGAATGGGGAATTTCGGGTGACGTGGATTGGCTTTCGGCATGGATTTCCCTTCCCTGTTTTCCTTGTTGTTTCGGTCGCCCGGCTATTTCGGCGGCAGGCCTTCGACGAAGTCCAGCGCGGCCAGAAGCAGCCGCTTACGCAACATGTCGTGCCATAGGCTTCTGGCCCGGCGCGCAGCCACCCCTTCATCTCGCGGCCGCCCATCAACATGGTTTTGACGTCATGCTGCTCCAGCGCCCAGGCATCGTTACCTTTGCCAAGGCGGATCAGCATCCCGTCGACACGGGCGCCGCAGAACAGGTGGCCGTTGAGCAGAAAGGCCCAGCCGCCGAACATCGCTTTTTCGCTAAGCCCGGGCCGCTGCCCGAGCTCTTCTCTCAGCAATTCTTCGAGACCGGCGTCGCGGGCCATTCAAGCCTCCTGCGCTTCTCAGCCTTTCTTGCCGGCCAGTGCGTATTTGGCGATCTCGATCCCCATCGCCTTTTCGACGGAGGGATAGACCGTGGGGTCAAGCACGCTGGCAGACAGCGGAATGATGTCCATCGGCACATGCAGGATGAAGACGTTCATGCCCTCGTGCAGCTGGCCGACGCTCAAGGGCTCGCCTTCCGGCGACAGCGTAGTGATGACGGAGGGGAAGGTCGCGAGCCGCTTGCCGCCGGTGTCCTCGACGGCCATGTACTCGTTCATCACATGCATGACGACGGCCTTGTCGCCTGAGCCGACCGTGATAGTGCCGATGTCGAAGGCTTCCTTCGTGTAGACGACGTCCTTCCTGGTGATGGTGCCTTCAGCGAGGATATGGCCGCCTGTGGTCTTGCAGATGGCGTCGATGACGGCGCTGCCGCCTTTCTTTTCCGCCTCGATGATCGCTTCGCCGAGCGAAAGCGCCATGGAGATGCCGCCGAGGGCAGCATGTGTACGGACGTAAGAAGCGCGCAGCGGGTTGCGGCAGGAGGCGATGAAGCCGCCGGACTGGTCCGATGCCGCGCGCAGGATCGGCGAAATCTTCGCCGTCGCGCCCTTCACGACCAGCTCGATATAGCGGTTTTCGGCGCGGTTGCCGCCGACGGCGGTCTGGATCATCTGCTCGGGCGAGCCGGCCATGCCGATCGAACCCATGTCTCCAGTCGGATGCGCGCGGATGTCACCGACCGCGTCCACCACCTTGGTTCCGAGGATGGCCGACGGCAGCCAGCCGTTCAACGTCGAGGACTTGCCGTTCTGGCCGATGATCAGGCCGGAAAGCTTCTCGCCAAGCTCGTCCTGCAGCAGCTGTGCGGCCTTCACGTAGTCGATGCCCTGCATCTCCCAGGGGGTGGTGGAGGCCGGCGCGCCGATGGCGGCGGCCGTGGCGATCCAGTCGTTGTCGTTGAGTTCCTCGATCGACACCAGCTCCGGCTTGCCGACATTGACAGCCGCATAGCCGAGCATGCGGCCGTGATCGGCCCAGCCGCCACCGCCTGCGGCGTAAACGGAGCCGCCCTTGACAGCCGCTTCCACATCCTTGGCAACGAGTACGCGTCCCATTGGCTACTCCCGGTTCTGTTTGAGGTTCTTGTCCATGTCGCGCACCGCTTCAAAAAGAACGGCGGCACCCATGGCGATGTCGTCATTCTCGGCCCATTCCTCGGCGCAATGGCTGCGGCCTTCCTTGCAGGGCACGAAGATCATCGCGGCAGGCGCCACCTTGGCGATCCAGGCGGTGTCGTGGCCGGCGCCGGAGGCCATGCGGCGATGCTTGGCACCGACCGTGTCGCAGGCGCGCTCGAGCGTTTCGAGCAGCGCCGGAGCGCCCGGCGTCGGCAAGTTGTCGGAGACGCGCACCGGCGTATTGATCGTCACGCCATAATCGGCGGCAATGGTCTTCACCTCGCCGTCGATCCAGGCCAGGAAATCTTCCATGTCGCTGCGGATTTCGGCGCGTCCGTCGATCAGGAGCACCACCTTGGACGGCACGACATTGGCAGCATTCGGCTCGATACGGAATTCGCCCACGGTCGCAGCGAAATGACCCGGCGTCTTTGCCTGCTCCAACGCCCGCTGCCTGATGTCGAGCACGAGCTGTGAGGCTGCCACCAGCGCATCCGCGCGGCGATCCATCGGCGTCGTGCCAGCATGGTCGGCGCGGCCTTCGACGGTGATTTCGATGCGGGTGATGCCGGCGATCGCGGTGACGATGCCGATATCCTTGTTCTCGGCTTCCAGCACCGGACCCTGCTCGATATGCAGCTCCAGGAAGCCGGCGAGATCAGGACGCTTCTGGGAGAGCAGCACGGAAGGATCGCCGCCGACTTCGGCAATGCCCTGCGACAACGTGCGGTCGCCGCTCACGCGGGAGAGCCACGCCTCGGGGATCTGCCCGGTCATGCCGCGGCTGCCGATGCAGGAAACGCCGAAGATGCTGACTTCTTCAGCCAGGAAATCGACGATCTCCAGATCATGGTCGAGCTCGATGCCGCGATCCTTCAAGGAGCGTGCGACTTCGAGTGCCGCAATCGTGCCGGCGATGCCGTCGAAGCGACCGCCATCGGGAACGGTGTCGGAATGAGAGCCGACGAGGATCGTGCCGAGGCCCGGCTTTGCGCCCGCGCGACGGCCGATCAGATTGCCGGCAGCGTCGATGCGCGTCTCAAGCCCTGCCGCCTTCATCCGCGCATCGATATAGGCTCGCCCTTCGAGGAAGAGCGGCGAGAAGGCTCGGCGCGTCCAAGGATGGCCCGGCTCGGTAATGCCGGCCAGCGCGTCGATATCCTCGGCGATGCGATCGGCGTTTACGGGTAGGTTATGGCGCTTGGTTTCGGTCATCAGGCTGCATCTCCGGCAAGGATTTGGCGAGGCAAGGGACGGACGAAGCTGCCGGAGCCGGGTTCGGCCAGCACTTTCTGTCCCTCGGTAATCTGCTTGCCTCTAAGATAGGCGGCGGACACAGTCCAGGGCAGGCGAATGCCGTTATAGGGGCTCCAGCCAACGACGTTGTTGCCGCTCGCGGCTGCGTCATAAACCATTTCGCGCGGTTCCAGCACGACGATATCGGCGTCCTTGCCCGGCGTCAGCGCGCCCTTGATATGGTCGAGGCGGAAATGCTTAGCCGGGTTTTCTGCCATCAGCTTCGCCGCCCAGGTGAGCGGTACGCCGCGTTCGAGAGCACCCTTGACGAAGAGTGGCACCATGACCTCCAGTCCCGGCACGCCGGAAGCATTCGCCAGCATGTCCGGATTGGTCTTGCGGTTTTCCGACCAGCTGACGTGGTCGGTCGAGACGAGCCAGACATTGCCTTCCGCCACCTTGCGCCACAAGGTTTCCACTTCGGCGCGCGGGCGGATTGGCGGATTAATTTTTGCCTTGCCGCCAAGACGCCGAACATCGTTTTCCTCGTCGAGCGTCAGATAGTGGATACAGCATTCGACCGTCGCTTCGAAGCCGTCGCGGCGATAGGCGCGGGCGATGTCATAGCCGCGGCCGAGCGAGCAATGCACGACATGCGCCGGGCAGCCGGTATCCGCACCCGTCTCGAAGATCGTGTGCATGGCAAGCAGCTCGGTGATTGGCGGACGCGAAAGGCCGTGGGCGCGATATTCGGTAACACCGCTTGCCTTGACCTGCTCCATATAGGTGCGCACCGCTTCGTCGTCCTCGTTGTGGACGCCGGCGGTCAGGCCCGTCGGAGCGATGGCGGCAAAGCAGGCGTCGAGGAGGGCGGGCGGAATGCGCGGAAAGCGTTTCGGATCGGTGCCGAAGGTGGAGAATTTGAACGCGGCCACACCGGCCTCGACCATCTCGGCGATGCGCGCCGGGCCTTCTTCGGGATCGATCGTACCGTAAAGCGCGAAGTCGACGCGCGATTGCGGCGCGGCATGGTCGATCTTCTTCTTCACCGCCGCTGCCGAGCAGACGAGATTGCCTTCGTCATACGGCATGTCGACGATGGTGGTGACGCCGCCGGCGGCCGCCGAGCGAGTCGACCAGATGAAATCCTCCTGGTCCTTCTGCGAGAGGGAATGGACCTGCGCATCGATCGCGCCAGGCAGGATCAGCGCCCTGCCGAGCAGGTGCCGCTCGCGCGCTGCGGGCGGCACGCCAATGCCGACCTCGGCGATTTTGCCGTCGCGCACGGCGACATAGCCGGCTTCCACGATGCGTTCGGGCAAAACCACGGTGCCTTGCAGAACAAGATCGAAATCCGCCATATGCATTCTCTCCGCTCGTCAGATAGCAATGGTGTCGCGATAAAGCCGCTCTTCGACCCGCTCCAGCGAGCCGAGTGCGAAGAAATCATCATAGGCGAGGATCGGCTTGTGAGCGATCAACTCTGAAACGAAAGCCTCCGAGCCCAGCTCCTCTTCAATCGCCTCGACTTCCGCCGAAAGGGGACGATCGACGACATAGAAGTCGGCATGTTTGCGCACGACGTCATAGAGCATGCGCGCCACGCCCTCCGGCTTGTCGCCGAGAATGTCCATCGCCTGGGCCGACAGCAGGGCTTCAAGGGCGGCCAGACGCTTCAGTGCCCGCATTTGCCGCTCGAAACGCTCAATGACCAGTGGCAGGAAGGCGGCCTCGTCTTCCATCCCAGCTGCCACGACGAGGGACTGCGCCGAGACCGGATTGGACATGGACAGAACGCGCGAGAAAATCTCGCCGGCGAGCTTGATGATCGGGCCGAAGCCGGTCGCGATCCTGCCTTCCGGCACGAGATTGACGGGCAGGCCGCGCCGCTGGCCGTTGCCGAGCAAAACGCAGCGATTGAAGGCATTGCGGGCGGCATGGGCCATGCAGATGACGGCGCCTTCGAGCAGAATGGTGACATCGAGCGGGAGGGAACCGCCCGAAGTCATCACGCGCCCGTCGACGATGACCGGATTGTCGTCCGAACGGCCGGTGGCGGCGAGAATCTTATGGCCCGCGGTCAGCAGGTTTTCGATGACGGCGCCGAAGACCTGGGCGATCATCCGCAGGCTCAGCGGGTCCTGCACATGGGTTGCGACCGGCCAAGGCCACTCGTCCGAGGCGTTGCAGAGCCAGGCGCCGATCAAGGCTTCGCGGGCGGTGCCGACATGGCGCACGGAAATCCATGGATCGCGCGAGGCGCCGAGCGCGCCGGCCGCCATCATGCCGGTCGCAAGCAGCACGCGGATCGAGGCAGCAGCATTGCGGGTTGTCTCCGCGGCGGCGGCGAAGCTGACCGCATTGACGCTGAGCGAGGCCAGGCTGTCGCGCGGCATCATCCTGACGGGAGCGATACCGGCGGCATCGAAGGCATCGGCAGCCTGCATGCGGCGACCGCGATAGACGGCCTCGCCAACGCCGGTCAGAACCGCGCCGATCTGGCCCATCAGGCCGATATCCGCGCAGCCGATCGAACCCGTACGCCTGACGACGGGAATGACATCCGAGCTCAACAGCTGCAGATAGGATTCGATCAGTTCCTGCGAACAACCTACCTGGCCGGTGAGCGCGGTGTTGACCCGGATCGCCATGGCATTGCGCACGACCGACATGGAGAACGGAGCGCCGGTACCGAAATGATGAGCGCGCACGAGGCCGAGATTGAAGGCATCGAGATCTTCAGGAGACCATTCGACATCTTTCATCGCACCGACACCGGTTGTCGAGCCATAGACCGGCATGCCGGATTGGATCGTGCTTTCGAGAACGCTGCGCGCCAGCCGCACCCTGGCCATGCCGCTTTCCGATGCCGACGGCAGGACGGCTCCCGCGCCGATCCGCACCAGATCGCTGAACCCAAGGGGTTGCCCGCTGAGCTCGATACCGGCTCTCTGACGCTCCATCTCTGCTGTTCTCCTTTTTTGCAAGGCTATGCGAGCCTTATCGTCAATGGGATATCCCAAATGGCGAACACCTTGATCCGTGCCAGACAGACTGATTTTGAGGCGAGTGCGTACGTTGCGCAACTCTATGTTTGCGCGCGCATATGGCTTCCCGCCTCGGCCGGGCTATTTGGGCCAAGGCGAGGAAGAAGCATCAGAAAGCTTGGCGATCAGCTCAGATGCCAGGCGATATAGAGAAGCGTCAGCGCAATTACCCAAAGCGCAAAGCGGCCGGAGCGGCTGTGCTTGGCCTCGGCCTTGCCGATCGCTTCGGCGGTCTGCGGATCGAAACGCAGGCCGTTTTCGCTCATGTGCAGCAGTTCGTGGTGGAATTTTTCGGTCTTCGCCGCAATCTCAGGCGCGGCCTCCGCAAGCTTCACGGCCGCTTTCAAACCGTCCTTCAAATCTGTCATGATCCGCTTCGGGCCGAGATTGGTACGAATCCAGTCGCCGACCACCGGTTCAGAGGCCTTCCACATGTTGAAGCGCGGATTGAGCATGCGCGATACGCCCTCGACCACGACCATGGTCTTCTGCAGCATCACCAGCTCGGGCCGCGTTTCCATGTCGAAGAGTTCCGTTACTTCGAAGAGCAAGGTCAGAAGCTTGCCCATGGAGATGGTTTCGGCCGGCTGACCATGGATCGGCTCGCCGATCGCGCGGATGGCCTGCGCAAAACTCTCCGTATTGTGATGCGCAGGTACATAGCCGGCTTCGAAATGCACTTCGGCTACGCGGATATAGTCGCGAGTGATGAAACCGTAGAGGATTTCGGCCAGGAAACGGCGTTCCTTCTTCCCTAATCGCCCGACGATCCCCATGTCGACAGCGACGATCATGCCCGCTGCATCGACGAAAAGGTTGCCGGGATGCATGTCGGCGTGGAAGAAGCCGTCGCGCAGCGTATGGCGCAGGAAGGACTGGATCAGCGTATCGGCGAGCGCGTTGAGATCGTGGCCGGCCGCCTTCAGCCCCTCGACGTCGGACATCTTCACGCCGTCGATCCACTCCATGGTGATGACGTCGCGGCCGGTGCGTTCCCAGTCGACTTTCGGAACGCGGAAGCCCGGATCCCTCTCGGTGTTTTCGGCGATCTCGGAGAGCGCGGCCGCTTCCAGCCGCAGATCCATCTCGACCTTGGTGGTCTGCTCGAGCGTCTTGGTCACTTCCACCGGGCGAAGACGCCGGCTGGAGGGCATGAACCGCTCCTGCAGCCGTGAAACCAGATACATCGCCTTGATATCGTTGGAAAAGCGCTGACGTACGCCAGGTCGGACCACCTTGACGGCAACGCGCTTGCGGCCCTCTGCCGTCTCGATTTCGGCCGGATGCACCTGCGCTATTGAAGCGGCGGCGATCGGCGCGTCGAAGCTGGCATAGAGATCGTCGATCCGCCGGCCGAGCGAAGACTCGATGGCCGCGGTCGCGGTTTCATGCGGGAAGAAGGCCATCCGATCCTGAAGCTTGGACAGGTCGTTGGCCATATCCACACCGACGACATCGGGCCGGGTCGCCAGGAACTGACCGATCTTCACATAGGAGGGGCCGAGCCGCTCGACTGCCTGGGCAAGCCGGTCGCTGCGGGCCTGGCTCTTCGCCTTCCGGCGCGCAAAGATGCTGACGAAGGATTTGGCGAGGCTGACGGAGGGCGGCAGCCCTTCCGATGGCAGCGCCATGACCACGCCTTCGCGCACGAGCACCCAGCCGACCCGAACAAGGCCGAAATATGCGCCGAAAGCACTCATATCGTCTCAAGGTCTCGGAACGTGGAGGCCAAAAGCCGGATCGGGTGACTGGACATCATGCTTCAGAGTTTCCAGCCGGAGTGCAGCGCGGCGATGCCGCCGGTGTAATTGGTGAAGCTCACACGCGAGAAGCCGGCCTCGCGGATCATCGTCGCGAAGTCCTGCTGGTTCGGGAATTTGCGGATTGATTCCACCAGATATTGATAGGGCTCGGCATCACCGGTGATCGCCTTGCCGAACTTCGGAATGGCGTTGAAGGACCAGGCGTCGTAGACGCGGTCGAGCAGCGGCAGATCGACTTCGGAGAATTCGAGCACGAGCAGCCGGCCGCCGCGCTTCAGCACGCGATAGGCCTCCTTCAATGCAACATCGATGCGCGGCACGTTGCGGATACCGAAAGCGATCGTATAGGCGTCGAAGGAGTTCGGCTCGAAAGGCAGTTCCTCGGCATTCGCCTCGACGAAGGTGAGGTTGTCGGAAAGCTTCTTTTTCTCGGCGCGCTCGGCGCCGACGGCCAGCATCGAGCCGTTGATATCGAGCACCGTTGCATGCGCCAGGCGGTTCGAGGCTTCCACGATGCGGAAGGCGATATCGCCCGTGCCGCCGGCAACGTCGAGCACCTTGTAGCCAGGCTCCTTGCGCGGGTTGAGCGCTGATATCATCGCGTCTTTCCAGGCACGATGCATGCCCATGGACATGACGTCGTTCATGACGTCATAGCGCTTGGCGACCTTGTGGAACACCTCGTTGACGAGGCCCTGCTTTTCGCCATCGGCTACTTCGCGAAAGCCATAGGATGTTTCCATGCCGCCATCGGCGGAGGTGCGGCTGTCTGCCATCGGCTCAACTCCGTTACACAATTAAGCGGCGGACCATAGCGAAATCGCGTTTGCCACGCTATCTCATCAGCCAGATCACCAGCCGCAATGCCTTGGGCTATAGCTCAGATCATAAGCGGTTGAAACATAAAGATGGATAGCCATGCCGGAATTACCAGAGGTCGAAACCGTCAGACGCGGCCTTGCGCCTTCCATGGAGGGTGCCGTTCTGAAGAAGCTGGAGCTGCGCCGCAACGATCTGCGCTTTCCTTTCCCGGCCGATTTCGCTCGGCATGTTGCGGGCCGCGGCATCACGTCGCTGTCCCGCCGCGCCAAATACCTGCTGATCGATCTCGACGACGGCAAGACGATCGTCGCGCATCTCGGCATGTCAGGCTCGTTCCGGGTGGAGGAAGGTGCTGCGGCCGAGACGCCAGGAACCTTCCATCATCCCCGCTCCAAGGACGAGAAGCATGATCACGTCCTCTTCCATCTGGTGGGTGCAAGCGGCGATGCGCGCGTCATCTACAATGACCCGCGCCGCTTCGGTTTTATGGATCTCGTCCGGCGGACCGAGATGACCAGCCATCCCTTCTTCCGTGATCTCGGGCCGGAACCCACGGGCAATGAACTGAGTGCCGATTATCTGGCTAAGCGCTTTGGCGGCAAGGCGCAGCCGCTGAAGAGCGCGCTGCTCGACCAGAAAAACATCGCGGGCCTCGGCAATATATATGTATGCGAGGCGCTGTGGCGTTCTCACCTGTCGCCGTTGCGCGCCGCCGGGACGCTGGTCACGGATGCCGGACAGCCGACCGAAGCGCTGTTCACGCTCGTCGATGCCATCCGCGAGGTCATTGCTGATGCGATCGCTGCAGGCGGTTCGTCGCTGCGCGACCATATCCAGACGGACGGTTCGCTCGGCTATTTCCAGCACTCCTTTTCCGTCTATGATCGCGAAGCACAGCCTTGCCGTACGCCCGGCTGCGGCGGTACGGTCAGTCGCATCGTCCAGGCGGGGCGCTCTTCTTTCTACTGCGCCTCCTGCCAAGGGTGATTGACGGGCCAAAGCTGATAAAAGGGAGAGAGAAGTGGCTTACGAAACCCTCATTGTCGAAACACATGGGGCCGTCGGCCTCGTCCGGATCAATCGGCCGCAGGCGCTGAACGCGCTGAACTCAACGGTCCTCTCCGAGCTGAAGCAAGCCTATGCCGCTCTTCATCTTGACGATGCCATCGGTGCGATCGTGCTCACCGGTTCGGAAAAGGCCTTCGCTGCCGGCGCCGACATCAAGGAAATGCAATCGCTCGATTTCGTTGACGCCTATAAGAATGACTTTTTCAGCGGCTGGGCCGAGATTGCCAATGCCCGCAAGCCTGTCATCGCGGCGGTCAGCGGCTTTGCGCTCGGCGGCGGCTGCGAAGTGGCGATGATGTGCGATTTCATCATCGCCTCGGAAACCGCCAAATTCGGCCAGCCGGAAATCACGCTCGGCGTCATCCCTGGCATGGGCGGCTCGCAGCGTCTCACGCGTGCGGTCGGCAAGGCCAAGGCGATGGACCTCATATTGACGGGCCGGATGATGGATGCGGTAGAGGCGGAGCGTTCCGGCCTTGTGGCGCGCGTCGTACCGGCAGACAAGCTGCTCGACGAGGCGCTGGCCGCCGCCGCCAAGATCGCTTCTTATTCCGGTCCCGCCGTGATGATGGCCAAGGAGGCGGTCAATCGTGCCTTCGAAACCACGCTCGAGGAGGGACTGCGCTTCGAACGCCGCCTGTTCCATAGCCTGTTCGCCACAGAGGATCAGAAGGAGGGCATGGCGGCCTTCGTCGAGAAGCGCAAGCCAGCCTTCAAGAACCGGTAGGGACCAAGATTCCGGAATTACGCGGGTTTGGCGAGAATCCGCGTTGACGCCGCGGCTCATTCCGGTTATATGCCCGCCACAGTTTGGAAAGCCGCTCTGGTTTTCCGCAATTGCTCCCGCATTGCTGGATGAAGTGGCCATGGGGCCTACGCCGCAACGATGGAGTTTTGTTCGAATTCTAAGAGAGGCATACATGGCCAATACTACCTCGGCGAAAAAAGCGACCCGTAAGATCGCCCGCCGCACCGATGTCAACAAGGCTCGTCGCTCGCGCGTTCGCACGTTCGTTCGCCAGGTCGAAGAAGCCATCGCATCGGGTGATGCGGATCGCGCAAAGACAGCTTTCATTGCTGCTCAGCCGGAACTGGCTCGCGCGGCAAAGAAGGGCGTGCTTCACGCCAACACCGCTTCCCGCAAGGTTTCGCGTCTTGCCAAGCGCGTGAAGGCCCTTTCGGCCCCCACCGCATAATCTTTCGTTAACGAGTCTATCGTTAGTATTAAGCCCGGCCCTCGCGCCGGGCTTTTTGGATTCAGCCAAAAAAATGCCGCATTGCCAAAATTGACTGCTCGATCATGTCAGTGACGTGACAGAAATATACATTTTAAAACAATGGCTTACGGCAGGATATCTCAGCGCTGGGTGATCTGCATGACGCATTGCCGGCTCACAACTGAGTCAAGGGATATTTTATTTTTTTTCTTTTGAAAGCTGTGAGAATCGCGGTCGACAGGAATCTCTTTGATTCAACAGCGATTCTTTTTTGAAGGGCTTGTGACAGTCAAAAATGGCCTCCTGAGTCAATGGCCGCCTCTTAATTTTGTGTAAAATTCATCGTTGATATCTGCCTTCGATCCTGCCTAAATGGATTTCAACAAGGGGCGCGGATTTCACCTTAAACGGCTTCGGCAAACACCGTTACGTATGGCGGTGGAGGTGGTTTTGTCTCTTGTGACGGAGCGGTTCAGTTCCGTTTTTTCAAACAGTTGACGAGTAAGAACCGGAAGCGGCGACGCTTGCGGAACGAGGAAGCTTGTCTGTCCTTTGCGGCCCAAATCATTGGCGCGGCTGCGGGGAGGGGAGAAAAATTGACAGCCATTGGAGCGGTCAATCGGAATACGAGGGCCGATTGATGCTCCGGTTACAGACGCCGAGACGAATGCTGCTTTAAAGAGCGGTTTTCGCCACAGTGTTCCTGTAAAGCCTGCTGGCCGGGCGTGGCTGATGAACCGGTATGCGGCGCAGCTTGGGACAACGAGCGCGATCGTCATGCCATGGCGAAGAACCAGGGGCGGCAGTGATGTGCTCCCGCCCTATAAAGAGACTTTGGAAGGCGGCACTATATGCAGATACATACGAGGGCGACGGGTGCGTTGGAAAATGGGGACAATGCGCAGGCGTTCGGTGCGGTTTGCTTAGAAGCGGCGGGGGAAAAGGGCGACGTGGCGCGAAATAATTTGTTCGAGCGCGTCAGCGCGCGCTTGAAGGCTCAGGTCGGACCCGATGTCTATGCCAGCTGGTTTGCGCGGCTCAAGCTTCATTCGGTATCGAAGAGCGTCGTTCGCCTCACGGTCCCGACGACATTTCTGAAGTCCTGGATCAACAATCGCTATCTCGATCTCATCACCAGCCTGTTCCAGGCTGAGGATGCCGAGATCCTCAAAGTCGAAATTCTGGTGCGCACCGCAACCCGGCAGGGCGCGAAGCCATCTGTCGATGAGCAGCCGGCGGTGCCGGACCAGGCGGCTGTCGCGCCGATCCGTCGCGCCGTCGCCCAGCCGGCCGGCCAGGTGGTTGCCCAGGCCGTGAGTGCGGCTGCGGCTGCGCGGCCCGCAACGGCGGGCGCGCCGCTGTTCGGCTCTCCGCTCGATTCCCGCTTCACCTTCGATACGTTCGTTGAAGGCAGCTCGAACCGTGTCAGCCTTGCTGCGGCAAAGACCATCGCCGAAGCTGGCTCCGGCGCCGTGCGTTTCAATCCGCTCTTCGTCCATGCAACGGTTGGCCTTGGCAAGACCCACCTTCTGCAGGCGATCGCGAATGCGGCAGTACAGAACCCGCGCGGCCTGCGGGTCGTCTACCTGACGGCGGAATATTTCATGTGGCGCTTCGCAACCGCGATCCGCGACAATGACGCACTGACGCTGAAGGACTCGCTGCGCAATATCGATCTGCTCATCATCGACGACATGCAGTTCCTGCAGGGCAAGATGATCCAGCATGAGTTCTGCCATCTGTTGAACATGCTGCTCGACAGCGCCAAGCAGGTCGTCGTTGCCGCCGATCGCGCTCCCTGGGAGCTGGAATCGCTCGACCCGCGCGTGCGTTCGCGCCTGCAGGGCGGTGTGGCGATCGAAGTCGAGGCGCCGGACTATGAAATGCGCCTTGAGATCCTCAAGCGCCGTCTCGATGCTGCCCGCCAGGACGATCCGTCGCTGGAAATCCCGGCCGAGCTTCTCTCGCATGTCGCCCGCAACGTGACCGCCAGCGGCCGCGAACTGGAAGGAGCCTTCAACCAGCTTATCTTCCGCCGTTCCTTCGAGCCGAACCTGACGGTCGAGCGCGTCGATGAACTGCTGGCGCATCTGGTCGGCTCCGGCGAGCCGCGCCGTGTCCGCATCGAGGACATTCAGCGCATCGTCGCACGTCACTACAACGTGTCGCGCCAGGAGCTGGTTTCGAACCGCCGCACGCGCGTCATCGTCAAGCCGCGCCAGATCGCCATGTATCTGTCGAAGACGCTGACGCCGCGTTCCTTCCCGGAAATCGGCCGCCGTTTCGGTGGTCGCGATCATACGACTGTGCTGCATGCGGTGCGCAAGATCGAGGAGCTGATTTCCGGCGACAGCAAGCTGTCGCACGAGATCGAGCTGCTGAAGCGCCTCATCAACGAATAGGCCGGGTATCGGCGTTCACCACACGAGCTACGGCCGGCTTCATTGCCGGCCGTTTCTTTTGGGCGATCAGGCGGGCGAAGTACGCCTATGCCGATGGCGTTGTGCGTGAAACCTCGGAAAATAGCCACGCACGCAGCACCGCTATCGCCGGTCTTTCCAGCGCACCGGGCTGATAGACAAGATGGTAGGCAAGCGCGCTTGCAAATCCCGTCGGGAATGGCGCAACAAGCGTGCCGTCAGCCAGTTCCTGCTCCACGAAGGAGCGGCGCATCAAGGCGATGCCAAGGCCAGCCTTCATGGCGTGGTAGGCGCCCATGCCGTCGGTAAAGACCGGCCCATGCATGGCATCCACCCGCGTTGCCCCGACGGCCTTCAGCCAGAGCTCCCAGTCGCGCCGGTAGACGTCATGGATCAACGTCAGGGTGGCGAGATCGTCAACCGCAGGGGAGGGGCCGAATGCAGCCGCCATTTCCGGCGTACAGACCGGAACATATTCGTCATCGAGAAATCGTTCGCTTGCCAATCCCTCATAGCCGCCGAGGCCGTGGCGGATGGCAAGATCGATCCCATCCCGCTGGAAATCCATCATGCGATAGGACGCGCTGATGCGCAGGTCGATATCGGGATGGGCCTCCTCGAAGCGCCGCAGCCGCGGCACCAGCCAGTGCGTGGCGAAGCCGGCTGTGCAGGTAAGGGTCAGCACCGTATCGTTGGAGCGCATTGCGAGAGCCGCTGTCGCCTCGCGGATGAGGCGGAATGCCGTTCGCATCGTCGCAAAATATTCGGCACCTTCACTCGTCAGCGCCAGGCTCCGGGCTCGCCGCTCGAAAAGCCGCACGCCGAGGGCGCTTTCGAGGTCGCGGATCTGCAGGCTGATGGCGCCCGGCGTCACATGCAGCTCATTTGCCGCCAGTGTCATGCTGAGATGCCGGGCGGAGGCTTCAAAGGCGCGCAGCGCCGAAAGGGATGGCAATTGATCCATGATGATTGAGCTCAGCTAAATCATGATTTGAAAAAGACTCGCTTGTCAGAGTCTCTATATAGCGAGATTATTCCAGTAATAGCGGGGGTTGGCAATGATGTCGCGATTGGCCGCTGATAAGTAAAACTCAATCAGCTGATGCTGGAGATAGTCTCATGCTACAGAAATCCATGGGTGCGGTCGAATGGAGCATGCTGGTGGGGCTATCCATCCTGTGGGGCGGCTCCTTCCTGTTCAATGGCATCCTGGTGCGCGAACTGCCGCCCTTCACCATCGTTACCGCGCGCGTCGCGCTCGCCGCCATTGCTTTGCATGTCATCGTGCGCGCCACCGGCCATGCGATGCCGAAAGATCGCCAGACCTGGCTCGCCTTCTTCGGCATGGGCTTCCTCAACAATGTCATTCCGTTCCTGCTGATCGTATGGGGGCAGACCCATATCGCCAGCGGCCTCGCATCCATCCTCAATGCCACCACGCCGCTCTTTGCTGTCGTGGTCGCCCATTTCCTGACCGAGGATGAGAAGATGACCGGCAATCGCCTGATCGGCGTCATCGTCGGCTTCGCCGGCGTCGCCCTGATGATCGGCCCTTCGGTGCTTGCAAGCCTCGGCTCCAACGTGCTGGCGCAGCTTGCCGTGCTGGGTGCCGCCTTCAGCTACTCGCTGGCCGGCATATTCGGCCGCCGTTTCCGTCGCATGGGGCTGGCACCGATCATTCCCGCCGCCGGCCAGGTCACAGGATCGGCGATAATGCTTCTGCCGATCGCGCTCTTCGTCGATCGCCCCTGGACGCTGGCCATGCCATCCACCGAGACCTGGCTGGCTCTGGCCGGCCTGGCAATTCTGTCCACCGCCATCGCCTATGTGCTGTTCTTCCGCATTCTGGCAACGGCCGGCGCCACCAATCTGATGCTGGTCACCTTCCTCATTCCCGTCAGCGCCATCCTGCTTGGCGCGCTCGTTCTCGGCGAGAGCCTGCAGTCGAAGCATTTTATCGGCATGGCGCTGATCGCGGTGGGTCTGGCGGCAATCGATGGGCGCTTATTTATCCGCTCCTTGAGGGGGAGGGTCGGCACGTAGTGCCGGGGTGGGGTGATCTCGTCGACAACCGAGTCATCGTACACACGGGGGTCACTCCTACCTGCCGGCCGCGCCCCCTTCTCCCCAAGGGGAGAAGGAGATTCCGGTGCTCATCCGCCCCATATGCGAGTCCCCTGCCCTCAAGGGAGGTGTTAACAGGCTAGATCGGCGACGACCGAATCGAGAACCAGCATCCCAGCCGGCGTGCAGCGCAGGCGGGAATTGCCGATCCGCTCTATGAAACCGTGTTCCAGTAAAAACGCCTCGCGCTGCGGATCGGGATCGCGCCCGGACAGCTGCTGCCAGCGGGCTAGATCGACGCCCTCTCGCAGCCGCAGGCCCATCAGCAGCAATTCGTCGGCCTGTTCGTCGAAACCCAGCATTTCCTGGTCAATCATGCCGTGGCCGTCGCGCTCGACCATCTCGAGCCAGCTCTCTGGCTTACGTTCGGTCGCCGTCGCCAGCTTCTGCGGGCCACGCGTCAGGCGGCCATGGGCGCCGGGGCCGATGCCCGAATAGTCGCCATAGCGCCAATAGGTGAGATTGTGCCGGCTCTCGGCGCCGGGACGCGCGTGATTTGAAACCTCATAGGCCGGCATGCCCTCGCGCTCGGTAATCTCCTGCGTCGCCTCATAAAGCAGCGCCGATTGATCGCCATCGGGCACGATCAGCTTGCCGGCCTTGTGCAGTCCATAGAACGGCGTGCCTTCCTCGATCGTCAGCTGATAGAGCGAGAGATGATCGACCGCATAGGAGATCGCCTCTTTCAGCTCGCGCTCCCATTCCTCGACGGTCTGATTCGGGCGAGCATAGATAAGGTCGAAGGACATGCGCGGGAAGATTTCGCGCGCCAGTCTGATTGCCTTCAGCGCATCCTCGACATTGTGCAGCCGGCCGAGGAATTTCAGGTCGCGGTCGTTCAGTGCCTGCACGCCCATCGATACGCGATTGACCCCGGCGGCGCGGTAGCCTCGAAAGCGCTCTGCTTCGACGCTCGACGGATTGGCCTCCATGGTGATCTCGATGCCGTCAGGCACATGCCATGTCCTGGCAATGCCATCAAGGACGGCACCGACCGTCTCGGGCTTCATCAGCGAAGGCGTGCCGCCGCCGAGGAAGACACTGGTCACCGTCTTCGGCCCGCTGATCATCCGCATCGTCGCCATTTCCTTCAGAAAGGCGGCCGCGAAGCGCTCCTGATCGACAGGCTGATGGCGGACATGGCTGTTGAAATCGCAATAGGGACACTTGGCTGCGCAGAAAGGCCAATGCACATAGACGCCGAAACCGGGTTCGCCGGTATCGGGCAGCAATTGCGCTCCGCGCATCAGATCCTGCGTATCTACGACTTCCACGGGGTTAGCTTACGCCTCCAGGCAGGTTTCGACAAAGATCTTGAAGGCGCGGGCGCGATGTGAGAGCGCCTGCTCGTCGCCGGGCTTCCAGCCATGCTTCTGCTCGGCGCTCATTTCGCCAAACGTAGTCTCGTATCCCTTGGGCTGGAAGACCGGATCGTAGCCGAAGCCCTGGCTGCCGCGCGGTGGCCAGACGACCGTGCCCTCCACTTCGCCGCGGAAAAGCTCGGTATGCCCGTCCGGCCAGGCAAGGCAAAGCACGCTGACGAAGCGAGCGGTGCGGCTCTCCGGCGTGTTGGCGCCGGCCTTTTCCAGGGCGGTTTCGACCTTCTGCATTGCCATGGCGAAATCGCGCGTGCCGTCAGCCGTTTCGGCCCAATTGGCGGTATAGACGCCGGGATCGCCGCCGAGCGCATCGATCACCAGGCCGGAATCATCCGAGAGTGCCGGCAGACCGGAGGCATTGGCGGAAGCAAGCGCCTTGATCGTCGCATTTTGCTCGAAGGTCGTGCCCGTCTCGTCCGGCTCGATGAAGTTCAGATCGGCGGCAGACTTGGCGGTAAAGCCGAGCGGGCCGATCAGATCGCGGATTTCCTGGATCTTGCCGGCATTGTGGCTGGCGACGACAATGGTCTTGGTCTCGAGCTTGCGCATGTGCTGTCCTGTCATAGGCCCCAGATGCGGGGTTCGGCGCATTCCAGGCTGTTGCCGGCCGGATCGCGGAAATAGATCGAACGGCCGCCATTCGGCCAGTGAAAATCGGCTTCGATATCGACACCCGCTGCCTTCAGCCTCTCGGCCATGGCTTCGATTTCGTCGTTGTCGATGCGAAAGCAGACGTGACCTTGTCCCTCCGTGCCGTGCGGCGGCACGGGCAGGGCACCTGGCTCATGCGGCTTGACCGTCTCTTCGCTGTTGAAGATCAGGAGCACGCCTGGCCCGCAGCGATAGAAGACATGGCGGTTGCCGCCGCGCGAGATCTTCTGCAATCCGAGTATGCCGCCATAAAAGGCCTCGGCTGCATCGAGATCGTCCGCATAGAGTGCGGTTTCAAGGACGCCTGCGAGGGCCGGGTCAGCCATTCAAAATATCCTCAGGCGATAGCCTGCTTCTGCAGCTCCACCAGTTCGGCAATGCCGTTCTTGGCCAAATGCATCAGCGTGGCGAATTCCTCTTCGCTGAAAGGGGCACCCTCAGCCGTTCCCTGGATCTCGACGATGCCGCCCTTGCCCGTCATGACGAAATTGGCGTCGGTCTCGGCCGAGGAATCCTCGAGATAATCGAGATCGATGACAGGCTGATCGGCAAAGATGCCGCACGAGATGGCGGCGATGTGATCCTTCAGCACCCGCTCGACCTTCACCATGTTGCGGCTTTCCATCCATTTCAGGCAATCGTAAAGCGCGATCCAGCCACCGGTGATCGAGGCCGTGCGCGTACCGCCATCGGCCTGGATGACGTCGCAATCGACGGTGATCTGGCGCTCGCCGAGTTCTTTGAGATCGACGACGGCGCGCAGCGATCGGCCGATGAGGCGCTGGATTTCCTGCGTACGGCCGCCCTGCTTGCCGGCGGCAGCTTCGCGCTTCATGCGCTCGCCCGTGGCGCGCGGCAGCATGCCGTATTCGGCCGTGACCCAGCCCTTGCCGCTGTTGCGCAGCCATGGCGGCGTCTTGTCTTCCAGGCTTGCCGTGCAGAGCACATGCGTATCGCCGAATTTCACCAGGCAGGAGCCTTCCGCATGCTTGGAAAAATTGCGCTCGAACGATACCTTGCGCATCTGGTCGGTTTTTCTGCCTGAAGGCCGCATTCCACTCTCCTGAATGTTCGTTGACCGCTTCTACGACCCGCAGGCCGCTTTTGCAAAGGAAAAGCAGGCTGCAAAGCCCCTCGGCAGCCTTGGCGACATTTTTCCCTTTTGCCATTGCTAACTGAATGATTATATTTTGCCTAAGGCTCAACGGAATGGATCTGACAGCGAAATGGTATTCACGACATCGTCGGTCTCGGATGTCATTGCTGCACTGGACGAACGCTCCAAGGAAATCTTCCGTCGCATCGTCGAAGGCTATCTTGAGAACGGCGAGCCATTGGGTTCGCGCAATCTCTCGCGCCTCTTGCCCATGTCGCTGTCGCCGGCTTCCGTGCGCAATGTCATGAGCGATCTGGAAGAGCTGGGGCTCATCTATTCGCCGCATGTGAGCGCCGGGCGATTGCCGACCCAGGTGGGCCTACGCTTCTTCGTCGATGCCTTCATGCAGGTCGGCGACCTCTCGGCCGAGGACCGCGCCAATATCGACCGGCAGGTGCGCGGCAGCAATCGCGACCAGCCGGTGGAATCGATGATGTCGGAGGCAAGCCGGGTGCTGTCGGGCATCTCTCGCGGCGCCGGTCTCGTCATCACCTCCAAGAGCGATCCGGTTCTCAAACATGTGGAATTCATTCGGCTGGAGCCGACCAAGGCACTCGCCGTGCTCGTCGGCGAGCACGATCAAGTCGAAAACCGCATTATCGAGCTGCCGGCCGGCACCACATCGTCGCAGCTGACGGAAGCCGCCAACTTCCTCAACGCCCATATGACCGGCCAGACCATGCCGGAATTGCGGCGGCAGCTGCAAACTCTCAAGGAAAGCGTGCGCCAGGAGCTGGATAGCCTCTCCCATCAGCTGGTCGAGCGCGGCATCGCCGTCTGGTCCGGCGGCGATGACGACGGCAAGCCGACGCAGCTTATCGTTCGAGGTCATTCCAATCTACTCGCCGAAATCGGCGGCGCGGAGGATCTGGATCGTCTGCGCCTGCTTTTCGACGATCTGGAGAAGAAGGACAGCCTGATCGAGATCCTCAATCTCGCCGAAAGCGGACCGGGCGTGCGCATCTTCATCGGCTCGGAAAACAAGCTCTTCTCGCTGTCGGGCTCTTCGCTGATCGTTGCGCCCTATCGCGATGATGATGACCGCATCGTCGGCGCCGTCGGTGTCATCGGCCCGACGCGGCTGAATTACGCCCGCATCGTGCCCATGGTCGATTATACCGCGCAGCTGATCTCGCGGCTTTCGCGGCCGGGAATCTGAGGAGAGGATATAGAGTAATTCCAGGAAAAGTGCGCAGCGGTTTTCTGTCCGGAATTGCGAGGCAACAAAGAGATGGAGCGGTTCAGGGATTCCATAAAAACTGAACCGCTCTAGCTGCTGCGGTCAATCGGGAAGCAAGGTTCCCGACCCGCCCATCTCGGCTGGTAAATCCTTCTGCTTCGGCAGCCCGTCCTTCAGATGCAGCACCGTCGTCTCGTAGTTGACATGCAGGCCAGGCTGAAAATCGAGGTCGGGCAGGACGGCCGCGTAGACATCGGTCACGCCCCACGGCGGATGCTCGGTCAGAAGATGACCGCCGCAGACTGTGCACCACTTGCGCACGCTCTTCTCGGTCTTCTGGTAGCTGCCGATCTTGTCCGCGCCTTTGGTGACGCGCACGGCTTCCGGCGGCCAGAGCGAGAAGGCGTTGATCGGCCCTGCCGACCATTCCCGGCAGGAGTCGCAATGGCAGTAGCCCATCGCCATTGGCTCGCCATCGACTGCGATTTCCACCGCGCCACAGAAACACTTGCCTGAAAGGGATTTGCCATTAGACATTGATGTCACCCCACGCTGTGCTGAGATGTATTTCAGAATACCACCGCTAGGGAGGGCTGAACAGCCGATGTCACAAGCGGCAGCAATGGGCAGGGAGAGGTATTGCCGTCATCGCAAAGCCGCGAATTGGCTGTTCTTCTCGACAAAGCCTTGATTTTTTCCGATCAAACCTCGATATCGGGCACATCCAAAGACCAAGCAATTCGGAGACCGTCATGACCGACGAAACAACAAAAACCGGACCTGACGCCACGGCGGCCGACACGTCAGCGGATTTCGCGCAGGATGCAGCGGAAACCGTAGATGCGGCCGAGCCGTCCCAGCCAGATCCGGTTGAGCTGCTGAAGGCCGAAAACGGCGAACTGCGCGATCGCTATCTTCGCCTGGCTGCCGAGATGGACAACCTCCGTCGCCGCACCGAGCGCGATGTGAAGGATGCAAAGTCCTATTCCGTGGCAAGCTTTGCCCGCGACATGCTCTCTGTGGCAGACAATCTGCGCCGCACGCTGGATGCCATTCCTGCTGAAGCACGCGCCGGTGCCGATGCCGGCCTTAAGACGCTGATCGAAGGCGTCGAGATGACCGAGCGTTCGATGTTGTCGGCTCTCGAGCGTCACGGCGTGCGCCAGCTCGAACCGATCGGACAGAAGTTCGATCCCAATTTCCATCAGGCCATGTTCGAAGTGCCCAATCCCGAGGTGCCGAACAACACGGTCGTTCAGGTCGTGCAGGCAGGTTTCGCCATTGGCGATCGCGTTCTGCGCCCGGCCATGGTCGGCGTTGCCAAGGGTGGCCCGAAGATCGTCGAAAATGCCGAGCAGGGCGCCAATAGTCCACTGGATGAAAAAGACGCCTGATCCTCTTTCGGGCAACGCCACTAAAAGAAAGAGCCGGACGATCTCTGATCGTCCGGCTCTTATTTTTGCCTTGGTCCGATGCGATCCAAGCCGTCAGGCAGCGTTGGATGCCTGCTCCTCGTTGAGGAAGGCGTAAATGGCGGAGGCGGAATCGGTGGCGCGGAGCTTGGCGACAAGATCCTGGTCCCGCAGAACGCGGGCAATGCGGGAGAGCGCCTTCAGGTGGTCTGCGCCGGCGCCTTCGGGTGCGAGCAGCAGGAAGACGAGATCGACGGGCTGGTCGTCCAGCGCCTCGAAATCGACGGGCGCCTCAAGGCGTGCGAAAATGCCGGCGATGGACTTGATGCTGGCAAGCTTGCCGTGAGGAATGGCGATACCGTTGCCGACGCCGGTGGAGCCGAGGCGCTCGCGCTGCAGTACGACGTCGAAGATTTCGCGCTCGGGCAATCCGGTCAGCTTGGAAGCTTTGGCGGCCAACTCCTGAAGCAGTTGTTTTTTGGAATTTGCCTTCAAGGCGGGGATGATCGCATCTTGCTGTAGCAAATCTGCCAATGCCATTCTCTTTATCCTTCGTGTCGCCGAGAACCGATGACGGGCAAGCGGCGGCCAGCTGCGATGATGCGCGGCCGCCGCTTATCTTCTATTCTCAGCCTTTGATATTGGCTGCGTCGATCCAGCCAATGTTGCCGTCCTGACGGCGGTAGACGATGTTCAAGTGCTCGTTGCCGGGGCTGCGGAAGAGCAGCAGCGGTTCGTCGGTCATGTCGAGTGCCATCACGGCAGTCGCCACCGACATGGTCTTCAATTGCTTCGTACTTTCTGCGACGATCGCTGGCGCGAAATCGGCAGGAATTTCCTCATCGTCGTCCGGAATGCCGTCCATGACCGTATAGGCGACTTCCGCCTGCCCGTTCACATGGTTGCCGGCCTGATGGTCCTTGAGTTTGCGCTTGTAACGGCGCAGGCGCTTTTCGATGCGCTCGGACGCTGCATCGAAAGCAAGCTGCGGGTCCATGGCTTCGCCGGCAGCATGCAATACCACGCCGCTATCGAGATGAAGCTTGCAATCGGCCGCGAAGCGCGAACTGGACTTGTGTACAGTTACCTGACCTGAATACCCCCCGTCGAAGTATTTGGTCACGGCCATACCGATCTGGTCTTCTATCCGCTGGCGGAAGGAGTCACCAATTTCCATATGTTTACCGGAGACACGCACACTCATGGAGTTTCCCTTCTTGTAGTGGTTATTGCGCGTATCAGTTTACGCCAAGCCTCAAGCTCATCCAAGCACTTCACGCAGTTAAAGGCAAATTGCGTATATCGACCGCCTTTTGGATGGTGGGGATAAGTTTCATGGTCGTGCTGTCCTGCAGCGATTGCGGCGGGCTTCTAGCCCCGCCGCATGGGAAAGTCAACTGCGTCTTAACGGACTGTTAGGAGTTCTGCAGCCTATGGTTGAGAGTTGCCGCCCGTCAGAAACCGGAAACTTTGGCCAAAGCCCGCTTCTCCCGGCGCCGTTGCACTGAGGAGGGGATGTTCATGGCTTCCCGATACTTTGCAACCGTGCGGCGAGCAAGCTCTATCCCGCCCTTCTTCAGCGTATCGACGATATCGTCGTCGGACAGAACCGCATCCGGGCTCTCGTTCGTGATCAGCAGGCGGATCTTGTGACGTACGGCTTCGGCGGAATGGCTGTCGCCGCCTTCGACGGCGCCGATCGAAACCGTGAAGAAATATTTGAGCTCGAACAGACCGCGCGGCGTCAGCATGTATTTGTTCGAGGTCACGCGGCTGACCGTCGATTCATGCATCTTGATGGCGTCCGCCACGGTTTTCAGGTTGAGCGGCCGCAGATGGTCGACGCCATGCAGCAGGAACGCGTCCTGTTGCCGCACGATCTCGCTTGCCACCTTCATGATCGTCTTGGCGCGCTGGTCCAGGCTGCGGGTCAGCCAATTGGCGTTCTGCAGGCATTCCGATAGGAAGGCGTGGTCCTGGCTGGTCTTGCTGACGGAGGCGAAATAGGACTGGCTCACCAATACCCGCGGCAGCGCATCGGGATTGAGCTCCACCAGCCAGCTCCCGTCCGCAGAGGGCCGCACGACGATATCGGGCATGATCGCCTCCGATATCTCGGTCTCGAAACCGCTGCCGGGCTTGGGGTTGAGCTGACGGATTTCCGTCATCATGTCGAGCAGATCTTCCTCATCGACACCGCAGACCCGCTTCAGCGTAGCAAAATCGCGCCGCGCGAGCAGTTCAAGGTTTTCGATCAGTCGCTCCATGGCGGGATCGAAGCGATCCTTCTGCCGAAGCTGGATCGCCAGGCATTCGCTGAGGCAGCGGGCAAAGACACCGGGAGGATCGAGCTGCTGCAGGGTGTCCAGAACCCGTTCCACATCGGCAAGCGTTGTGCCGAGCCGTTCGGCCGTTTCGTTGAGCTCGGCGCGCAGATAGCCGGTGTCGTCGAGCTGGTCGACAAGATGCTGGGCAATCAGCCGATCGGCCATGGCGGGAAGCGAAAATGGGATCTGTTCGTTCAGATGATCACGCAGCGACACCTGGCCGGCGACGAAGTCGTCTAGATCATAGCTCTCACCGGCTTCCCCCCCTGGCATGGACTTCCATTGGCTGAGCAGCTCCGGCGCATCGGCGCGCTGCGGGCTGCCGTCGTCAGGAAAGATATCGCCGAAATTGGTGTCGAGCTCGTCGCTCAGCCGGTTGGCATTGCCGGTATTGTCACTCTCATACCAGTCGCTCGCAAGGTCGCCGGCATCGCGTCCGGAGCCATCCTCGCCATGGGTTTCCTCCATGGCCTCGAACCGTTCGTCCTTCGGCTCACGGTCGCTGGTACTGCCTAGATCCTCGTCATTTGACGCAAATTCCAGCAGCGGATTCTTCTCGACTTCCTGCGCGATGAATTGGGTGAGCTCGAAATGCGTCATCTGCAGCAACTGGATGGACTGCATCAGTTGCGGTGTCATCACCAGGCTCTGGCTTTGGCGCAGGAAAAGATTGGCCGATAGTGCCATGGCGGACGCGGGACTCCCCTTGAACTCCTCGGGAATCCGCGTCTTTTATCACTAAAATTCTCGCGAAATTCCAACTGGCCCAAAAATTGCTTTTTTATTGGATTTGGTCAAGCGGAACTGTGAAGCCGAAGTAAATTTCCGGCGCGCGGTAGCATCCGCTAATATTGGCGGATTGGAAGATGGCATTTCAGCCTATCAGAGGCTGAAATTGTCACCCAGATACAGCTTGCGTACTTCAGGGTTGCTGACGATATCGTTCGCCCTGCCGTGGGTCAGCACCTCACCCGCATGGATGATGTAGGCGCGGTCGATCAGGCCGAGCGTTTCGCGAACATTGTGGTCCGTGATCAGCACGCCGATTCCGCGTGCGGTCAGATGATGCACAAGGTTCTGGATATCCGCGACCGAAATCGGGTCGACGCCGGCGAAAGGCTCGTCGAGCAGCATGAAGGTCGGGTCGGTCGCCAGCGCGCGGGCGATTTCGAGGCGGCGCCGTTCGCCGCCCGAAAGTGCGATCGCCGGCACCGTGCGCAGATTGCGAATGTGGAACTCTTCCAGCAATTCGTCGATCTTGCGCTCCCGCTTCGTCTTGTCCTTTTCATGGACCTCGAGCACGGCGCGGATGTTTTCTTCAACGGTCAGGCCGCGGAAGATCGAGGCTTCCTGCGGCAGGTAGCCGACGCCGAGCCGCGCACGGCGGTACATCGGCATCGACGTGACGTTGTTGCCGTCAATTTCGATCGTGCCCTCATCGACCGGCACCAGCCCGGTGATCATGTAGAAACAGGTTGTCTTGCCGGCGCCGTTCGGCCCCAGCAGGCCAACAGCCTCGCCACGCCGTACCACCAGCGAAACGCCATTCACGACGCGACGCCTGCCGTAGGTCTTGGTGAGGCCGCGGGCGATCAGCGTGCCTTTATAGCGTGCCTTGTCGGCGGCCGGTGCGCCGGATGCCGCAGAAGACGGCCCGGGCACGCCGGGCAAGGTGGAAGTTGTCGATGTCGTCACGAGGGGACCGGTATCAGTTTTTCTTTTGTTGTTGCTGCACTTGCTGCGACTTCGGGTCGAGCTGGATCTGGACGCGGCCGCCGCAGGAATCCAACTGGGCTTCGCCTGTCGCCATGTGCACGGTAAGCTGGCAGCCGGTGAAAACGTTCGGCCCGTCAGTCAGAACCACTTTCTTGCCCTTGAGGATGGCAAGCTGGTTGGTCATGTCGAAGGAGCCGTCCTCCGCCGTCGCCGTCTGCGTTCCGGAAACGAGGTAGACCTTGTCGTTGACCAGAATGTGGTCGATGTTGGCATCGCCAGACACCAGCGACTGGTTCTGTTCCTTGGCCACCTTCGCGACCGGATTGTCGGGCTGCTTGGCGTCACCCGCCTGCTTCTTCTTGTAGAAGACCGTCATCTTGCCGGCCTGCATGGTCGTCGTGCCCTGCACGACCTTGACGTTGCCGGTGAATACGGCCTGGCTTTCCTGGTCGTGGATCTCCAGCTTGTCGCTTTCGATCTGGATCGGCTGATCCTTGGAAAGGGCAAGGCCCGGCATCGAGCTGGTCGTCGACTGTGCGCCGGCCTCGGCAGCGGCGAAGAATGCTGCGGCGCCAAAGGCACAGAGAAGGCCTGCCTTGCGCAAGCCGGAATTGAAAATTGAATTAGGCCAATACTTTGTCATGAACCGCCCGGCTTCTGTTGGCTATCTGAATTATGGAGAGTGGTGGGTTCGATGTTCATCCGAACCTGCCCGTCGAATTCGATTACGCTCCCCTTATCCGTCATCTTGAGCGAACGCGCAACAACCGACATACCGCCTCGGCTGATTGCGACCTGATCCTGGCTGGAAAGGTCTCCCTTCTTCACGTCCAGGAAGGCGGTCTTGAATTCCGCGTGCAGGCCGTTGTCCATAATGATGGTGAAGGGTTCGGTCAGCTTCAGCGTATCGGCCTGGCGATCGAAATCCGCGCTTTGGGCCGTGACGTGGGCGATCACATCCGTATTGACCGGCATGGATGCCTTGATGGTCTTGAGCGTGATCATATTCGGGTTCTTGATATCCTGCAGCGCTTTTTCGGCAAGCAGCGAATAGCTGATGCCATCCTTGTTGCGGCCGGATATGGCAGGGCGCTCCATGACCACCTTGCCATCCTCGATCTTGGCACCCTCGATCCGGATGTCGGCGGGCAGATAGGCGCGGATGACCGAGACGACGATAAACAGGAGCGAGACCACGACGGCGGCAAGCGGCAACAGCACTCTCAGCCGCTTCACGCGGTTAGAGTGGAAAATCGCGTCTTTATACGCGTTCCGTTCCGGCACCGAGCGCATTGCCTCGCCGGGGGGCTCGATCGTATTGAGCATGCAACTGGTCCGTCTTCTATGATCCGGAAAACCGCATTCACGCTATGCGAGGCTGTGCCAAAAAGCCTATCGGATCGTTTCGCATTATTGCACTGGCTTGCCAATATGGATTTTTTCCTGCCATGGGCGAATTTTAGCAGAAAATATGCCATCGGCCGGTTTCATCAGGTCGGGCGATGTCCTATCTGATGAACGACAGAGCGACGTCCCGCCGACGACATCGAAAACGGGAAACGCTTTTCTCTGAGGATTGTGCCCGTTTCAAGGTGTCATACATCCGGTTTGCAGTGCTTTCAATTTGTTGCGGGGAGAAATAAGGCGTGATGGACAGTTCTGCAATCGCGGATCGGCGACAATTGCGCCGCAAGCTCGGTTTCTGGCGCATTGTTGCCGTTTTGCTCGTGGTGGCATTGGGCTTTGCGTTTTATCGCTTCGTCTCTGCCGATCTGCCCGATGCGCGCGGTCCGCAGATCGCCCGCGTCAAGATTTCCGGGCTCATCCAGGACGATCCGGAGCTTCTGGAGCGGCTGAAGAAGATCCGCGACAATGACCAGGTCAAGGCGCTGATCGTGTCGATTTCCTCGACGGGCGGAACGACCTATGGTGGCGAGCGGATATTCAAGGCGATCCGCGCGGTCGCCGCCAAGAAGCCGGTCGTGTCGGATATTCGCACCGTCGCGGCCTCGGCTGGCTACATGATCGCGACAGCCGGCGACGATATCGTTGCGGGCGATACCTCCATCACCGGGTCGATCGGCGTCATCTTTCAGTATCCGCAGGTCAAGGATCTGCTCGACAAGGTCGGCGTTTCGCTCGACGAGATCAAATCGGCACCGCTGAAGGCCGAACCGTCGCCGTTCCATCCCGCCAGCGAAGACGCCAAGAACATGATCCGCAATATGGTCATGGACAGCTACGCCTGGTTCGTGGATCTGGTCGCCGAGCGCCGCAAGCTGCCGCGCGATCAGGTGCTGAAGCTTGCCGACGGCAGCATCTTCACCGGCCGCCAGGCGCTGCAGAACAAGCTGATCGACACGCTCGGCGGCGAGGACGAAATCCTTGCCTATCTCGAAACGCGCAAGGTCAAGAAGGACCTGCCGATCGTCGATTGGAAGCCGGAAGACAAAACTTCGTCCTTCTTTTGGCCGGGTGCCGCTTCCTGGTTGCTAAATCGCCTCGGTTATGATGATTTTATTAAAGGAGAGAGCCTCCAGAAAATCATGACCGATAAGTTGTTTCTTGACGGCCTGCTTTCTGTTTGGCAGGGTGCAGCCAATTGATAAATCAATGATTTAAGGGGATAGCTGTGATTAAGTCGGAACTGGTGCAGATTGTTGCCGCCCGCAACCCGCATCTCTATCACCGCGACGTCGAAAATATTGTCAATGCTGTCTTGGATGAGATCACCGATGCGCTCGCAGCGGGAAACCGAGTTGAGCTTCGCGGCTTCGGTGCCTTTTCCGTCAAGAACCGGCCTTCACGCTCCGGTCGCAACCCACGCACCGGCGATACCGTCTTCGTCGAGGAAAAATGGGTTCCCTTCTTCAAGACGGGCAAGGAATTGCGCGAGCGCCTGAATCCGGGCGCCGGCGACGATGAGGAAGACGACAACTGATCGGGCCATTCCGGCCGAGTTTTCCCAAATGCGCCGACGAAAATAGTTGTCGGACATGATTGTGCCGCGACGCGGTGGCACTTGAATTCAGCCGCCTCTTTTCTATTCTGCGGCTGAAGGTGGCTTGGGTGCGTGGCACTCATGGCCGCGGACAAAGGAGCTGCGCAATGGCCAAGAAGATCGTCAATCTGCTGATATTGCTGCCGCTCGGCATCATCCTCATCATATTCTGCGTTGCCAACAGGCAATCCGTCACTTTGGCGCTCAATCCCTTTCGGCCGGAGGATCAGGTACTGTCGCTGAATGCGCCCCTGTTCGTGCTGTTGTTTGTGGCACTGATCCTCGGCATGATCGTCGGTGCCGCGGTCACTTGGGTCAATCAGGGAAAGCATCGCAAGCGCGCGCGTAACCAGTCGCGCGAGGCTGTACGCTGGCAGGCTGAAGCGGACAAGCATCGCACGCGCGCCGAAGAGATCGTCGGGCAGCTGCCGTCAAAGTGAAGCGGCGTTGCCGAGCCGCATCTCTTTATAATCCCCTTCCGGCGACGCGCCGTCGCCGATGATCTCGAAGCCGAGCATCCTGTAGAACGCCATGGCGCGGATGTTCTTGACCAGGCATTTCAGCCGATAGCGGCGCCCTGGCCAATCCGGCAGTGCGGCCAGTAGTGCCTTGCCCGCGCCACGGCCCTGGAAGGCCGGCAGTATATAGAGCATGTGGATGAAGTCGTCCGGCTCCCAAATCGCGGCGAAGCCGGCGACCGTGCCATGCTCATCTTCGCAGACGAACAGACGCTCGCCATTCGTCTGAGTGGCGAAGTCTTCCAGTATAAAGCGATCGGGGTCGACCCAGCGGAATGTCTCGCGGCGGACCTGGAGGTAAATCTCCGCGAGCGTCTGCATGTCCTGTTCGCGTGCGGGCCGGACGGCCCATGTCTGAGATTTCGATGTCATGATCGACTATATGGGCGCCAAATATGCGCTCGGCAATCAGGCGCCGGACTGACCGTTGATCGCCGCGGTGAAATCGGAAAAAAACTGCTGTGCCAGCTTCTTGGCGCTCGAATCGACCAGCCGCGAGCCGAGCTGCGCGATCTTGCCGCCGACCTGCGCCTTCGCCTCGTATTGCAGGATGGTCTCGTCGCCGTCTTCCTTGAGCACGACGTCGGCGCCGCCCTTGGCGAAACCGGCAATTCCGCCCTTTCCCTCGCCTGAAATCGTGTAGCTTTCTGGCGCGTTGATGTTGGAAAGCTTGACCTCGCCATTGAAAGAGGCGGAAACCGGGCCGATCTTCAGCTTTACGGTCGCGGTCAGTTCCGTCGGCGAGATCTTTTCCAGGCTTTGGCATCCCGGGATGCATTGCTTGAGGATCTCCGGATCGTTCAGCGCCGCCCATACGGCGTCCCTGGGTGCTGCGATCCGCTCCTCGCCGGTCATGTCCATGCGCAATCCTCCCAATGTGACATTTTGTGCATGGATCATCGCAGATCGGAAAGCGCTTTGCCAAGTGGCGGCCAGATGCTATTTGCACGCACATATCAATTTTGAGACAAGCATGGTGAAACATAGGGAAAGCCGGCCCGGCCAGAAAACCACGGGCGGTCTCGGGGCAAAACCCCGGCGTGATATGCCCGGCAAGCCGCCGGCAAAGCCCGCGCATGCTTCGAGGCCAGCCAAGCCTTCGCGTGATCATGGCGAGCGGGTGATCGAGCCGCGCGATGCGGCGACCGCTTCCGCAGCGCCGGAACGTCCGCTGATCGCCCGAATCGGCGAGAGGCCGATGGAGCGCGTGCCTGTCATTCTCGAGTCGCTCGGTGCCGGCGATTTCCACCTGATCGACAGCGGTAATGGCCTCAAGCTCGAACAATACGGTCCCTATCGCATCGTGCGGCCGGAAGCACAGGCGCTATGGCCGCCATCGCTCGCCGCGCATGTCTGGGACAATGCCGATGCGATTTTCACTGGCGATACGGACGAGGACGGCATGGGCCGCTGGCGTTTTCCGCGCGAAGCGCTCGGCGAGACCTGGCCGCTGCAATTACTTGGCGTCGATTTCCTCGGCCGCTTCACCGCCTTCCGACATGTCGGGGTCTTTCCGGAGCAGATCGTGCACTGGGCCTGGATGAAGGAGCAGGTAGAGACGGCGAAAAGGCCGCTCAAGGTCCTGAACCTCTTCGGCTATACCGGCGTTGCCTCCCTGGTGGCAGCCGCTGCTGGTGCGGAAGTGACCCATGTTGACGCGTCCAAGAAGGCGATCGGCTGGGCGCGGGAAAACCAGGCCTTGGGCCGCATGGAAAAACTGCCGATCCGCTGGATCTGCGAGGATGCGATGAAGTTCATCCTCCGCGAAGAGCGGCGCGGCAACAAATACGATATCATCCTCACCGATCCGCCGAAGTTCGGCCGCGGCCCGAACGGCGAGGTCTGGCACCTGTTCGAACACCTGCCGCTGATGCTCGATATCTGCCGCGAAATCCTGTCGCCGAAGGCGCTCGGCCTCGTGCTGACGGCCTATTCCATCCGCGCCAGCTTCTACTCGATCCATGAGCTGATGCGCGAGACCATGCGCGGCGCCGGCGGCGCGGTCGAATCCGGCGAACTCGTGATCCGCGAGGCCGGCCTTGATGGCCGCACGCCGGGCAGGGCGCTTTCCACCTCTCTCTTCAGCCGCTGGGTGCCGAAATGAACCAGGATTTCCGCAATGACGGCCCGCGCAAGGTCGGACAGGTCAAGGAGGTCACCTCGCTTGCCAACCCGATCGTCAAGGACATCAAGGCGCTGACGGTCAAGAAGTCCCGCGAGGAAAGCGGCGCCTTCCTCGCCGAAGGGCTGAAGCTCGTCATCGACGCGCTCGAACTCGGCTGGACGATCCGCACGCTTGTTTATGCCAAGGCCGCCAAGGGCAAGCCTCTCGTCGAACAGGTGGCCGCCAAGACGGTGGCGGCCGGCGGGCTGGTGCTTGAGGTCAGCGAAAAGGTCATCGGTTCGATCACCCGCCGCGACAATCCGCAGATGGTGGTCGGCGTCTTCGAGCAGCGCTGGCAGCAGCTTCGGGATGTCAAGCCGAAGACGGGCGAAACCTGGGTGGCGCTCGACCGCGTCCGCGATCCCGGCAATCTCGGCACGATCATCCGCACCGCCGATGCGGCCGGCGCTTCCGGCGTCATCCTCGTCGGTGAGACGACCGATCCCTTTTCGCTGGAAACCGTACGTGCCACCATGGGCTCGGTCTTCGCCGTTCCTGTCGTCAAGGCGACGCCGGAAGAGTTCCTGGCTTGGAAGAAGAAGGCTGAGGTTTCCGTTTTTGCCACCCATCTGGCTGGCGCGGTCGATTACCGCACCATCGATTACAAGAAGAAGCCCGTCGTCATCCTGATGGGCAACGAGCAGTCCGGCCTGCCGGATGCCCTGGCGAAAGAGGCCGATGCGCTCGCCCGCATCCCGCAGGCCGGCCGCGCCGACAGCCTCAATCTGGCGGTCGCGACGGCAGTCATGCTGTTCGAAGCCCGCCGCCATATCCTGACCCTGAGCGAGACCCGATGACCGAAAGCGAGACCCACGAACGGCCGACTGCAAAGCCAGCCCTGTTTTCGCGGCCCCTGCCAATCCTGATCTTCATCGTGGTTGCCGTTGTTCTCGACCAGGCCATCAAGATCATGGTCGACAACTGGCTTCCCTTACAGGAAATGGTGCCGGTCATCCCGATGCTGGCCCTTTATCGTACCTATAATCTCGGCGTGGCCTTCTCGATGCTGTCGGGCATGGATGGCTGGTTCATCGTCGGGATGCGGCTCGTCATCGTTGCCTTCGTGCTGTGGCTCTGGCGACGCACGCCCGATCACCGCTGGCTGGCGCATACGGGCTTTGCCCTAATCATCGCCGGCGCTCTCGGCAATCTACTCGACCGCTTTCTCTATGGCCACGTGATCGATTACATCCTCTTTCATACGCAGACGTGGTCTTTCGCCGTCTTCAATCTTGCCGACAGCTTCATCACCGTCGGCGCAGGCTGCGTCATTCTCGACGAGCTTCTCATGCCGAAAAAGGCAAAAGCGTAAAATTCTATCGAATCCCTGAAGGCATCGGGAAGACTGCCCATGATAGCCAGACAGCATGAGCACTCTGGCAGATCTGCAGGAAAAGCTTGCCGCCGCGGCAGTTCACGACCAAACAGGACCGAGCGAAGGGCCGGCCGCCGACGAGTCGTCGCTTGTAAAATCGGCAATAACGCGTGAGGCGGGGCAGCAATCGCCACCGCCCGCGCAGGCCCGGTCGTTGCTGGGCCACTGGTTGAATGGCGGCGGTCTTGTCGCTGGGGCAGCCTTTCTGGCGATTGGCTTTACCGGAGGTCCGCTGTTGCTCGCGGGCGTGTTTGGCCTTGTGGCCCTTGCGCTTGCCGCTGCCGGCATCGTCAAAGCCCGAGGCGCTGCAGGTAGGCTCGAGATTGCTGCTGCCGATGCCAGCGAGAGCGAGCATGATCGCCTGTGGGAGCACAGGGAAAGTGCCAATCTCCTTGCCACCATCCATGATGCGCTCGGCGATATCACCGTCACACGCAGCATCGACCGGCGGATTATGCATGCCAATGCCACGTTCAGCCGATTGACCGGCAGGCCGCATCCGGAGGGCCTGACGCTTGAAGAGACCGGCCTGGTATTCCGTACGGTCACCGGCGCGAAGCATCAGGATGCGGAAATCGCAACGCCCGAGGGGCGGCGCATTTTTGCCTGGCACGATGTCATGTTCCGCGACGCGACGACGGGGCAATTATGCATACAGAGCATCGCGCGCGACGTGACGGAGGAGCGGCAGGCTGCGCGCCTGCGCGAAGACGCCAGATTGAAGGCCGAGTATAACAGCGCCGCCAAATCCCGCCTGCTCGCCACCGTCAGCCATGAGATCCGCACGCCGCTGTCTGGCATTCTCGGCATGAACCATCTGCTCGCCCAGACGTCGTTGACCCTGGAGCAGGCAAATTATCTTACCGGCATTCGCCAATCGGGTCACGCGCTGGTGCAGCTGGTCGAGGATCTCCTTGATTTCTCCACGATCGAAGTCGGTCGCTTCCAGTTGCATCCACGGCAGGAGGCTTTACGGCCGCTGCTGGAAGGCGTCATCGAGATGCTCGCCCATCGCGCCCATGAAAAGGGCATAGAAATCGCTGCAAGCGTTGCGGCCGATGTTCCGGAGAACTTGGAGTTCGATCCCGCTCGGCTGCGCCAGATCCTGTTCAATGTCATCGGCAACGCGGTGAAATTCACCCAGACCGGCGGTGTACTTGTCAGCGTCGATCTCAATGGCCGGGATTTGACGATATCGGTGCGCGACAGCGGTCCTGGCATGACTGAGGAGGAGCAGGCCCGCGTCTTCGGCGAGTTCGAGCAAGCCGGTACCACGGTGGAAAGAAGCGCCGGCACCGGCCTCGGCCTTGCAATCTCAGCCCGCATCCTGCGCGAATTCGGCGGAGGGCTCAGCGTGGCGAGCGAGCGCGGCAAGGGCAGCGAGTTCGTCATCTCCTTCCCGGTCGGCTTGGTTGCCGGAGGGGACGGATACGACCGGCGCAATACCATGCTCAGGGGCTCTCGTATCCTCCTGCTCGCTCCCGAAGGGGCGGCAAGCACGGCCATCATGCGAACAATACAGACGCTCGGCGGGCGCTGCAGGCTGATCGGCCCCGCTGACATGGACGATCTTCTGCCGTCCTTCCCGATGGGCGAGGGTGGGGTATGGACCGATCTCATCGTCGATCATCGCATGGCGCCCTGGTATTTCAGCGAGGGAAATGCGCTTGCGGTGCCTCGGCTGCGCAAGATCTTTCTCGTCAATCCCGAGGAGCGCAACACCCATCCGCTCGATCTTTTCGATGCCTGGCTCATCCGCCCGCTGCGCGAGCAGTCGCTGATTGATGTGATGAGAGGCCGCATGCGCGGCATGGAGAGACGCGACGCCTTGATCGAGGCCGTTTCCGAGATCGGCATAACGACGCCGGAGGCGGAGGAGGACCGTGCGCTCGATATCCTGCTGGGCGAGGATGACCCGGTCAACGCGATGCTGGTTCGGGCCATGCTCTCCAAGGCCGGCCACAGGGTCCGCCTCGTCGAGGATTTCGATGGCCTTCGAGCCCGCATCGAAAAGCTCGAAACGCGGCCGGAGGTACTTGTCACGGATTTCAACATGCCGGGCGGCACGGGTGCGGCCGTGCTTGCGCAACTGCGGGCCCATGAACGCAGGCATGGCCTTCCTTCGCTGCCGATCGTCGTGCTGACCGCAGACAGCCGCGATTCGATCCGCCGGCAGGCGCTGCTGGCCGGCGCCGATGCCGTCATCATCAAGCCGGTCGACCCGGAGAAGCTGAAGACGGTGCTGAAGGGCCTGTCGCGATCGGTTTTCGAACGCGCCTGAAAAGTATTTTCGATCTTCGAGCGAAGAACAAGGAAGCCGGCTCATCAATGTTCGATAGAGGGCGGCGAGAAGGTTCAACTTGTGGCATTTGCGGCCGCTAAGTTGGGGATGGCGCGCCTATTCGAAAAATTGCAATGGGCACGGTTCTTGCTTTTAGCAAAGCTGCGTGTCACTTTCCTGTCGCACGAATTTGGTTTATGGCGCTATATCGGCCCGTAGGGGGAGAATCGCCATGTCCATCGAAATCTTGAATCGCGAAGCTCAGGGCGAAATGGTTCAGTCTTCAAAGGCAACGGTTGAGCCGGTTGCCAGCGATGTGCTCGGACGCATCGGAAATCTCGAAACGCGCCTTGCCCGCACGGCGCGCGAAATCGATGCCGCTCAGGCCGTACGCTACCGCGTTTTCGTCGAGGAGATGAACGCGCAACTTCCGGCTGACGCCATGCGTCGTCAACGCGACGTCGACAGCTGGGACGCCATTTGCGACCATCTTCTGGTGCTGGATCGCTCGATCGAAGGCGATCCGGAAGACCAGATCGTCGGCACCTACCGCCTGCTGCGCCAGGAAGTGGCCATGGCAAATGGCGGCTTCTATTCGTCATCGGAATTCGACATCGACGCGCTGCTTGCCCGTCATCCCGATAAACGTTTCATGGAACTCGGTCGCTCCTGCGTGCTTCCGGATTACCGCAACAAGCGCACGGTCGAGCTGCTCTGGCAGGGCAATTGGGCCTATGCGCTGAAGCACGGCATGGGCGCGATGATCGGTTGTGCCTCCTTCCCCGGTGTCCTGCCGGAACAGCACGCGCTCGCCTTGTCCTTTCTCTATCACAATGTTGTCGCCAAGGATGACTGGGCCGTCGGTGCTTTGCCGTCGCTCGCCCGGACCATGGACCTGATGCCGGTCGAGGCCATCAATCCGAAGAAAGCGCTGATGGCGATGCCGCCCTTGATCAAGGGCTATCTGCGCCTTGGCGCCATGGTCGGCTCGACTGCCGTCGTCGATCAGGCCTTCAACACCACGGATGTTCTGATCGTCCTGCCGATCGCCAGCATTTCGGACCGCTACGTCAATTATTACGGCGCGGATGCCGGACGCTTCGCTAGCTGATAATATTAAGGGATCGCAAAAATATCGATCGCGTCGGTGATGCCGCGCAGCGCGACATGATGCGATTGCGGCGTGAGGCCGCGCCTCGTCATCAGCTCGGCTGCGCGAGGATGATCGAGCACCGAGCTGGTTGCGAATATCTCGCGTGATGTGGCGAGATGCTGGACGCGGGATGCGATATTGACCGTCTGCCCGAAATAATCCTGCCGTTCGTTCAGGCTCACGGCGATGCACGGCCCCTCGTGGATGCCGATTTTCAGGAGAAGGTCGTCGTTGCCGCGCTCGTTGTTGAGGCTGAGCATGGCCTCGCGCATCCGCATCGCCGCGGTGAGCGCCCGATCCGGCGTCGGGAACGTCGCCATGACCGCATCGCCTATCGTCTTGACGACGGCACCCGCCTCCGCCGCCACGATCTCATGCAGGATGCCGAAATGGGTCTTGACCAGATCGAAGGCAGCGAGATCGCCGACCCTTTCGTATAATTCCGTGGAACCGCGCAGGTCGGTGAACAGAAAGGTGAGGCTGGTGATCTTCAGTCGCTGATCGATGTCGATCGTATCCGTGCGGTAGATGTCACGGAAGGTCTGGTTGGAAAGCAGGTGCTTGGCGGTCAGAAATGGCCGGCGCTGTCCAAGCAGCGTGTGCAGAGCCTCGTTTGCCACGCAGATCGATGGCAGCACGCGAAGGTTCGTGTGGTTCTCCATCTGGATGCGCAAGGGGCCAGGCCGCAATTCGATGGCCTCGCTATGGCGATGCATGCGATCGAAAACGATTGAGAGGGCCTGCCTTTCCCTAGACGGCTCTCCCTTCACGTCAAGAAATTGCGCCGCATGCGTGACAGGCTCGAAGATGATGGTGAATTCCGCCGGCAATTGAAGCGATATCACTGCTTTCTCGCCGGCCGGCAGCTCGAGCGATTCCAGAACGAACTGATCGACTTTCTCTTCGTAACCCTCGTCGGGAAGGTCGATGCCCGAGCCCCAATAAATCTGGCGGAAATATTCAAGGGGCGGCAGGTCGTGCGGATTGTGCGCTTCTATGTGGCGCACGCGCGGACTGACGGTGAAGGTGACTTCCACCATCTCATCGAGCGTCGGCTCGTAGCCGGCTGCGCAAAGCGTACAGTTATAGGTATCGCTTTGCACGGTTTTCAGCGAGGTATTGGCATCCAATACCCCGCCGCAGCCGGGGCAAAGAACATTCCACGACATCTCGAACAGGCCAAGGCGCGACGCGTGCAGGAAGGCATTGATAGTCTGCTCTTCATCGAAGCTATGGTCGGCGGCGAAGGCGAGCGCATTCACACGGTTAAGCTTGCGGTCGGGTGCCTCAAGGACGAGCCGCTCGATAGCATCGACAATGTCAGGCTGCGCAGAATGGCGCAGCACTCCGAACAGGACCTGGGCCTCACTCATCTCGCTATTTTACACCGAATTGACGTCGGAGCCCATCACCTTTGTTGGGTCGCCGGCTCAATTTCATAAGGTAGCGTCTACGACCCCGCACCATAGGCCGCGATGGCGGCCATGTTGACGATATCGGAATCCTTGGCGCCCATCGATGTGATCTGCACCGGCTTGTCGAGGCCGACGAGCAGCGGCCCGATGACCGTCGAGCCGCCGAGCTCCTGCAGCATCTTGGTGGAAATCGCCGCAGAGTGGAAAGCGGGCATGACAAGCACGTTTGCCGGTCCGGATAGCCGCGAGAAGGGATAGAGGCTTTCCATGAGCTTGCGGTCCAGCGCCACATCGGCCGCCATTTCGCCATCGAATTCGAAATTGACATAGCGCTTGTCGAGAATGTTCACTGCTTCACGCACGCGCTCGGAGCGTTCGCCCGGGGGGTGGCCGAAGGTGGAATAGGCGAGCATGGCGACGCGCGGCTCATAGCCCATGCGCCGTGCGAAGCCGGCAGCTTCCTCGGCGATATCGGCCAGTTCTTCGGAGGTCGGCATGTCATGCACGGCGGTATCGGCGACGAAGACGGTTCGGCCGCGCGCAAGCACGATCGATATGCCGATGACCCGGTGACCCGGCTTGGCGTCGATGCAGCGGCGCACGTCGCCGAGCGCGGTCGAATAGTTGCGGGTGACGCCCGTCACCATGCCGTCGGCATCGCCCAGCGCGACCATGCAGGCGGCAAAGTGATTGCGGTCGTTATGGATCAGGCGGGTCACGTCACGATACAGGTAGCCCTGGCGCTGCAGCCGGGCATAGAGATAATCGATATAGGCATCGCCCCGCTTCGAGATGCGGGCATTGACGATCTCAAGCCCAGGGCGGTTGAGATCGATGCCGGCGCGTTCGGCGGTCGCCTGGATCAGATCTTCGCGGCCGAGAAGGATGGCGGTGCCAAGCCCCTGATTGGCGTAGGAGAGAGCGGCGCGCATGACCTGCTCCTCTTCCGCTTCGGCAAAGACGATGCGCTTCTGATGCCGGCGGACGCGCTCGTAGAGCTGCGCCAGCGTCGAGGCGATCGGATCGCGCCGGGCCGACAGTTCGCGTGCATAGGCTTCCATGTCTGCTATTTCGCGGCGCGCTACGCCGCTCTCGATCGCGGCTTTTGCGACAGCTACGGGGATTGCCGAGATAAGGCGCGGGTCGAAGGGCACGGGGATGATATATTGCGCGCCGAAGCGCGGTCTTGCGCCCTGATAGGCGGCGACGACATCGTCGGGCACGTCTTCGCGCGCAAGGCTCGCCAGCGCGTTGACGGCGGCGATCTTCATCTCGTCATTGATGGTGGTCGCGCGCACGTCGAGCGCGCCACGGAAGATATAGGGAAAACCGAGAACGTTGTTGACCTGGTTCGGATAGTCCGAGCGCCCCGTCGCCATAATGGCGTCGTCGCGGATGCGGGCGACTTCCTCCGGCGTGATTTCCGGATCGGGATTGGCCATGGCGAAGATGATCGGCCGGTCGGCCATGGAGCGGATCATGTCTTCGGAGAAGGCATCCTTCTGCGACAGGCCGAACACGACGTCGGCGCCCTTCATCGCTTCCGCCAGCGTGCGCTTGTCGGTCTTGACCGCATGAGCCGACTTCCACTGGTTCATGCCCTCGCTGCGGCCCTGATAGATCACGCCCTTCGTGTCGCAAAGGGTGACGTTCTCCGGATTGAAGCCCATCGACTTGATCAGCTCGATGCAGGCGATGGCGGCAGCGCCCGCGCCGTTGCAGACGAGCTTGGTGGTCTTGAGGTCGCGGCCGGTCAGTTCGAGCGCGTTGATCAGGCCGGCGGCGGCGATGATGGCGGTTCCGTGCTGGTCGTCATGGAACACGGGAATATCCATGAGCTCGCGCAGGCGCTGCTCGATGATGAAGCAGTCGGGTGCCTTGATATCTTCCAGATTGATGCCGCCGAAGGAGGGGCCGAGATAGCGCACGCAGTTGATGAATTCGTCGACATTCTCGGTGTCGATCTCTAGATCGATCGAATCCACGTCGGCGAAGCGCTTGAAGAGGACCGATTTGCCTTCCATCACCGGCTTGGAGGCGAGTGCGCCGAGATTGCCGAGGCCTAGGATGGCCGTGCCGTTGGAGATGACGGCAACCATGTTGCCGCGCGAGGTATAGTCGTAGGCAGTAGCCGGATCGGCGGCGATCGCTTTCACCGGGACGGCGACGCCGGGCGAATAGGCAAGGGAAAGGTCGCGTTGCGTCGCCATCGGCTTGGTCGGGTTGATCTCAAGCTTGCCGGGGCGGCCGTTCTTGTGGAAGTCCAGTGCTTCCTGATCGGTAATCCCCGTTCCCGGACGCGACTTGCTCTTGCTGTCAGCCATTGTTCCTCCAAACCTCCTGTGGGCGACCGGTCCCTCTTGCCCGATAGCTGTTGTCTTCTATAGCGGCGCGCGGATAGGGTGGCACCTCATTTTTTTGGAAAAACTGCACCTCCGTGAACGAACGTATTAACGCCAGCATCGATGCTTTCTCGGCCGCCGAGCTTGCCTCGGAGGAAAGCCGCGCCTCGGCCACTCCGATGATGGAGCAATATATCGAGATCAAGGCGAACAATCCCGGTTCGCTTCTGTTCTACCGCATGGGCGACTTCTACGAGCTGTTCTTCGAAGACGCCGTCGATGCCTCGCGTGCGCTCGGCATCACGCTGACGAAGCGCGGCCAGCACATGGGGCAGGATATCCCCATGTGCGGCGTGCCTGTTCATGCCGCCGATGATTATCTGCAAAAGCTTATCGCCCTTGGCTTCCGCGTCGCCGTCTGCGAGCAGGTGGAAGATCCGGCTGAGGCAAAGAAGCGCGGCGGCAAATCGGTGGTGCGGCGCGATGTCGTGCGTCTGGTGACGCCAGGTACGATCACCGAAGAAAAACTGCTTTCGCCCTCCGAATCCAACTATCTGATGGCTCTGACACGCATTCGCGGCGGTGCCGAGCCGCAGCTGGCGCTCGCCTGGATCGATATTTCGACTGGTGTCTTCCGCCTGGCGGAGACGGAAGCCTCAAGGCTGCTCGCCGATATCCTGCGCATCGATCCGAGAGAGTTGATCCTGCCGGATACGATGTTCCACGATCCGGAATTGAAGCCGGTTTTCGACATTCTCGGCCGCACGGCAGTCCCGCAGCCGGCCGTGCTGTTCGACAGTGCCAGCGCCGAGGGTCGCATCACCCGTTATTTCGGCGTCTCGACGCTGGACGGTTTCGGCACCTTTAGCCGGGCCGAACTCGCCGCTGCGGCAGCGGCGATTGCCTATGTCGAGAAGACCCAGCTTGCCGAGCGTCCGCCGCTCGGGTTGCCGGAGCGCGAAAGCGGCGCTTCGACGCTCTTCATCGATCCCGCGACCCGCGCCAATCTGGAACTGGTTCGCACACTCTCCGGTGATCGCAACGGCTCTCTCCTGAAGGCGATCGATCGCACCGTCACCGGCGGCGGCGCACGCCTTCTCGCCGAACGGCTGATGTCGCCGCTGACCGACCCTGTCCGTATCAACGAGCGTCTGGATTCGATCGGTTTTCTGACCGAGGAGCCGTCGCTGTGCAGCGATCTGCGTGCGGCATTGAAGCATGTGCCTGACATGCCGCGCGCATTGTCGCGCCTCGCACTCGATCGTGGCGGCCCGCGCGATCTCTGGGCGATCCGCCAGGGGCTGGCCGCAGCAGCCGATCTCGCCCGCATGCTCGGACCTGCACTTCTGCCGCAAGAGCTGAAGGCTGCATTGACCGGGCTCGTTGCCTTGCCCGCCGATCTTGAAGCCATGCTCGCCGCGACACTTGCCGACGAGCTGCCGTTGCTGAAACGCGACGGCGGTTTCTTGAGGGAAGGGGCGAATGCCGAGCTCGACGAAGTGCGGGCACTCCGCGATCAATCACGCCGTGTCATCGCCGGCCTGCAGCTGCAATATGCCGAGGAAACCGGCATCAAATCGCTGAAGATCAAGCACAATAATGTGCTCGGCTACTTCATCGAGGTCACGGCCGGCAATGCGGGTCCGATGACGGATACGAGCGAAGCCAAAGCGCGCTTCATCCATCGCCAGACCATGGCGAATGCCATGCGTTTCACCACGACGGAACTTGCCGATCTCGAAAGCCGCATCGCCAATGCCGCCGACAAGGCGCTGGCAATCGAGCTCAAGGCCTTCGACCGCATGGTCGCAGCCGTGGTGGCCGCTGCCGAGGCGATCAAAGCGGGCGCCCGCGCGCTGTCAGTGATCGATGTCGCAGCCGGGCTTGCGCTCCTTGCCGAGGAACAGGCCTATTGCCGACCCATCGTCGATGGCAGCCGCATGTTCGCCATCGAGGGCGGCCGCCATCCGGTGGTGGAGCAGGCGCTACGCCGTCAGGCCGGCGGTCCGTTCGTCGCCAACAATTGCGATCTCTCCCCGAAATCCGATGGCAAGGATGGCGCGATCTGGCTGCTGACCGGCCCGAACATGGGCGGTAAGTCGACCTTCCTGCGCCAGAACGCGCTGATCGCCATTCTCGCGCAGATGGGCTCCTTCGTGCCGGCCGCTTCCGCCCATATCGGCATTGTCGACCGGCTGTTCTCGCGCGTCGGCGCTTCCGACGATCTGGCCCGAGGCCGTTCGACCTTCATGGTCGAGATGGTCGAGACGGCCGCGATTCTCAATCAGGCGACGGAACGCTCGCTTGTTATTCTCGATGAGATCGGTCGCGGCACCGCGACCTTCGACGGCCTTTCCATCGCCTGGGCAGCCGTCGAGCATCTGCACGAGGCCAATCGATGCCGCGGCCTCTTCGCCACCCATTTCCATGAACTCACCGTGTTATCGGAAAAGCTGGGGCGGCTTTCCAATGCCACCATGCGCGTCAAGGAATGGGATGGCGACGTCATCTTCCTGCACGAGGTCGGGCCGGGGGCTGCCGATCGCTCCTATGGCATCCAGGTGGCGCGTCTCGCCGGCCTGCCGGCTTCCGTGGTGGCGCGCGCCCGCGACGTTCTGACGCGGCTTGAAGATGCCGACCGCAAGAATCCGGCAAGCCAGCTCATCGATGATCTGCCGCTGTTCCAGGTGGCGGTCCGTCGGGAGGAGGCGGTCGGCCGGCGCGAACCCTCCAAGGTCGAGGAACGGCTGAAGACGCTCGATCTCGACGATCTGACGCCGCGAGCCGCCCTCGACGTGCTCTACGAGCTGAAGAAGACCCTCAACAAGACCGGCTGACCACAGGCGATATTCCAAGGGCAATATGATGTATCTCGAAGTTCTTCTCGCCGAAGTCCGCATTCTGGGTGAGCGCTTCTCTCCGATCGCCGCGCGCGGCAAGATTTGCGGCGAGGGAGAGCCTCCGGATTGTGACTCCGATCGCGGCCTGCTCGATATTACGCTGTCCTGCAGCCGCATTTCCGATATTTGCTCGAAGATCGCCAAGGCCGGTTATTGGGAATGCGAGCGCGAAATGGTGACGCAGATCGGCGCCCAGTCGCGAAACATATTATATAGCTTGAACGAGCTCAG